>DAOTYY010000092.1:0-31280 GCA_034434695.1 Anaerolineaceae bacterium
TGCAGGCCAGGGTCACCGGTCGGCGGGTCAGCCACCGGTCTATCTGCGCGCTCGCTCGCCGGGTAGGCGAGCGTGGATCCTGGACAGGTCGCGCCCCGTGTGGGGGGTACCTCTTTTTTTGTCTGGTAAAGTACACACAACGCACCCAGGGATCCATCGGGTGCGTTGCTCGGTACAGGGATGGAATCCCTGTGAAAGTCGGGGCGGGCGGATTTGAACCGCCGACCTCACGGACCCGAACCGTGCACTCTATCCGGACTGAGCCACGCCCCGTTTATCAACATTATACCTTATGGATTTCTGTTTTAGCAAGGTTGCAAGTGACTGGGTGACTGTTCCAAAACTGGTAAACTTAACCGACAACCGCCATATCTGGCGATCAGGAACCCTTGCTATCCCCCAAATCTGGCGGTTTCAACACATATCTACCAAATTTGGAACAATCACAGTCAAGGTTCGTTAGAGGGTTTTCAAAAAGGCGCATTTTCTTGATATTGCCTCCTCTCAAAGTGGTTCCAGAAAAGCGTGAACGGGGCTGTTCGCTTGCTGATCAACGGTTGTCTGTGGCGCAGGGGGGTTGAAGCCCACTCTACTCAATAGTTTGACCATTCGTTTCAGGTTCAATACCAGCACGGCGAAAAAGATGCGCACTGCATAGCACAATCTTCTGATATAGCAGTAGCGTTCCAATCCTTGCGCCTGTGCTTTAACCCCTAGCGTGCGCCTCTATCCTGTTGTAGTTTTCCTTTTTTCTGCTACTGTTCATTTTTTGCTTACGTTGACATCCGCCGCCGTATACACGCTGTCCACCGTTCGCACACTGCCAAAAGTGATCCTCTGCGCTGTCACCATGCGGACGATCTCCACGAGCATCTCTTGAAGTATTTCCTACTTGTCTGTCGTTATCAGCCGTTCCCGAAATGACATCAGGACCGAATGAGCCGATGCTGCTTCATCCACTGTCAGCAACAATTTGACCGAGCTTTTCAATGTATGTCCAAATAGTGCGTTGCTGAGGTTGTTCCATCCTTTGCGTTCCATCATTCATTCTTTGATTTTTGCTGCCATGATTGAAGCAAACATCGTTTGCCGCTTACCGAAAGATATCTTATACAACTTCATGTGTTGATCGTTGGCTATGGTGATAAAATATTAAGCGAATATTTGGTACTTACGTTTATCAACAAATCACGAATTGTAGTGTAACAAGTATTGGAGGTTTTTAATGAATGCTACATCTTTAGCTCAGTGGCAGTTTGGGATTACCTCAGTCTATCATTTCTTCTTTGTCCCGTTGACGTTGGGATTATCGGTGTTAGTTGCGATCATGGAAACTATATACGTACGGACAGGACAAGATGTTTATAAGAGGATGGCGAAATTTTGGGGAAAGTTATTTGTGATCAATTATGCGATGGGAGTAGTCACTGGCATTGTCATGGAATTTCAATTTGGCATGAATTGGTCAAACTATTCCCGTTTTGTGGGTGATGTATTTGGCGCTCCTCTAGCGATTGAGGCATTACTAGCATTTTTCCTTGAGTCAACATTTTTAGGGCTGTGGATATTTGGTTGGGAAAAGTTGTCAAAGCCGGTTCACGCCTTAACCATGTGGATGGTGGCATTCGGTGCAAATATTTCTGCTTTGTGGATTCTGATTGCAAACTCATTCATGCAGCAACCTGTCGGATATGAAGTTGTTGGCGGGCGGGCTGTGATGACGAACTTTTTTGCCCTGTTAACCAATCCCACTATTCGAGTGCAGTTTCCCCATACCGTTTTTTCTGGGTTTGTTACCGCTGCTTTCTTTGTGATGGGCATCAGCGCTTATCATCTGATTCGTCGCCATGAAGAGGACTTATTTAACAGGTCATTCCGAATGGCAAACATATTCGGCGCGATTGCGATTATCCTAGTGATAGTTGTCGGACACAGTCAGGCACAGCATGTGATACGAACACAGCCGATGAAAATGGCAGCGGCTGAAGCGCTTTGGGAAAGTGAAAATCCAGCATCACTCTCGCTGTTCACGATTGCTGATGAGGAACGACTTCAAGATGTATTTTCCATCCGTATTCCCCGGTTGTTGAGTTTGCTGGCATACAACCGTCTGGATGGCGAAGTGAAGGGAGTCCGCAATTTACAAGCGGAGTATGAAGCAAAATATGGTCCAGGACGTTACGTTCCATCCGTATTTGTTACCTATTGGTCTTTTCGCATTATGGTGGGGCTGGGTTTCTTGATGTTCTTCATATCTGTTGTCTTTTTATACCGTTTGGTGCGAAAACGTCCACTTTTTCAATGGCGATATGCTAGTTTATTTCCTCTTGTAATAGCTTTTCCATATATTTCCAATACGACAGGCTGGCTTTTAACTGAAGTGGGGCGGCAACCATGGGTTGTTTTTGGTTTGATGAAAACCGCTGATGCAGTTTCACCCACTGTTTCTGCGAGTATGGTGCTTACTTCCTTAATCATTTTTAGTGTTATTTATGGTGTCCTGATGATTGCGGACATTTATCTTTTGGTCAAGTACGCAAAAGCCGGTCCAGAACCCTCTGAGGTTCTTGCAGCACATTCTGCTAGCGAAGTAGCGTATACGTAGATAAGGAGGGCATGATGGAGCTGAATTCTCTTTGGTTTGCCTTGATCGCTGTTTTATATATTGGGTATTTTGTCCTGGAAGGATTTGATTTTGGTGTTGGGATTTTGTTACCTTTTTTAGGAAAGAACGATGTCCAAAAGCGTGTAATTATTAACACAGTTGGTCCTCATTGGGATGGAAACGAAGTGTGGTTGATTACCGCTGGTGGTGCAACTTTTGCGGCTTTTCCGCATTGGTATGCGACGCTTTTCAGCGGTTTTTACCTTCCATTGCTATTAATCCTGGTTGCGTTGATTTTGCGCGGTGTGGCGTTTGAGTTTCGCAGTAAGGACGAAAACCCCTTGTGGCGCAGTTTCTGGGACTGGGCGATTTTTGGTGGTAGCTTTGTACCTGCGTTGCTTTGGGGAGTTGCCTTTGCGAATTTCATTCGTGGTGTACCAATTGATGCCAATATGAATTACGTGGGTGGTTTCTGGAATCTTCTTAATCCCTATGCATTGCTGGGTGGCTTGGTATCGCTTTTGAGTTTTGTTTTGCAGGGGGCGATTTTCCTGACTTTGAAGGTAGAAGGCATCCTTTTTGACCGCGCTTATCTTGCGACAAAACGTGTTTGGCTGCCCGTTTTGATTTTGGTGATTTCTTTTGTGATTTTCACCTACTTCCAAACAGATGTTTTGTCCAGAACTGGTGTTATACCTGATTTAATGCCAATTCTTGCGGTGCTGGCTTTACTGGCTTGTGGCTGGTTTATATATCAAAAGCGGAATGGCTGGTCATTCGTGATGAATAGTCTTGCCATTATATTCTTTACATTAACAATTTTTCTGGCATTGTATCCACGAGTGTTAGTTTCTAGCCTAAATCCTGAGTGGAGTCTGACTGTAACTAATAGCGCTTCGGGTCCTGTGACCTTGAAAGCTATGTCCATTGTAGCTTTGATTTTTGTTCCAATTTTTCTTGCCTATCAGGGATGGTCTTATTGGGTTTTTCGAAAACGAGTTTCGGAGAAAACAGAGTCGCTGGAGTACTAACTGAGTTGATGATTAAGTCTGCTTTTTAGTGCTCTAATCTCACCTTGCATCAGGAGAAGACACAATGTGCAAATGTTGTGATAAGAGAGTGATTGAGACGGACGAGGCTCCAAAAGCAATTGGGCCCTATTCAGTCGGAGTTCAGGGAGGGCATCTGATATTTACTGCCGGTCAGTTAGGGTTGGATCCGCTGAGCAATACAATTGTGGAGGGCGGAATAGAAGCCGAGACTCGGCAGGCATTAATCAACATTTCCAATATTCTGAAGGCTGCTGGTTCTGACATGTCACTGGTCGTCAAAACAACAGTGTTTCTGCGTGACATCAATGATTTTGCGAAAATGAATGAAGTCTATGCCACTTTCTTTACCGAGAATCCTCCAGCACGTTCGGCGGTACAGGTCGCGGCTTTGCCCAGAGATGCTGCAGTCGAGATAGAGGCGGTTGCTGTTGTTCCCTGTGATGATGATTGCCATTAGAATAAGTATTGGGCGATGCTGCTTGGATGCCAGATGCAAATCAGCAGGATCACTTTTGCCAGCTCACTAGAAGAATAGGTGTTTCTAACCAGACCAAGGGACACGTTCCATAATGCCTCTCGTCTCGATCATTGTTCCATGTTACAATGAACAGAGCACAATTCAGCTTTTGCTGGATGCCATCTCTCAACAAACTTTTCAACCATCAGAAATGGAAGTGGTTATTGTGGACGGCATGTCCACAGATGGCACGCGGCAAGTGATTGCTGAGTATCAGAAAGAACACCCCGACTTGGTGATAAGAGTGTTGGATAATTATCGGAAGACAATACCCTCTGCCTTGAATCTTGGATTAGACGTTGCCAGAGGACAGTATATTATACGGCTAGATGCTCACTCGATACCTGCGCGGGACTATGTTGAGCGTTGTGTGATGGATTTACAGGCTGGTTTGGGTGACAGTGTGGGGGGGATGTGGCTGATTCGACCTGGCGGGAAAGGCTGGATAGCGGCTTCGATTGCTGCCGCGGCTGCCCACCCGCTGGGCGTTGGTGATGCCTATTACCGTCATACGCCTAAAACCGGTGTGGTGGATACTGTACCATTTGGTGCTTTCCGCCGGGATTTGATAGACAGGATCGGGAAGTTTAATGAGGGCCTGATCGCAAATGAAGATTATGAATTTAACACCCGTATTCGTAAGGCTGGGGGACGGGTGTGGATGGATGCCCAAATTCGTTCAACATATTTTGCACGTGCCACATTGTTTGGATTGGCGCGCCAGTATTGGCGTTATGGCTTTTACAAATTTCGCATGTTACGACGTTATCCGGAGACAATTCGCTGGCGGCAGGCTTTACCACCTCTATTTGTATCAGGGCTGTTGTTGGGATTGGTGTTATCGTTATTTTGGAATTTTGCTCGATACATTCTTGCGGTTGTTCTAGGCTTGTATTTCCTTGTCTTGGTGGGGGGTGCTGTATCGATTTCCTTTCGGAGGCGCGACTTAAGAGCGTTATTTGGGGTACCTCTGGCAATTGCGTGTATGCATATATGCTGGGGGGCAGGCTTTTTATGGAGCATGATAAGTTCGTTGTGGCGAGATAAACGATAGTCATGGACTCTTATCAGATTATTCGAAAACCGTTTCAACTACGCTTACGAACGGGAGAACGACGCTTAATTCTGGTAGTTGGGGACTTTTTGGCGTCTATTTTGGCTTTGCTTGTGGCTTTATATTTTTGGGCGCAAAAGGATGCTTGGCTGGATTTTTCCTTTGACTTTTTGCGAGATCGTCCTGATGTCTGGTTTTATTTCTTACCATTTGCATGGATGTTATTGTTGGTGGAGTTATATGACATCAGACGCGCTGGCCGCGTATCTGAAACGTTGCGGGGGATTGGTATTGCGGTTGCTCTTGGACTGGGCGCATATTTGTTTGTGTTCTTTCTTTCCCCACCAAACTCCTTACCCAGACGCGGTTTTCTGGTTTTTGTTTTGGCAACTTCTGTTCTCACGCTTGTATGGCGCTTACTATATATCCGTATCTTCACTGCCCCGTTGTTTATGAGGCGTGCCTTGATTATTGGAGCAGGACGCGCTGGCTCGACTTTAGCGCAAGTGATTAGGGGGATATGGCCTCCTCCGTTTTTTGTGATTGGGTTGATTGATGATGATCCACAGAAGTTGAATACAGAGATTGAGGGATTTCCAGTTCTTGGGGGCAGTGATCGTTTACCACAAATTATCAAGGAACAACAAATCAGTGACCTGATCTTTGCTATATCAGGTGAAATGAGTCCAAGGATGTTCGAGGCGTTGGTTACAGCAGAAGAGCAAGGTATCGAGATTACAACGATGCCGGTTGTATATGAGGATATTCTTGGTCGGGTGCCGATTTTCCTGCTCCAGTCTGATTGGATATTACGCTCTTTTGTGGATGAGGCGCATACAGGAAGTTTTTATGAGTTTGCCAAGCGCTTGATGGATATTTGGGGAGGATTGATGATGGGGCTTGTTTTACTGATCCTGCTACCGCTGATCACTCTAGCGATCCTTTTCGATGATGGTTTGCCAATTTTTTATACTCAAGAGCGAATGGGAAAATCTGGAAAGCGGTACAAGATTTTTAAGTTCCGCACAATGCGTAAAGATGCAGAGAGTGATGGAATTGCTCGACCGGCAAAAGAAAATGATGAGCGTGTTACTCGGGTAGGACGCCTTCTAAGGAAAAGCCACCTGGATGAATTTCCTCAATTTCTAAATGTTTTGCGGGGCGAAATGAGTTTGGTAGGTCCACGAGCGGAAAGACCTGAAATTGTTGAAGAGCTTCAAGCACAGATTCCTTTTTACCGCGCCAGATTACTGGTGCGTCCTGGTGTTACAGGTTGGGCACAGATTAATTTTGGATATGCTTCGACCGTAGCTGCTAATGGGATTAAACTGGAGTATGATTTGTACTATATTAAGCATCGAAACTTGTTGTTAGACTTCACAATATTATTAAGAACTGTTGGAGCGGTGGTAGGTTTTCGAGGTCAATGAGGATGAAACCAAAGGCACACATTTCCAATCGGTATGTTTTGTTGGGGGATATTTTCTTGATTGCTGTTTCGATTTTTGGCAGCTATGTTTTACGTTTAGAGCTTGGGGCGGCATTCCTGCAATATCTTCCATCCGCTTACTGGATGTTAGCTGTATCGCTGGTTATTAAGCCTTTAATTTATCGCTACTTTGGCTTGTACCGCCGTATCTGGCAGTATGCCAGTATTCATGAACTGAAACTCGTTGTGGCTGCGGTCAGCACGGCTTCAGTCTTTGTTTCCTTACTCCTTGTGAGTTTGTTTACGCTGGGCGCGTTTAACGGTTTTCCGCGCTCGGTATTGGTTATTGATTGGTTATTATCCATATTGCTGGTAGGTGGGTTACGGTTTGCTATGCGTTTGCTGGCTGAGAATGCAGCAACTGCTTCGGCTGTTACCGTAAACCGTCCTATTAAAAAGGGCTTGATTATTGGGGCTGGGGATGCTGGGGCGCTGGTGGTTCGCGAACTTCAGAAAAACCCGCAATTAGGGGTGATTCCGGCAGGCTTTTTAGATGACGATCCAGACAAACAGCGTCAGCAGCTATATGGAATACCAGTAGTTGGCATGATTTCAGATCTAGGGCACATCTTACAAAATATGCGGGTGGATGAGGTTATCATTGCTATTCCCAGTGCGCCGGGACGTGTGGTGCGTCAGGTGACAGAGGTGTGCCGCCAGAAAGGCATTCCATTTCGCACTATGCCGGGAATCTATGAACTTTTGGGTGGGAAGGTTAGCGTCAATCGCTTACGGGAAGTGGACATTACAGACTTGTTACGCCGAGAACCCGTGCGCGTTCATGATGATCTGGTTGGGATTGCTTTGGGTGGGCAGGTTGTTTTGGTCAGTGGTGCTGGTGGTTCGATTGGTGGTGAATTATGTCGCCAGATTGCGCGCTGGGGACCTTCGGAATTGATCCTGCTTGGACATGGTGAGAATAGTATTTTTGAAACGTTAATGGAGTTAAGGGAAAGTTTCCCTTCACAACAAATGCACCCAGTGATCGCCGATGTTCGCGATTTACCCCGCCTGCAAGCTGTATTTGAACGTTACCGACCATCCGTGGTTTTTCACACCGCTGCGCATAAACATGTTCCTATGATGGAGGTCAATGTAGAAGAAGCTGTCACCAATAACATCTGGGGTACTCTGAACATTGTGAAGGTATCGCTTATGTATGGTGTGGAGCGTCTTGTGATGATTTCAACCGATAAGGCTGTCCGCCCAGTGAATGTCATGGGTGCCACAAAGCGTATTGCTGAGCAAATTGTTCTTGATGCCGCAGATCGTACAGGCAGGGCGTACTGCGTCGTTCGGTTTGGAAATGTTTTGGGAAGCCGCGGCAGCGTTGTTCCATTGTTCAAGCGTCAAATTGCTCGTGGTGGCCCGGTGACTATTACTCATCCAGATATGCGGCGATATTTTATGACAATTCCGGAGGCTGTGTATCTTGTCTTGCAGGCTGCTGGCATGGGCAAAGGGGGAGAGACGTTCGTCTTAAATATGGGGCAGCAAATTCGGATTCTGGATCTGGCGGAAGATTTGATTAGATTATCGGGTCTTGAACCTGGACGCGATATAGAAATTGTATTTACAGGTGTTCGTCCAGGTGAAAAGCTGAGTGAAGATCTCTGGGACGAGGGGCAAGCCATTGTCCCTACAACGCACCCGGATATCTATCAGGTTCAAGAACAGCAGCTTTTACGTGGTGAAGCACTTCACACTACTGTGCAAGAGCTTTATCGCTTGGCTCAAGAGGGGGATGCACAATCCATTGTAGAATTGTTGGATACCTTGATACCTGAATCAGCAGTTCGCAGCACACCACCTCCTGAAATGATGTCCATTGACTGATGGCGCTCTTATCAAAATCGGAATGGGATGGTTATATTCAGTCACATCCTGAAGCCCATTTGCTGCAGGAAAGCAATTGGGGCGAATTGAAAACAGGCTTCGGCTGGCAAGTTGTTCGAGCAAGGAGCGGTTTGGACGCTGGCGCTCAAATTCTTTTTCGAAAATTGCCTGGTGGGTTTAGTTTTGGCTATATCCCGAAGGGTCCAATTGGCGCTCGTTGGACTGATTTGTGGCATGAAGTTGATCGGCTTTGCATTCAAAAGCGAGCAGTATTTCTAAAAGTTGAACCCGACGCATGGGAACCGGTTTCATTCAATATGAGAATGGAACTGGAAGGTTTTGTTCCCGGCGTGACAATTCAACCCAGACGAACTCTGTTAATCAGCTTAGAAGGTGATGAACAAGACTGGTTGATGCGCATGGGACAGAAGACTCGCTATAATATTCGGTTGGCGCAAAAAAAGGGGGTTCGGGTGGAGCAGTCTGATGATATTAAGGCTTTCTATGGCTTAATGAAGCAAACGGGTGAGCGGGATAATTTTGGAGTACACAGCCAGGAATACTATCGGGGCGCTTTCGAATTATTTTCGAAAAAACAACAGTGTGCGCTTCTTTTCGCACGATATGAAAAAAAACTTTTGGCAGCGTTGATGGTGTTTGCCTCTGGCTCGAGAGCTTGGTATTTTTATGGCGCTTCCAGTGATCTGGAACGGCAACGAATGCCCGCATATCTTCTTCAATGGGAAGCCATGCGTTGGGCATCAAGCAGAGGTTGTCTGAGTTATGATCTTTGGGGGGTTCCAGATTATGATGAAGACGAGTTAGAAAGCCAATTTACCAAACGTTCTGATGGATTATGGGGTGTATACCGCTTTAAACGCGGTTTTGGCGGCAGGTTAGTACGTTCAGTTGGTGCTTGGGATAAGGTTTATAGGCCCAAGCTATATCGCTTTTATCTCTGGTGGCTGAAGCGAACGGGGCGTTTGTCCGGCGGTTAGGTTTGGTCAATTGTGTTGGCTGATTTCTTTTGAAAGGAAATTTTCGTTTCAGTGGGACTGGAACCAACATAAAATGTTTGATGCAACGACGTGGGATCAAATCGTAGCCCGATTCCCTGAAGCCCACTTTTTACAAACATGGGAATGGGGATTAGTTAAGCAAACTGTTGGCTGGGAAGTTTTGCCGCAGATTTGGCATGATGAGGCAGGACAGTTAAAGGGGGCTGCCCTAGTCTTGCGACGCAGGCTTAGAATCATGGGATTAGATACAGGCGCACATGTTTTATATGTGCCGCGTGGGCCCCTTGTAAACTGGGAGGACACATTCTGGCGTAAGAAGATTTTGAGCGATTTGCAAAACCTTGCCCACCGGCTAGGGGCTATTCTCGTTAAAGTTGACCCCGACGTGATTACAGGCAGGGGTATTCCTGAAACGCCGTCGTTTACTGAAGAACCAGTAGGCAAAGAAGTAATCCGAGATCTGACTCAATTGGGTTGGGTATTTTCACCCGATCAGATTCAATTCGCGAACACTATCTGGGTTGATCTCAGTGGCCCTGAAGAAGTCTGGTTGAGTCGCATGAAACAAAAAACGCGCTATAACCTGCGGCTGGCTCAGCGTAAGGGTGTCGTTATCCGACAGGGTGACCAAGATGATATTCCGCTTCTCTACCGTATGTATGCAGAGACTTCCGTGCGAGATGGGTTTGCGATTCGCCCCAAATCTTATTATGAAATGGTGTGGCGGACTTTTCTTGAGAGAGGAAAAGCATCCATCTTCATTGCAGAAATTGAAGGTGAACCGGTGGCCGGGATGGTAATGTTTCATTTTGCAGGAAAGTCATGGTTTTTCTATGGCATGTCGCGGAATTCCCACCGGGAAAAAATGCCTGGCTATTTGCTGCAATGGCAAGCGATGCAGGTTGCCAAGCAATTGGGCTGCAGGATTTATGACATGTGGGGTGCACCTACTGAATTTTCACCGGACGATCCGTTGTGGAACGTATATCGTTTCAAGGAAGGTTTCGGCGGAGAAGTGATTCACACAATAGGTGCCTGGGATTTTGTTGAGCGCCCTCTTTTATACCGTTTGTACACGCAAACTTTACCGCATGTTCTTAATCTTATGCGGCAACGGGGAAGAATAAAGGTAAAACAACAAGTGGAGACTTCTTAAACGCACAGAGATTATGGTTTAACTGGTGGGCGCCAAACCGGGTTGAAATCTATGGCCGGGTCGGTAGTAAGGCGGGTTAATTTGCCGCCCGTTATTAGCATGTAGTAAATATCGCTATTGTTATTTTCCTTGTGCTCAAAAAGAAGCCATTTATCATCGAATGAAAAAGCTGGGTCATAATTATATTGGATGTCAGACAGCTTCACTTCTGGTAAGCTGACACCGCCAAGTTGCTTCGAAATCAAATAGGCATGATTCCCAAGAATAAAAACGATCAATTTTCCGTTGTGTGCCCAGGTGGGCATATAGGTGAGACCACTATTGAAATTGGCGAACTCACGCGGATTTGTTCCATCTGCATTCATGATCCAAACCTGATAGTTTCCAAGTCGTGTAGTTTCAAAAGCGATTTTTTCGCCATCCGCAGACCAGGCAGGGCGGCGGTCATGGCTTGTTGGGCTAGAAAGCCTGCTGACGGAATTGTCAGCAAGATTGTAGAGATAGATATGCGGCATTCCGTCGCGCAATGATGTAAATGCTATGGTATTTCCATTCGGAGACCATACTGGATCATAATCACCGCCTGGAACTGTGATCAATGGGGTGAGTCCGCTGCCATCTACATTAACAATAAACAAACCTGAACCTTTATAGCTTTCGCTTTTTTCTGTACAGGGTGATGTAAAAACCAGCTTCGTTCCATCAGGTGACCAATCGGGTTGACAGGCACCGTCCGGAAAATTTGTCAGTTGTTGTTCGCCACTGCCATCCAGATTTAATATATAGACTTGAGGGATACCACTTTTGTTGGAAGCGTAAGCGATTTGGCCGGACCCACCGCCAACCGGGGTTGTAACCGGCGTAAAAGTTTGTGTGGGTTCGGTAGTAAGTGTTACGGTTGATTCTGGGGCGGGTGTGTCTTGTGGGGGTGTTTGAGTTTCTGTTGCTTTCCCGATTACCTGTGGTTTGGTAGGAGAGAGGACAAGAACCAATGTGGGGGCTTTTGATGGCTCTAAAGTCAAGTTGTTGCCAAGCAAAAGAATGCCGGCAACTAGACAAATGCCCGTCAGAATAATTCCACCAAGTGCAAATAGGAGAGCTGTTGGTTTTTTGGCTGCGGGAGGTTGAGAGGGAAGAGGAGTTACGCTAACCTGATATGGCTGAACAGGTATCTGGGCTGATGGTTGTATTGATTCGGTAGGTTGTACGTGTGGACTGGCGACGGGTTTGGGTTGCGAGGGTAGTGCACCAACGGATGGGAAATGAGATGGCTTGGTGGTTACTTGATAAATGGGCTTTGCAGCAGTTCGTGTTTCAGCACTTTCGTTTGGTTTTGTTTGAAATGCTGAACCGGCTTTAACTAGAGCATTTTTAAATTCCTCAGCATTTGCAAAACGATCGGCTGGTTGAATCTCCATGGCTTTTTCGATTGCCTGAGCAGTTAAGATAGAAACATCCGGGCGATGTTGGTGCACAGGGGTTAGGGTTGCCTGTCCTACTGCTCGAGCCAGGCCATCTTCAGGAACATGCCCCGTGAGTGCCGTGTATAATGTGGCACCCAGAGAATAAATATCCGAAAGGGGTACGGTGCCCTGGCCGTATTGCTCAGGAGGTGCAAAACCCGGGGTAAGCGCTTGGGCACCTGTTGTGGTAGCCTGTCCAGCCTGACTGTATTTTGCAAGGCCAAAATCCACCAGGAATATTTGACCATTAGGGGTTATTTTAATATTCCCGGGTTTAATGTCCCGGTGAACGATGGGGGGGTGTCTGGTGTGCAGGTATGATAGCGCATCGCAGATCGTTATCCCAATTGTTAGCACAAACTGTTCAGGTAATTCTTTTTGTTGTTCAATTAACTGACGTAAATCCTCGCCCTCAATGTAATCCATAACAAGATATTGCCGGTTGTCCTGCATTACAAAGTGATCAGTAACTCTCGGCAAGTTGGGATGTCGAAGGCTAGCCAGCATAGTCGCTTCGCGTTTGAATTGACGGGTAGATTCTTCAGTTGAAAAAAGATTTTCTTTGATTGCGACTCGAACACCAAGGCTTTCATCGAGAGCATCATAAATAGCGCCCATTCCCCCATGCGCAATAACCCGCTCAATTCTGTAACGGTTGTTTAGCAAAAATCCCGTATCCAGTGTCATTATTCACCTAAGGCTTTTTATCTGATCAGCGGTCGCCAGACAGGGTTGAAATCTATTGCGGGATCCGTGGTCAACCGGAGTAAATTATCGCCGTTAATATCCATGCGATAAATGTCGTGGTTATTTCCATCTGGCCAGCCTTCAAATACGATCCACTGCATATCAGGTGACAGGCGCGCCTGTGCAACGGGACCGGGGTCTACTTTGCCGGCAGGCGGGATGCGATATTCTTTACCGGTTCCACGATCTTCGTAGCTGGTTTTTAACAGCCATGGTAAAAACAGGTCAATTTTCGTACGTCCAAAGAGGATAAATTTTCCATCGGATGACCAATCTGGCCAAAAGTCGTTGACATCTCCGCTGCTGCTGAATTGTTCAATTGTCTGACCGTTGTCTGAAATAAGCCAGATGTGATAATAATAAGTGGCTTTTCGGGCAACCGCCAACATCTTGTAGCTGGGGCTCCATGCAGGATGTATATCCGGATAGCGAGTGTCAGAAAGTTCCGCCAATGTGCCATTCTCAAAGTTATACACAAAGGTGTGCGCCACTTGATTGCGTAAAGAAGTGAATGCAATTCGTTTTCCATCTGGTGACCAGGCTGGGTCGTAATCTCCCCCTATGCTAACAGGGAGAAGGATTGGCGATTCGTCTTCGGCAGCTAGAATATAGATTTTTGCATCTGGGTAGCTGTTATTTTTAGGATTGCAAGGTGAAATGAAAACCAGTTTTTTGCCATCTGGTGACCAGTTGGGTTGACAGGCTCCTTCGGGAATGTTAGTGAGTTGGCGCTGGTTACTGCCATCAGCATTCATAATATGAATTTGGTAGTTCCCGGTGCGCTTTGACACAAAAGCGATCTGACCTGATCCTCCGCCTACTTGCCCCGTTACAGGGAGTGCTGTAGCGGAGGGGGTGAGATGGAACGGGGGCGAAGTATTCGTGGGGATAATCGTTGCCGTTTTAGAAGGCGTTGGTTCCATTGTGGCAGTATCTGCGATCGTCACAACTTCCGAGGTAGAGGGAGTAACTGTTACGGAAACCGCGGTGGGAGTAAAGAGGAGATGATAAATACTGGCTGGAAAATTCGGCCAGTAGATTGCAGCTCCGACGGCTAAGGTCAAGAAGGCGAGAATAAGAATTGATGCAAATACTTTGCGCGGTTGAGTGCGATTGGGTTGTTTTGGAAACATGGCTGAAGGAAGTTCTTCTAACTCATTGTCACTGTGTCTGCTGTTTTGAGATTCGGATGCTGGCGGCGGAGGACTGATCCGATAACGCGGTGCAGTAAGTTGCTCCAGGCGATGACCACTGACTTCAATTAAAGCCTTCTTGAACTCTTCGGCGGTTTGGTATCGGTCCTCTGGTTCAATGGCAAGCGATTTTTCTATTACGGCGGCCAACCGACGTTCGATCTTGGGTTGAAGCTGGCGAATGCTGGTCAGTTCTGCTTTTCCTGTAGCTCTTGCCAGACCATCTTCGGGGATGATGCCAGTTAACGCAGCGTAAAGAGTGGCACCCAGTGAGTACACATCTGTACGTACATCTGTTCTTGCTGTTCCGTATTGTTCGGGTGGGGAGTAACCTGGCGTCATCGCGCGAGCACCAGTTGTTGTCGCCTGACTCCCTCGCATGACTTTTGCAAGGCCAAAGTCTACTAGCGCTATTTCGCCTTCCGGAGTGATTTTTATGTTGCCAGGTTTGATGTCCCTGTGAATAATCGGCGGTGTACGGCTATGGAGGTAGGATAGAGCTTCACAGATGGCAACGCCGATCAGAATCACTTCCTGTTCGGGGACAGTATTCACCCGTTCAATCCTTTGCCGCAGGTCTTCCCCATCAATATAATCCATAACGAGATATTGCCCTTGTCCTGGAATAGAGAAATAGTCAGCTACTCGAGGTAAGTTCGGGTGTCGTAGACCGGCCAGGATGGCGGCTTCGCGCTTAAATTGTCGGGAGTAATCTTCGCTCAGAAATAAGTTTTCTTTTACTGCAACAGAGATTTCAAGGTGCTCGTCTATGGCGCGATAAACAGCCCCCATACCACCCTGTCCCAGGATGGAGATGATGCGATATCGCTCATTCAAAAGCGTTCCAGGCGTTAATGCCATCTTGTGAAAATCTTTCCTTAACTTGACATTCTAATTTTAACCCAACTTGAAGGTTATGCAAAACGAAAAACCTTAAAGACATGCTATAATCCCATCAGCTTGCAAAATTGTTAATACCCGAGATCATTTCAGGATGAACCTGGATATTCACACTGGGATAGTAACTGCATTTTGGCTTTCTCTGCTTGGGGTGTTCATCAGCCTGGTACTGGGAGTGCGGTTTATTCATGCAGGGCGGCGACTTTTGTACTTTCGAAAAAGGCGAGAGTTAATTGTACAGGGATGGCGTTTGTTATTAACAGCAATCGGTTTAGGAATGGCTTCTTTTTTTCTCGGCCGCTATGCAGAGCCAGCCGTTTACCAGTTTTTTCCCCCATCACCCACTATCACTACTACTTCGACCATTACCCTTACACCAACGATCACACTTACTCCCACCATTTCGTTAACACCGACGATTACCGATACGCCCGCTGTTACCAACACCCCTCAGGTTCCTGCACTGATCGAAACTCAGTTCACCAGCCTGGTTACCCCGAATCCGGATTCGGTTTTTAGCCCATTGCAATTTTCTTTGAAGATTAAAGATGTTCAACCTGTAAATCCCGCCACTGAGTTTTCAAACCCAATCGTTGGGATTTATGGGACTTTTGGATATAACAACATGCTGCCAGGGTCACAATGGACGGCTTTGTGGTATCGTGTAAATGATAGCACGTTGATTTGTTACGAAACCAAGCCTTGGGATGGTAGCACAGGTGGCTATGGATTTACGGAATGTTTTCCGTCATCTGATCAATGGTTGCCTGGTGAGTATGAAGTTCAGATCTTTGTAGGGAAAACATGGGTCGTGAGTGGCCGTTTTACTGTTATTGGACAGCCTCCAAAGCCTAGTGCAACGCCCATTCCAACCCGTACACCAACAGTAACTTTTACGGCATCTCCTAGTCGAACAGTTACATCCTCAGCTACCCCTGCACCTCCAACACAAACGCCTTCTCCCCGTCCGAGTCTGACGCCAAGCTATTCTCCACCGCCGACAAACACGCCCCCGCCGACACTTACTGCTTCGCCTTCTCGGACACCGACGCAGACGTTCACCCGTCGTCCAACGGATACCCGCTGGCCAACACCGACTTACTAAACACTGTGGTTAGATCTCAACACTTTTAGCTGGACTCATTGCTCTGGCAATCTGGGCGGCAATACGAGCATTATTTCTTAACAAAGCAAGATTGGCACGCAAGCTAGACCCACCGCTCAGTTCGCTGACACGCGCCAGCAGGAACGGTGTTACTGCTGCTCCAGTGATATGTTGTTCATATGCTTCCCGGTTGGCTTGTTCAATAATGTCCTCGATCTCTTTGGGTGGTAGAGCGACGTCAGATGGGGGTGGGACTACTACTAAAACTGCGGATTGCAACCCTATTTCCCAATGAGCTTTGGCAATTTGAACGACCTCCTTAGGGGTTTGAACGGTCACCGAAACCGGCAAACCGCTTTCACGGGAGTAAAAAGCGGGAAACTCATCTGTTTGATATCCTATTACCGGTATTCCCATTGTTTCCAGATATTCTATCGTGGCAGGAACGTCCAGAATAGCTTTTGCCCCAGCACATACAACAATGAGTGGATTCCTGCTTAGTTCTGGAAGGTCTGCGGAAACATCAAATGGCGCATTTCGGTGTACCCCGCCGATCCCGCCTGTGGCAAAGACACGAATGCCAACGGTGTAAGCACAGATGAGCGTTCCAGCGACGGTAGTCCCGCCTCGCTCCTGACGTGCTAGTGCGATGCCGAAATCTCGGCGGCTGATTTTGCGAGAGGGTTTGCTGGTATCTCCAAGTTCTTCTAGCTCTGAGGAAGTCAAACCAACATGAACTTTGCCGTTTAAGATACCAATTGTGGCTGGAATTGCCCCCTGTTGGCGAACTTCCTGTTCCAATGATTGAGACAATTGAATGTTCTGTGGATATGGCAAGCCGTGTGTAAGCACGGCGGTTTCTAGAGCAACAATAGGTTGATTCTGGCGAATTGCCACGGTTACTTCCTGACTGAGATGAAAATAAGCAGGTAATTTTTTGATCATCTAATTCTCCCTGTATAGCATTTATGAAATCTCGGGTTATAATCTTGGGACAATTTTATCAGGAAATATACTCGTGATGTATCACTCTGTTCGCTCGATTTTACGCCGAATGCTTCCTGGTGTACTGCTGGGTTTTTTAGTTTTGTTGGCAGTTAGTTTTATCGGTGACCTTCGACAGGTGGCTGAAACCGTGCGCAATTTTGACTGGCGCGTGTATCCTCTGGCGTTATTGCTCACTTTGGTTAATTACATGTTGAGGTTTTACAAATGGCACTTCTATCTTGGGCAGATTGGCGTAAAAGGGATTGAATGGCAGGAAAGTTTACGGCTTTTTGTTGGCGGATTTCCATTAGCAGTTACCCCCGGAAAGGTTGGAGAGGCGCTTAAAGCAGTCTGGCTCAACCAGCACAGTGGTGTATCAGTAGAGCGTGGTGTATCAGTGGTTGTGGCAGAGCGTTTGAGTGATGGATTAGCAGTGCTTTTACTTTCTGTGCTTGGGGTGATCTCTTATCCACAATACTGGACGGTCTTCGTTACCATTCTGGTTTTTGGTTTGTCCTTTATTGTGGTCTCCCAGTTTCGCTCACTGGCGATGTGGTTTTTGGGCATTGGAGAAAAAATTCCTGGTATTTCCAAATTTGTCCACAATCTGCGAGAGTTTTATGAAGGTAGTTCAGTTTTATTTAAGCCATTGCCTACCCTAATTGCTGTTGGATTGGGCACAATTTCCTGGCTGTGGGAAGGTATAGGATTTTATCTGATTCTGTTAGGGCTAGGACTCAGACCTGGGATTCAGCTCGCGGCGTCGGCGATCTTTATCCTTGCTTTTTCTACAATTATTGGTGCCGTATCGGCACTTCCGGGTGGGTTGGGGGCGGCAGAGGCTTCTATTGCTGGGATGCTGGCTCTTGTCGTGGGCTTAAACGCAGCGCTTTCTGCAGCAGCAACGTTATTAATCCGGTTGGCAACGTTGTGGTTTGGTGTTGGGTTGGGGTTGGTGGTCTGGTTTAAGTATCCCTATCTGTTGGGGCTGGGAGGAGGGCATGTCGCAGAGACTAAAGGTTGATTTTCATTGCCATACACGCTTTTCCCCCGATAGCCTGAGCGGAATTTCGGAACTTTTGGTTGTGGCATCTCGTTGTGGAGTTGATCGGTTAGCAATTACCGACCACAACACGATACGCGGGGCACTGATTGCTAAATCACTTGAACCGGAGCGTGTGATTGTCGGTGAGGAGATCAAGACGACTAAAGGTGAATTACTGGCGATTTTTGTGCATGAAGAGGTGCCCCAAGGGCTATCGCCACTGGAGACAATCCGCCGGTTGAGAGAACAAGGGGCGTTTATTAGTGTGTCTCATCCGTTTGATATTCACCGCTCTGGCTGGCGTTTACAAGATTTGATGGAGATTGTGCCATACATTGATGCCATTGAGGTGTTCAATGCGCGATGTTATCTGACAGGTTATAACCGCAGAGCGTTGGAGTTTGCTTTACAGAACAAGATTCCGGGCACCGCTGGTTCTGATGCCCACTTACTAATGGAAGTTGGAAGGGCAGTTGTGCATTTACCAGAATTTTCTAGTGCTGAGGATTTGCGGCATGTAATTACGCAAGGGCAGATCGCGGCGACCCTGTCGCCATTTTGGGTGCATCTGGGATCGGGGGCGATCAGTATAAGCAGAAGGATGGCAAGTATGTTTATGCGATTTACAAATCGCCGAGCCGCAAATCCTTGACGAAAGAGAAGGTTGCGATACAATTACAACAGTGGGGCGGTGGCGGAACAGGCAGACGCGACGGACTTAAAATCCGTTGGCCGTGAGGCCGTGTGGGTTCGACCCCCACCCGCCCTACTTGCGGGGGTATAGCGACAAACGAACGGCATATATGGGGGGTATTAAGAGTTTTAAGCAGGCTGAAAAAGCGCAATTTTTGGCACTTTTTACATAGTCCGCCGCGTTAAATTGGCCTGCCGGTTTCGTACCTGTTCCCATTCTAAAGACAAGCCAAACGGCTTTTCAAGTGACATTTGTCACGTTTAACTCTAATGCGCAGGCGGCAGACGCTGACCGCGTCAGCTTACGTAGTATACAGGGGGAGGTGTCTAGTCCGTTTCTTGAAGTTGGTTTCGGCGAACAGGTGTTCGTGCCATATATGGCGCAGACGAGTTGTGTAACCCCTGTATATGCGTTTTTTGCTTTTTTGTGGTATTATATTTGTAGACACAAAAATAACAGGAGGTGAATCATGAAAAAAGACGCGCACTTGAGCATACGCATAAACAGGGACGAGCGCCGGGCAATGCATGAAGCGGCGAAACTGGCTGGTGTTCGTCTTTCGGAGCTGGTAAGAACGCTGGTACTCAAATTCAAGCAAGAGCAGGAGGTGACCCGTGAGACCTTGGATAAAACTACCGGTCGCAATGATTAATAACCCCAAAATGGGGAGAATGCCGGACCGTCTGTATAGGCGCACAATTGAGTTATTTTTACTGGCCGGCGAACGCTGGGATAACGACGGCGTATTGCCGACTGTTGAAGACATGGCATGGCATCTGCGCATTGACGAAGCAGTCCTGCTTGAGGACTTGATGTCTCTGCAAAAACTCGACATTGTTCACGAAAACGAAGCGGGAGTTTGGGTTGTAACGCACTTCGCAGAGCTTCAAGACGCTGATACGTCTGCTGAACGCGCGGCTAGGCGGCGCAGAACGAAACGAACGTCACCCTACATGTAACGTTTTTGTAACGAAACGTTACACTTTCGTTACACTTTCGTTACACTGCATGTAACGTTTTTGTAACGAAACGTGACGATTTTTGTCACGAATATGTCACGAAACGTGACGTAGATAAAGAAGTAGATAAAGAAGTAGATAAAGAAGTAGATAAAGAAGTAGAAGTAGAAGTAGAAGCAGATTAACTTGCTTCCGCTTCTGCTTTTTCGTTCTGCTTTTTCGTTTTCTGGAAAATAACAGGTTGTGAGAATAATTTTTGTCAGTCTTTCAGTACTGCACAAACAGGGAGCTTTTAGAGCGTGACGGGTTGTGGCGGGTTGTGGCGGGTTGTGGCGGGTTGCGGCACTCACCACAACCCTCCGCACATTCAATTTTGAACAGGACTTTTTCGCTTTTTCTGGGCTATAAAACGCTGAAGGGACTGCAAAACTTACGCGTTCGCGCGTGTATTTTTGTCATTCTTTTTTGGTGTTTTTACTGCCCCAACAGGGGGCTTTTAGTGCGTAACGGGTAAGTGCGGCGCAGAATGCTTTTGATAATGTCTAATTATCAAAAGCGCCGATTATGACGCGCGTTAACCTTCCAGTCTTGCCGCAAGGGCGGCTTGTGGTTTACAGACAAGCGTGACTGGAATAAGCCGAAGTTGTCGAACCTGTGTTTGACGGTTTGACCAGTCGACCTACCGGCATGGATGGAAAAACGCGAAGAGCGGCATGAAGTATGTCGCAAAAAACCGCTCACAAATTTTTGGTTTTCGGCTTTTTCCGGAAACCAGCGTTTTGTTCAAAAAACAGGCATCAGGAGCGTTTTTTTGGCGGCAAGGTAGTTTGTTTACCTTTTTGCGAAATTTTTGGCTTGTAGGGCTTCCTGGGGGCTTTCAGGAACGTTTTTTTAGGGCTTTCAGGAACGGTTTTTTTGCCAAGCTTACGTCCGCAGGGCTGGCCCGCTGGTGGGCTTGCTGAAGGTCGGTTTCAGTTTGTGCCAGATACCGCTTGGTCACTTCAAGGCTGGAATGACCTAGCAGGCGGCTGACCGAAACCACATCTGCGCCGTTGCGTAACATTTGCAGAGCGGCCGCACGTCTGAAGTCATGCGGGCTGGGGACTTGCTTCAGTCCGGCTTGTTTTGCGCGGCGGGTGAGAATGGCGCGCAGGCTGCCGTAAGTCAGGCGTTCGCCGGTGGCTGCGCTGACGAAAACGGCGGGGTGGTCGTCATTGCGCTGACCGGCGTATTTGCGCATGGCTTGACGGGCAAGCCGGCCCAAAAAGACAACCCGAAACTTGCCGCCTTTTCCTTTGCGGATAAGAACCCTGCCGGTCACAAGGTCAATGTCCGTCCAGTCCAAAGCCAATAACTCACCTGCACGAATGCCGGCGTCCAGCAGGACAAGCAGAATGGCTTTGTCTCGGCAGCCGGTAAAGGACTTGCCGCAAACGTCCAGCATGGCTTGAACTTCGTCCATGCTTGCGCCTTCAATGGGTGGATTGTCCACTTTCGGGGGCTTCAATTTGCGGAGCGGTGAGGTGTACCCTTCGTATTCGTTTTCTAGCCAGCGGAAGAAGGCGCGTAAGGCGCGAAAGAAAGCATGACGGCCGCCGGCGTTATGTCCGGTTTCTTCCAGCCACAGGAAAAAGCGGCGCAGCAGGGCGGCGTCCACTTGGTCAAGGTTTTTGGCTTGTTGAGCTTCAGCGAAGGCAATAAAGCCGGTAAGTTTGCATTGGTAATATTCAATGGTTTGGGGGGAAAGCCGGCGAATGTGGCAATCCGTGAGGAAAGCTTCGGCTGCAATTGCCACAGTAGGAAAAAAAGTCCGCTGTACTAGAGTGGTTTGACTTGGCATAAGTTGACCTTTCACCCCCATATATGCCGTTATTGTGTATTTTTGACCCGCATATACAAGGCAGCGGCGTAACAGGCATCTGTGTCGGGTCTTAAAATCCGTTGGCCGTGAGGCCGTGTGGGTTCGACCCCCACCCGCCCTACTTGCGGGGGTATAGCGACAAACGAACGGCATATATGGGGGGGGGTGAAAGGTCAACTTATGCCAAGTCAAACCACTCTAGTACAGCGGACTTTTTTACTGTGGCAATTGTAGCCGAAGCTTTCCTCTTTTGTCTTTTGTATGATTATTATGAAGCTTGTTGACCGCATATATTTGCTAGCGCATAAAGGGCAAGGGCGTAAGAATACCACCCAAAACCGGTAATCGTGCCCATGCAAACTGGCGCAATAAGTGAACGGTGACGAAATTCCTCGCGCGCTTGTGTGTTCGAGAGATGCACTTCAACGACCGGGACGTTTATTGTAGCGATTGCATCTCTTAGGGCGACAGATGTATGCGTGTAGCCAGCAGGATTAAAGACAATCCCCTTTGTCCATTGATCAGCCTGTTGAAGGGTGTCAATTAATTCTCCCTCATGATTAGATTGTTTGCACTCAACCTTCAGTCCTATAGAGGTACCCAGTTCAATTAATCTTTGGTTAATGTCATCCAGAGAAAGATGTCCGTAAATATCAGGTTCTCGCTTTCCAAGCAGGTTGAGATTAGGTCCATGCAAGACCAATATTGGGATCATATGAAAATCTCCTCTAGTGGAAGATCATTCAGCGTGAGACTTACGCCCGTCTTAATCTGACCGATTTCGGCAGGTAAGGCGAAGTTGATTTTGCCGCCTTGTTTCTTTTTATCCACTTGTATAAATGGTAAAAAATCCTTTGTTTTCATGTGCCCGGGCAATGATACTGGTAATTTCCATAACTTCAAGGGGATCGCAATGATATCGGCAAGACCTTTTTTGGCGATACCAAGTTTCTCCGCCAAACGGGCTTCAGCAATCATGCCAATTGAGACCGCTTCACCGTGTTTGAGTTGGTAGTTTGAGGCGCGTTCGATGGCGTGTCCGATGGTATGTCCAAAATTTAATGCCGCTCGAATACCCTGCTCGTAAGGATCTTCCTGTACGTAGCGGATTTTGACAGCCATTGCTTTGGATATTAATTTGTTCCAGGATGGTGTTTCGAGAAGAATCTTTTTATCCGCAATGTTTATGCATTCTTCAAACAGCGTTGGGTTTGAGATAACCCCGTGTTTAATGACTTCTGCCATGCCATTCTGTAATTCATGTTCAGGCAGGGTGCTCAGCGTGAGCGGGTCAGCCAGAATCAGGCTGGGAGGGTGAAATGCACCAACGAGGTTCTTTCCGGCAGGTAAATCAATGGCGGTTTTTCCACCAATACTGGCATCAGCCATGCCCAGTAAAGATGTAGGAACAGCTATCCAGCGGATACCCCTTAGGAATGAAGCGGCAACAAAGCCTGCCAGATCGGTCACAACTCCGCCACCCAGCGCGATGATTGTGCTGCTACGTTCCAATCCTGCTTTCAGTAAATTTTCCCAAAGTGAAATTGCTGTCTGAATATTTTTTGATTGTTCTCCAGGGGGAATCGTCATTGTTTCTATCTGTTGATAGCCCCCCTGTTCAATAACTTTACAGACACGCGCGAGATAGAGTTTTGCTACATTTTCATCACTGATCACTGCAACAGGTCCTTTTAGATTGCGCGCTTGCATAGCATTTCCAAGATGGGATAAATTTCCCGTCTGGATACGAACATCGTAACCGCTATTCATTCCGGTAACTCGAAAAGTTCCGGTGAGAACCTGAATATTCCAGACAATTTCTTCAGGTGGCAAATTAGTTGTATCAATTTGCAATTCAAAAGAGGTGTAGTGTTCTTTGCGACTTGCCAGAAGTTGCATTAGGCGCTGTTCCACTTCCGCATCATTCCCAAGCAGAGGACGATTGACGGCATCGGACCGGACTCTTCTCAACAATGTTGCCTCGTCAGTATGAAGACAAATGACCACGCCAGAATTTTCGACAAGCAAGCGGTTTTCGGATCTGAGCAGGGCACCCCCGCCCAAAGCAATCACAGACCTTGATTCCTGACAGATTTTCTTTAGCAACTCAGTTTCACATTGACGAAAACCGTCTTCACCCGCTTGCGAAAAGATTTCTGGAATTGACTTTTGTGTCTCATTTTCGATTTCCTGATCTAGATCGAGAAATCTCAAGTTCAGAGCCTGAGCTAATAACCGGGCAACAGTGCTTTTTCCACTTCCGGGTGGCCCATAAATGAAAAATTGATCATTTGCATTCCTCATGCCGTTTTAGCCTTCTTCGCCCCAGAAAATGTGGGCATTTCCTGAAAGTTGCAGATCGCTTAGTCTTGCCTTTCGCAATTGTTGATAACGAGTCTGTAACTCTGACAGTGTATCTCCACCAAGTTTTTCAAGCAGTGCATCTGCTAACACGAACGCAAGCATTGCTTCAACAATGACAACTGCACGGGGTACCGGGCAAAAATCAGAGCGCTCATACTTTGTAGTTACCCCAATGCCGTTTAATAATTCCACTGATTGCTGTGGCGAAAGAGTCGTAGGAATGGGTTTCATTGCCGCCCGCACAATAATTGGAGAACCATTGCTTATGCCGCCTTCTATGCCGCCAGACCGATTGCGTGGCCTGACGAATTGGTCATCTTCCAGCACGATTGGGTCATGGCAGAGGGTACCTCTCAAACGTGAGTTTTCAAAAGCTGGTCCAATTTCGACACCTTTGATTGCCGGAATGCTGAGAATAGCTGCAGCAATGCGCGCATCCAAACGGCGGTCCCAATGGACATAAGAGCCTAGCCCAGGCGGCACGTTCAGGGCAGCCACTTCGATAATGCCTCCTAGTGTGTCTTTTTTCTGCATAATCTGACGGATTGCCTGTTCCATTTTTTCTGCTGCGTTTGGGTCAGGGCAGTGTATATCATTTTCCAAAGCGAGTTTGATACGATTTTCTAGTGGAATATCTTCAAGCGAAGCATTGATGTCGCCGATTGCAGCGACATAACCGCCGATTTGGATTGAAAATTGGGCGAGCAACTGACGGCATACAGCGCCAATTGCTACCCGTGCGACAGTTTCACGAGCGGAAGCACGCTCTAGAACCGGTCGTATGTCATTAAAGCCATATTTGATTATGCCAGCCAAATCAGCATGACCAGGACGAGGAATAGTAAAAGGTGAAATGGACCGGTTTTTCCAGCGCTCATGATCTTCATTTTTGATCATGAGCGCCAATGGGGAGCCAATTGTTTGCCCTTCCATAATACCGCTCAAAATAATTGCCTGATCATGTTCAATTTTCATGCGCGCACCAGCCCCAAAACCCTTTTGGCGGCGTGCCAGGTCTTGGTTAATCATTTGTTCTGTGAGCGGTAACCCTGCGGGCAAGCCTTCCAGAATTGCAAGCATTGCCGCGCCATGAGATTCACCAGATGTTAAAAATCGTAGTGTCATTTTTCCTTCCATTTGCGCAGACGGTTCATGGCTTCGATCAGTTTTTCAATAGGAGAAGTCAGCGAAATACGAAAATGACCTTCGCCAAACTGACCAAATAAAGTGCCCGGAGTCAGGCTTACATGCGCTTTCTCAAGCACGTCTTCAACAAAGCTTAAGGACGTCCACCCGGCTGGTACGGAACACCAGGCGTATATCGTGGCGGGTGAATTCCATACAGATAAATTTAGAGCTTCTAACGCCCGCTGAACAACGACTCTACGTTGATAATATATATTGTTGCGTGCACTGATCCATGCTTCAGATATAGAGAGTGCTTTCGTTGCCCCATCCAGAATAGGGCGAAAGTGTCCGCTATCCAAATTGGTTTTCAGCTTTGCCAATGGTTTAATGATATCTGAGTTTCCTGCAATTACTCCTGTTCGCCATCCTGCCATATTGTGAGATTTGGATAAGCTGTTGAACTCAACGGCGCATTCCAACGCTCCTTCAACTTGCAGGATGGACGGCGCTTGATAACCATCGAAACAGACCCGGCTATAAGATGCGTCATGGCAAAGAATCAGTTGGTGATGCAGGCAGAATTCTACTGCCTGTTTAAGAAACTCTAACGGCGCAGTTGCAGTGGTTGGATTGTTGGGGTAGTTCAGCCAGAGTATTTTTGCCCTTCGTGTCACTGTTTCAGGAATTGCTGACAAATCAGGGAGGTAATGATTTTGTGGGAGGAGGGGCAGATAGTAAGGCTGTGCACCTGCAAACAAAGCGCCGCGCGTATAGGTCATATAGCCTGGGTCAGGTACCAAAACAATGTCGCCAGAATTAGCCCATGTCATTGTCAAATTGAAGATACCTTCTTTAGAACCAATCAACGGGAGAATATCCTTGTCTTCATCCAACGATACACCAAAGTGCTCTCGATACATCTTTGCCCAGGCTTGTCTGAGCTCTATTGTCCCATTATGCGGTTGATAGCCATGATGATTGGGATGTCTGGCAGATGAGCAAAGTATGTCAATCACTTCAGGCGGGGGAGGCAGATCAGGAGAGCCAATATCCAGTCGGATGACATCGCTGCTTTGTGCTTGAATCGCAGCAATCCTCGTTTCCAATTCAGCAAAGAAATTGGTTGGCAGGCGTTCAATTCGCGTGGATGGTTGTTTCATGCGCTTCAAGGTTCTTTCTGTGGGCGTCAAATTGTCTAATTGCAGACTGAAAAGCTTGTCTCATTACTGCACGTGGTGCCATGTAACCAGTCCATCTTTCAAATGCTAGTGCGGCTTGTTCGATCAACATACCTCCCCCGCTCCTAGCAGCCAGACCTTGCAGGCGGGCGGAGCGAACTAAGGCAGTTTCAACAGGGTTGTAAATCAGGTCATAGATAACAGCTTGCTCAGGAAGCGGCAGATCGGATGGCCAGGGAGATGCTGTAATATCGGGCCACATTCCGACAGGGGTCGTATTGATAATGGCGGTTGTATCTTGTAATTTTACCGACCTGATCTCTGATATGTGTACAGCCCTAATGACTTGTTCATTTCTGAGCAGATTAGCCCATTTTTCGATCATGCTTTGAACCCGTACCAAGTTTCTTACTGCGATGATAATATTCCAGTTTTCTTGCAACAAACCACACACAACTGAGCGAGCAGCGCCTCCACCCCCGATAATGAGTGCTGTTTTATAAGTTGTGTTTTGTCCAAATGCTGAAAAAAATGCTTTAAAATCCGTCAGGAAGCCCCTGACGTCTGTGTTGTCTCCAATGACCTGACCATTTTTTTGAAACAATGTATTCACTGCACCGACTTGACGAGCTTGTGGCGTAACTGCATCTACCAATTCAAATATCAGGGCTTTGTAGGGAATGGTGACGTTCAGTCCGTGGATTATTCCTTCCTTGAGTTGTTGGAGAAGCTGTTTGATTTCGGCGATTTTGTCTTCTATGGGCTGAATTTCATAACAGGTATAAGTTCCTTTGAGTTTGAGAAATTCCAGCGCTGCATGATGAAGTTGTGGAGATATAGAATGTCCGAGCGGATAGCCGATCAGACCAAGTTTGAAAGCTTGAAAGCGCGAGGAGGTTTTCATAGTTCCGAAATATCTGCACCTAAAGTTTGTAAGATAGACAAAAATTCCGGGAAGGATTCAGAAATGATTTGGGTATCTTGAATGGTGATTGGATTTTCACTTGCCAATCCCATGATCACCAGAGACATTGCCAGGCGGTGATCTCCGTGGGGGTGAACGAGGGCGTTCCCTGCAACTTTTCCATTTGACTCGATGATAAAGCCGTCTGGTTTTTCCCAGATCGAAATGCCCACTTTTTTAAACTGATCGCAAAGGTCACTGATACGATCCGATTCTTTGTAGCGAAGTTCCTCAGCACCTGTCACAGTAGTCATCCCTTGGGCGAAAGCTGCAGCAACTGCAAAAATGGGAAATTCATCAATCATACTAACAACTCTTTCGCCAGAGACATGAATGCCCCTCAGGGAACTGGAACGAATTTCAATGTTGCCTATTGGTTCTCCTGAAAGGGTTTGAACATTGCTGATTTGGATGTTTGCTCCCATTTCCAGCAATGTATCGAGCAGTCCTGTGCGAGTAGGATTTAATCCAACATTCTCAATGAAGATGTGTGACCCCGGGACGACTAAAGAGGCTACAATGAAAAACGCTGCAGCAGAAAAATCCCCAGGAATAACCACGTGGACTGGTTCGAGAGCCGCGCTCTGGAGTGGAGTAATTTTTACCGAATGAGCCTTACCAGAAAATTCTTGTTCAATTTTCACACCCATTGCGCTTAGTAATCTTTCGCTATGATCTCGCGATAGAAGCGGCTCACTTATGACTGAATAATCCGAAGCTGCCAAGGATGCAAGGAGCAGACAGGTTTTTACCTGAGCACTAGCGATTGTAGAACGATAATGAAGGGGTTTCAATGGAATATTGTCTGGGCGTTCTTCCAGTTGCAATGGTGCGCCTCCTCCAGCGCTGGCGCTAATTGCTACACCCATTTGTTGCAAGGGGTGAACAATACGCAGCATCGGACGTCGTCTCAATCCATCTGAACCATCCAGTACGGAGCGAACACCACTTGCTGCCAGCGCGCCAGCTAACATGCGCATAGTCGTTGCAGAATTTCCACAATG
The DNA here is from genome assembly GCA_034434695.1 of Anaerolineaceae bacterium. Lineage (GTDB taxonomy): Bacteria > Chloroflexota > Anaerolineae > Anaerolineales > Anaerolineaceae > DYEC01. The sequence continues at coordinate 28,321 of DAOTYY010000092.1, forward strand.
AATTGCGTTTTGAGGCGTCCGAAAACCTCGTATCCCGTTGCCTTTTATTCGCAGTGTGGTTCCAGTTAGTGAATAGGGTATTCCAAGTGTGCTTAGTGCATGCAACATTGCATTCGTAACACCCGACACAAGAAAGTTTTCAATTAAGCTTTCACCTTTTGCCAAAGCAGCAAAAAGTGCAGCTCGGTGTGAGATGGATTTGTCACCGGGTATAGTGGCAGTGCCATACAATGGTTTGCCAGGCTTGATAGTAGAATTCATAGGTAAATCCCTGTTTCAAGTGGTATGTTGTAAAAGTTGCTTTTGGTGATTTGCACCGCTCAACAATTTTTGGTTTAAGACGTCGGTGTTTTCCGTTTGCAATAATGTCTCCAGAAGGTCAAGTTGCTGGCGGAAGTAAGCCAGCGCTTTGAGGATATTTTCTTTATTAGTCAGTAAAATATCCAGCATGATAGATGGCGGTGTGGCTGCAATTCTGGTCATACTTCGAAAGCCAGGCCCGATCAGCACAGCAGCTTCATCGGGAGTGATTGCTGCTAACGCATTTGAGATCAAATAAGGCATGTGGCTGGTTGCAGCGGTCCAGGTGTCATGTGTTTCCGCATTCATCCAGACGGCTTGGGCACCGATAATATACAGTAATTCTTGCGCAACTCTGCTGGCGCGCTTGGTTGTACGGGCTAAAGGCGTCAAGACAAATGTGGCGTTAGTGAAGAGCGTCGCTTCGGCGGCTTCCAATGTTCCCTTTTCTTTGCCACAGATGGGATGTCCACCTAATGGGTCAAATCGTTCTGGCAACTGATTCATTGCCTGAACGATTTGAACTTTTGTAGAACCTGTATCTAGAATCACCGCATTTCCGGGGTGGAGGAAGGGCAATTGAGTCAGCATTTGTAAGATGGTTCGCACAGGTGTAGCCAGGATAACGACCTCTGCTTCTGGCAGTACATTCTCTACTCTTGTGTCCGCTTCGTCAACAATTCGCATTTCTCTAGCCAATTTAATGGTTTTCCAGTCTGTATCGCAACCGATGAGCTTTTTACATGCGCCATGAAGCGCCATGGCTAATGAGCCTCCAATCAAACCCAAGCCCACGATAGCAACAGTTGTTTCTGAGATTGGCTTAAAAAACCCATCTTCGTCGGTCATTCTACCCTCTGTGGAAGCGGGATTTGAACCGGAGTGGCAGAAGTCAGTGGTACAGCCAGATCACGCCCAATTGCTTGAGCTATTGCCTTAACTTGAGTGACCAATTCTGCAAATCGTTCGGGCTTTAGGCTTTGCGCTCCATCTGAAAGGGCTTGTTCGGGATTATGGTGAACTTCCACAATCAAGCCATCTGCGCCAGCGGCAATCGCCGCTCTGGCAATTGCGGTTACATATTGCCAATGCCCTGTACTATGGCTGGGGTCTAGGATAACCGGCAGGTGAGAAAGGGATTTCAGTACAGGAATAGCGTTGATGTCGGTGGTATTTCTGGTTGAGGTTTCAAAAGTACGAATGCCGCGTTCGCACAGAATTACCCGTCGGTTACCGTGCGAAAGAATGTATTCAGCAGCCATCAATAACTCCTCAACAGTGGCACTGATGCCACGTTTAAGCAGGACAGGTTTTTGGCTTTCTCCTGCTGCGTGTAGCAGGGTGAAATTTTGCATATTGCGTGCACCAATTTGTAAAACATCTGCATAATGAGCGATCAGTGGAACCTGCTCTGGAGCCATTACTTCGGTTACCACAGGTAAGCCCGTGATTTCCCGAACTTCGGCGAGTATCTCTAGCCCGATTTCGCCTAAACCCTGAAAGCTATAAGGAGAAGTACGGGGTTTGTATGCACCTCCACGCAGGGCATGAGCACCGGCTTCTTTGACAGCCTGAGCAATTTCTAAGGTCTGATTGCGGTTTTCTACGGAACAAGGCCCTGCAATGATGACGACTCCTTGTCCACCAATAGCAACCCCATCCAGAGGAAAGACTGTGTCTTGAGGGCTGAATTCACGGGAAGCGAGTTTGTAGGGGCGGGAAATGGGAACGATGCGATCAACTCCCGGCATTCTGATAAATAAATCCTGGTATTGCAGAGCAACTTTTCCTTCCCCAATAGCACCGATAATGACCCTCTCCTCACCTTTGGAGAGATGTGCTCTAAGACCGACCGAGGTAATCCGGTCAATTACCTGATCAACTTCTTCGGATTTGGCGTCTGTTTTCATAATGATTAGCATTTGGAAACCTCCTGTTTGATTGTTGTTTGGGCGAATTCTGGTCGGAGACTGGCTGCTTCTCCGAGATAGACGTGATTGATTTCGTTTTGTGCTTGATCTGTATTCCAAAGCAAAAGAACGCGGATGCAATGTTTGAGGCTGCCCGGTACTGGAATTTCCTGCGCGCACATGAGCGGCACCAAATCCCAGCCCATTTGACGGGCAGCCTGTGCAGGGAAAGCTGTTTTCAGGTCATGGGTTACAGTGAAGAGAGCACCAGCAAGATCAGAGGGTTTCAAGGTGGGATTTGCTTCCTCAATTGTCTGCAAAAGCTGACGTGTTGCCGCAAGAATTTCGTCCGGCGAGTCTTGTTGGACGGTGATAGCACCTCGAATGCCGCGTATCAACATGGTTAACCTCCGTAAACAAAACTGCGGTGCCGTTGTGGCACCGCAGTTTGAATAAGTCCTAAAATCTAAATCCCGCTAAACACCACAAACGGCAAAGGTGAATATTTTGCCGTAAAAATAATAATAGCGGGAAAAGAAACGCTTACTAAGTTCCATATTTTAGATTTTAGTTTAACAAAGTCCCGTTTAAATGTCAATAGTTTGACCTCAGGGTGTTTGTAACATCAGCGGTGGGTGAATTTCGGGAAAAGGCAAAAGGCAGGAAGTCCCCCTGCCCAATAACAGCTTAGAAAGCAGCACCGGACCCAGCCAGGAGCAGTGCAGCCCACATGCCCTGCCAGGATTTGTA
>DAOTYY010000093.1:0-52897 GCA_034434695.1 Anaerolineaceae bacterium
CGCCATCGCAGTATCATCAACTTCTTTGTAAATGTGCTGTGCGGCTTGATTGCTTACTGCCGCCGTCCATCAAAACCGTCTTTGGGCTTGGACGAGTACCTGCCCTTGCCCGCCTAACCCGAATTCACGTTATTATACCTGTCTATGCAATATAAATGGTGAAGGCGCTTTTGCCATTTGTTTGTTACAATAAATAGACGTTCAATGTCTAGACTTTTGCTTATTGAGGTGGCTTAGAGTGGAGCGAGCTGATCTGTATGCGGCGCTGCTGGTTCTTTCGGCGCTTGTAGCTGCAGTAATTGCTGTCGTTGCCTGGCTGCGCCGCAACGCCCCTGGTGCTATACCGTTGATGATACTGGTGCTGGCAATGGTCTGGTGGGCAATAACCTATGCCCTGCACTGGCTTACTCCTCACCAACCAAAACCGTTTTTCTGGCTGGATGCCACCTACCTGGGAGTGGTGACCGCGCCAACGGCTTTGTTTTCTTTGACGTTGCAGATCACCCATCGTGGACATTGGTTGAAGCGGCGCGTGCTCATTTTGCTGCTGATCGAGCCGCTGTTATCGCTGGTGCTGTTGTGGACAGATCCTTGGCACGGCTGGTTTTTTGGCGGTCAACGTCCTACCGAAGCAAACACGATTTTTCAGGGCGGGTTTTGGTTTTACACAAACATCTTTTACTCGTATGGTCTGATCCTGCTGTCGCTGATTTTCTTGATTACCCAATTCGCACAAATGTCCGGGCTTCTACGAAGCCAGACAGGCGTGATCCTTTTAGGCGCAATTCTTCCAGTGATGGTCAATCTGGTATCGTTATTGGGTTTTCACCCCCTGCCTGATCTGGACCTGACGCCGATTGTTTTCGTTCTCAGCAGTCTGATCTTTGCATACGGCTTGTTTCGTCACGGGTTGTTGTTGATTATACCGGTAGCGCGCAGTGTTCTGATCGAATCCATGCGCGACGGCGTATTAGTGCTGGATCGGCAAAACCGCGTGGTAGATTACAATCCCGCAGTTCGCGCCTTGCTGGGCACCAGCGGGCAAATATCCTATGGTTTGCCGATTCGGGAATGGTTGCCGCAACTGATAGATAAAGAAAGCGGCAGATTATTGATTCCGGCTGCAAACGGTGAGCAACGCACTGTAGAATGGAACACTGTTCTCCTATCCAATGATAAAAGACAGCCAATTGGACGGTTAGTTGTTTTTCGAGACTTAACCGATTTAGAACAGGCTTACATCGCTTTGCATGAACTCAATGAGCGTTTGCAGGCACAGTTGGAAGAAAACAAAGTCCTGCAGGAGCAACTACGCGAACAGGCGCTGCGCGATCCGCTGACGGGACTGTATAACCGCCGTTTTCTAGAAGAAGCGCTGCCGCGTGAACTGGCGCGCGCTGTTCGGCTGTCTTACAATATTTCTTTCGTGATGCTGGACATTGATCAATTCAAGTCATTTAATGACACCTATGGACATGAAGCAGGTGACAAACTGCTGCAGGCAATGGGCAAAGTATTAACCACCTATACACGAGCCGATGACATAGCCTGTCGTCTTGGCGGCGAAGAGTTTCTGGTGGTGATGCCGAACATTACAGGAGATACGGCTTTTCAACGTGCAGAACAATTGCGTCGGGCATTTGAGGAGATCAGCCTGACCTATCATTCACTTTGCTTGAATGCAAAAATTTCATTAGGGGTGGCATTATTTCCACAACATGGCAAAACGCCGGCAGAGCTGCTGCGTGCCGCCGACTGGGCATTGTACGATGCCAAGCAGCGCGGGGGCAACTGTGTGGTGGTTTACGGCAAGTAAAAGGCGGCTGTCGCCGCTCATCCTGCGCCAGCCGCCTCATGCATTCCAAACGCTTCTTCTTTAGACTTTTTGACCACAATAGGGACAGGCAACCCAGCCCACCTGCAGCGGCTGACCACAATGGGTGCAGGCTGTCGTCTGCGGGGGCAGCGCAGGTTTAGCGCCGGCGCTGCGGATCAGCATCACGCCGCCCCAGATGAGCAAACCAATGACGATCAGGGGGATCAAAAACCTTCCCGCCATCATCCAGCCTGCAAAAGAACTCCAGCCCCAATACGGATGCATGGGACGCATCCCGTAGCCCATGATTGGCATCCAGCCAAACCACATCCTGCCAATCCAGGGCAGTAATATCAGGGATGCCGCTACAATTACAGCCAGTATTCCAAGAATCCATTTCCACACTGTTTTCATATGAACCTCCATAGCGGGTCGCTGAACGGCAACCACATTTTTTCGATACTTTGACTATAGCAAACAAGTATGAAGGGTTTGTAAAGATACCTTACAGATTTGTTAAATGGCTGTTTTTTTTTATTGTCTTGGGTTTGACTTTCGTTTGCTAATTTTGTAGAATATAATTAAGGAGGGTTTAATGTCAATGCTGCAACAGGGACTCACTGCTGAGTAGGGGGAAAGCGAATGAGGAAGTTGTCTGCTTGCTTGATTGCAAGCTTGGGAAGCGAGCCACAGGTAGTTACTGCAACGCTGGACTTGCTTTTGCAGCGCGGCGTAGATATTCGCCGTGTCTGCGTAGTGCACACAGCGCCACTGCCAGGCAGTGCCATTGCCCGCTCATTGGAAGCTTTGCAGGCTGATGCATTAACGCATACCTACCCAAAACCCATCGAGTTCACTTTTGAACAGCTTTATCTGAATAATCGTCCGCTTGCAGATGTGGAAACGCCTCAGGAGAGCGCGGCGGCGTTTCAGATGTTTTATTGTCTGATCCGCAAAGCCAAGCAAGCCGGTGAGCGGGTGCATTTGTGCATTGCGGGAGGGCGGAAAACAATGGCAATCTATGGCATGGTGGCAGCGCAACTGCTCTTCGATGAGGGCGACGTACTGTGGCATTTATATTCCGCAGGGGATTTTCTGACCAGCCGCCGCCTTCATCCGCAGCCGGGCGATCAGGTGAACCTGCAGGAGGTGCCGGTGCTGTTGCGCAGTTACATCTCGCCGGCGCTGACTGGGCTGAGCCGCTTTGAAGATGCAGAACAGGCGTTGGAGCATTTTCAGCGTCTCAATTTGGAGCGGCGGCTGACCAAATGCCGCTCTTTTGTGAAAGAAAGTTTGACGGCAGCCGAACGGCGGGCAGTGGCTTTGCTGGTCTCGGAAGGACTTAGCGATCAGGAAATTGCCGCCCGGCTGTATCTCTCCCCGCGCACGGTGGAACAGCAGTTGCGTTCGGCATACGGCAAAGCGGCAGAGCATTGGGAATTGGAAGATGTCAACCGTGCGCAGTTGGTTGCCCTGTTGGGCATCTATTACGCCATCAGCGGCGCAGATATTGCCCAAGAATAAGGGAAAACCCGCATGACAAAATCTGAGAAACAAACTACATTACGAATATCTGTTCAGCCGGGCTGGGGGAAAACATTGAGCATCCCCGGCTGGCGGATCACCTTCAAAGGGACAAAACGAAAGGAGGTTGAATGAGAGACGAAGTTATCCAGGCTGCATTGGCAGGTCTTCTGCACGACATCGGCAAACTGGCACAAAGGGCGGGACAGAACCCTGAACGAATATGGGACGACCAAGCCAAAAAAGATTTTGGCTATTACCATGCTGCTCTAACAGATTATTTCTTACAGCAGATTGTTCCAAAACGCTGGCTTCCCTTGATCAGAGGAATGACCACGAATCACCATCGTCCTCTCTCAACTCAGGACTGGATCATAGCATTAGCCGACCGACTCTCTGCCAGCGAACGCGCCGACCCAACAGATGACACCCGAGCTGCTCAGCCAAAACAGCTTCAATCTATTCTCTCTCTTGTGCATGAGGAAGGAAATTCGTCTCCTGCCGAATCTTACCTGCCATTAAAACCGCTTGCATTGGGAAAAGACACACTGTTTCCCGGAGCAAAGCAGCCAGATGCGGAAGTTTATAAAGCATATGAGAAACTCTGGGATAGTTTTCTGGATGAGGCGAAAGCGCTTTGCAAAGCATACGAACAAAGCGGCGCAATGGAAATGTATCTGGAAAGTATGCTCTGGATTTTGCAGCGCTATACCTGGTGCGTGCCTTCAGCATATTTCAAAGCCCGCCCGGATGTCAGCTTGTATGACCATTCCCGCATGACCGCTGCGTTGGCAGTTTGTTTGCAGGACGGCGTCGGAACGGAAGCTGAAGCCATATCTCAAGCCTGGCAGGTTGAAACTCCAGATGCTGCGCAACAGGATTTGCTATCAAAACCCGTTGCATTGCTGGTGGGCGGCGATATTTCAGGCGTGCAGGACTTTATCTATACGATTTCTTCAAAAGGCGCGGCGCGCATGTTGCGCGGGAGGTCATTCTACCTACAACTGCTTACAGAAGCCGTTCTACGCTTTGTGCTTCGAAGCCTTGAGCTGCCTTACACCAACGTCATTTACAGCGGCGGCGGACATTTCTTCCTGCTGGCACCGCCAAAGGCAGCAGAACAATTGCCCGATTTGCAAGCTCAAATCAGCCGCCTGTTGCTTGCGCAACATGGAAGCAGTATTCGCCTCGTTTTGGGCAGTGCAGAAGTTCCGGTAAACGGCTTTCGGATTGGCGAATTGCCAAAACACTGGGGAGAAATGCACGCACAATTATCGCGGGCAAAAAACCGTCCCTATGTGGAATTGGGCAACGCAATTTATCAACAAGTATTTGCCATAGAAACATATGGTGGAAATCCCGAACAAATATGCGCAATTTGCGGGGACGATCAAAGAAAGACGATCAAATGGGATGAACTGGAGGCGCAAGAGCGAATTTGTCTTCTTTGTCATTCTTTTGCCAAGCAAATCGGTAAAAAATTGCCCCAGGCGCGCTTTGTTGCGCTGGAATTCACCCAACCTACTCCAAATGACGGACAGGTGAACAATGCACTGGATATCCTGGCTGCATTCGGCATGAAAGTACAGTTCCTGGAAGAACAGGAGCCGTTGAAAACGGGAAACGGTCAATTTGTCACCCTGTGGGCATTGGATGATCTTCAAAACAACAACTGGCCCAAAAGCGACCGCCTGGTAGTGCACACGACTCGTTACACGGTTAACCAGATACCCCTTGACCAGAAAGGTGCTCCCCTGACCTTTGACGAGTTACAGAAAGAATGCCAGAGTGGTTTTAAGCGGCTGGGCGTTTTGCGTATGGATGTGGATAATCTGGGTGATATATTCTCAAAAGGATTAGGCAACCGCGCCACGCTAGCGCGACTCTCGACGTTGAGCTTTCAAATCACCCTCTTTTTTGAAGGATGGCTGAAGCGGTTAATCGAGAAACAAGGGCTGATCTATGCCGTCTATTCTGGCGGTGATGACCTGTTTCTGATTGGCCCGTGGGATTGTATCCCTGAACTGGCGCAAACTATCGTCAATGAGTTTCAAGGTTATGTCAGCCAGAATCCCGCTCTGCACCTCTCCGCTGGAATGGCATTTGTAGATGGAAAATACCCCATCTATCAGGCAGCCGATGACGCCGCCAAAGCGGAAGAACATGCAAAGGCAAAGGAACACAAGAACGCCTTTTATTTTCTTGGGGAAGCGTGGTACTGGAGTGAGTTTGAGCAACTGGCACAGAAGAAAAAGCAGCTTGTCAATATAGTAAAAAGCGAGCAAGGTGAACAGGCAGGACCAAAAAGCCTGTTAGGCGTACTGCGCAGTTTGGCACAGATGGAAAGCGAGGCAGGAAACGGAAAAAAGCGCCCGCTTTGGGGACGCTGGATATGGCTGGGAACGTATCTGCTAACGCGCGCTGCTGAGCAATACCAGAAGAGGAACCCAAATTTAGCGCAGCAGATCCAGAAAGTGCATGAGGCACTTGGGAAAGACTTCAAAGACATTTTCCAGTGGGGGGTTGCCGCCCGCTGGGCACAGTTGGAAACAAGGAAAAATCCAAGTTCTAAAACACAGGAGGTTCTAAATGTCCGAAATACAAACCATCTTTACTGCTGACCCCAGCGGCGAAAAGCTGGTCAAATTTGCTGAAATAACCGCCGAACAATTAGTCAAAGATAATTTGACGCGCGGGCAAATTCGCAATGTGTTTACTGAAGTGCGCAAAATCGAAGCGCTGTGGAACACCGACCCGGAAAAAGCCCTGCGCCGCTTGACCATGCTCAAGCCTAAGCTGGACTATCAAATGGCGCGCAATGCTCCAGTTAAGCGGCTGAAAGAAGTGCTGAGTGAGGCAATTGACTGCGTCAATAAGGCAAAAGAAGAAGAACGAACGGAATATTTCCAACGTTTTGTTAATCTGTTTGAAGCTTTGCTGGCTTACCACCGCTCCAAAGGCGGGAAAAATTAGCGAGGAGGATCACTCATGAATGACACTTTTCAACTTTATGGACGGGTCTTTTTTGACACCAAAATTAAAGCGCTGACCGGACTGCATATTGGAGGGTCTAATACCGATTTGGAAATCGGCGGCTTGGATAAAGCGGTCATCCGCAACCCGCTGACCAAACGTCCCTATATCCCTGGTTCGAGCCTGCGCGGCAAGATGCGCTCGCAGATGGAAAAGCTGCTTGGCTTACCGCAAAACCGTTCAATTGGGCAGGTCAACATCCATACCTGCACGAAGGAAGAAGAATACAACAAGAACGGCGGCTGTCCAGTTTGTCATGTCTTTGGCATCCCGGCTGAGCTGGATTTTGCCAACCCCACGCGTCTGGTCGTGCGCGATGCCGAGTTAACCGACGAAAGCGCCAAAGCTTTGAAGGACGCACGCACCGATTTGCTGTATGCCGAATTGAAAACAGAGGTTGCGATTGACCGTGTGACCAGCGCTGCCACGCCGCGCACCATCGAACGTGTACCGGCAGGAGCGGTCTTTGGACCGGCAGAGCTGGTTTTTGGCATTTACGAAACCGCCGATTACGAACGCCTCAAGGTCGTCATTGATGCTCTGCAACTGGTCGAAGACGATTACCTGGGCGGCTCTGGCTCGCGCGGCAGCGGTAAGGTGAAATTCGAGGATATCCACGTGTATGCGCGTGCCTTTGAAGATTACAGCAAACCCATTGAATTCAAGAGCGGCTTTGCCAGCGTTCAGGAGCTAGCCAATGTTTTCGAAGAATTGAAAAAATGGCTGCAACAAACTGTTCCAACCCAATGAGGAGGAGCCATGCAATTGCAAATATGGCGTCTTGAAGGCCGTTTGTTTCATTTTGGGAAACAGGGCTTTGGACAGGAGGAAACGCTCATTCATTGGCCTTCTGACAGCCTTTATGCCGCTTTGACCGCTCGGCTGGCTGCGCTGAAAGGCGCAGAAGCTGTTGAAAAGTGGATGCAGCCTTTCCTGAACGGCTCGCCGCCTTTCTTGCTGACCTCGCTATTCCCCTATGCAGGAGAGATTTATTTCTTCCCATCTCCGCTGGCGCCACAAAGCACAGGCAAAGGTCAATTGCCGGCGGAACTGCGTCCCAAAGACTTAAAAAAAGTGCGGTATGTTTCTGAAGGGTTATACCGTCGTTTGATTACGGGACGTTCACTGGCAGATGAAGCAGGTCGTGTCATACAGCTACAACAGCGCAAGGTCTGGCTATTGCCAGAAGAACAGAAGCTCCTGCCCAAAGGACTACTAGAAAACAAAATTTGGGAAGAGGAAAAGCGCCCGCGCGTTACAGTGGGACGCATCCAGGAAAACAGCAACCTGTTTCACGTTGGTGAAGTGCATTTCGTACAAGAGTGCGGCTTATGGTTTGGTGTGCAATGGCACACATCAGACAATGACATCCAAAACCTGTTTGCCCTGCTCTTGAATGATCTTGGCGATGCCGGCTTGGGAGCTGAACGCAGCTCAGGCTATGGACGCGCCAGATTCAAGATCGCAAATCATCTGGAATTACCCGATCCTGACGGAAAAATGTGGACATCGCTCAGCCGCTACCTGCCGCGTGAGGAAGAAGTTTCTGCTTTGTTACATCCACAGGCTGCTTATCAGATTCAAATGGTTAGCGGGTGGCTGGATTCACCGCAAAAACCGGGACAGCGAAGACGTCTGGTCAGAATGCTGGCAGAGGGTGCTGTGCTGGGTGCACTTTCCTCATTCCCTTATGGAGATGTGGTGGACGTTCGACCAAAATACCCAACCAACGAGGACCCGCTTGGGCATCCAGTCTATCGCTGTGGGCTGGCAGTGGCGGTCGGTTATGGAGGTGAGGCATGACAACATGGTCTTTGACTCTGCAGACGCTTTCCCCTGTTCATATCGGCGCTGGTCAGGAACTGCGCCTAGGATTTGACTTTATGCTGTTTCAAGGACAGACTTGGATACTGGATAGCGATGCGGTCCTGGAAGCCAAAGCCAATTTACTCAAATCAAATGCCAGCGGGCATTATCCCCTGCCCGGTCAGTTGTTAAACGAGGGCGATTTTCAAAACCAGAGACTCTTTCGTTATGTTCTGCGTGGTCAACCGCGTTCTGTGAAAGCCGATGCCCGTATGCAGGCATTCATCAAGGATGTTTATGACCGCCCTTACATTCCCGGTTCTTCACTAAAGGGAGCAATCCGCACTGCGCTGGCATGGAAAGGCTGGCAGGAGCTGCATATGTCGCCGCTGAGACGCGAAGACATCGGCAACAACCGAAACTGGGCAGCCAAACCGCTGGAAGCAAAGATCTTCGGACGCGATTCCAACCACGATCTGTTACGTGTTTTACAGGTCTCTGACCTGCACGGCCCAGCCAAACCCGGCGAAGGTTTAATTGTTGTCAATGCCCAAGTGCTGACCCGCAAGGCTATGCAATCTCCGATTGAACTGGAAGCATTGCGCGGGGACTTAACTTTTAGCGGAAGCTTAACGATTGATGAGACCCTCTTTGCCCCATGGGCTGAGCCAGAACTGGGGTTTAGCAGCCGTAAACCATGGCTGGATCAACTGCTTCCGCGCGTCAATGATCACAGCCGAGCGCGTATTGCCCGCCTGCAAAAATGGTTTGAAAGCCTGGAAAGCACTGCACCGAACGCAGAAAAAATCGTTGCTTTTTATCGCCAGCTTGCCAACTTAAAACTGCAGCCCAACCAAGCCTTGTTGCAGATTGGCTGGGGTGCCGGCTGGGATGGTAAAACTTACTGGACACACTTGCAACAAGATAAAATACTTTTTGAGCGGTTGGTGCGCGACTTCCAGATGGACAAAGCCGGCAAAAGTTCTCGGCGCAAACCTGGCGACCCGTTTCCAACCTCCCGCCTTGTGGCTGTGAGTGGCAAAAATGAGGCAGCCAAGCCGGTTGCACCTTTCGGCTGGGTATTGATACAACTCGAGGAGCGGTAACATGAAATTACTGACTTTTCTCGGCACCGGGAATTATCAACCGACCTCCTACGTTTGGGGTGAGAAAGCTTACACAACACGCTTCTCGCCTGTCGCCGCCTACCACTTTCTTCAACCGGGGGAAATTTTTCTCTTTCTGACAAAAGACGCCGAACCACAAGGGAACGAACTGTCACAGGAGCTTCCACCACAGGTGCTGGTTCACTTGAAATACATTCCACTGGGTAAGAACGAGTCAGAACTCTGGCAAATCTTCAGTGACGTGAGTGATTGTGTTGACCCCGGTGACGAAATTGCTTTTGATGTCACGCATGGACTGCGCCACCTGCCTATGCTGGGATTACTGGCAGCAGCATTCCTGCGTGCCGGTTTTAGCGTTGACTTACGGGCGGTTTTATATGGCGCTTTTGATGTCGGCAGGCAAGTAAGCCCCGGTCAGACGCCCGTCTTTGATCTAACCCCCTTGCTTACATTGCTCGAATGGGCAATCGCCGCTGACCGTTTCAACCGCACTGGAGATGCCCGTTATCTTTCCTCCCTTGTTGGTCAGCGGCGCAAGCAGATGGCAGAACAAGCTGGCGGAAACCATAGCCTGCTCGAGCAGGTGGGACGTTTGAATAATCTGGCAGGCGCACTGACAGAAATCTCTCAGGCATTGCATCTTTTGCGCCCCGATCTGGCGATGTCCAGCGTAGCCAGATTGCCAGATTACATCGAAAAAGCCAGACCGGCGCTGGTGCAGTCGGAAGGTATTGAGCCTTTTGCCCGCCTTTTGGACAGTATCCAAACTTCCTATCAGCCTCTGGCACATCCCAGCCCACAGCAGCCAGAAACCTTGAGGGAAACTTTGCTGGCCGAACGTAGAATGGTCGGCTGGTATATCGAACGCGAGCTTTGGGTACAGGCGGTTTCACTTGCCCGCGAGTGGCTGTTAAGCTGGGTGATGTTTCAGCTTGGACTGACTTACTTGAACCGCCTGGAGAATCGCCAATATGTAGAACGCACGCTTGGAGCTGAAGCAGAAGCTTTTCTAAATGCCAAAAGAAACGGACAAACCCATCAATCGGTCTTTTTGCGCAACCTACCAGAACTGGAGCAAGCGCTATCGTTGTGGTCAAGCATCACAAAAGTGCGAAACGACGTGGATCATGCTGGTAAGCGGGAAGATCCCGCAGACCCGAAAAGCTTGCAAGAGAATATTAAGAGCCTGTATGAACACTTAAAAAATTTACCAGTCTAGGGATCATTTCATGCTTCTCCTCTCGCTTGTTGGTGAACAACCCATTCCCATTCTGCTGACGCATCGGGCGTTAAATCCGCAGCGGCACCTGCTGGTCTTTACGGATAAAACGAAACGCGTAGCCGATCAACTGCATAACCTGCTCCCCAATTCCGAGCTGCGCCCAATGCCCGACGCTTATAACTTGGCAGAGATTGCCCGGCGTTTTCGGCAGGAGACGGCTGACAATCTCGTCTTCAACCTGAGCGGCGGCACCAAGCCGATGGCTTGGGCTGGTTATGAGGTTGCCCTTCAAAAGCAGGCAGATTTTGTCTATCTGCAGAGTGAGGACAAAAAATCCATCCTCTACCGTTTCAGCTTTCGGGATGGCAGGCTTGTGCAAAAAGCAGAGCAACTGCCGCGCCTGATCACGCTGGAAGATTATCTGCAAGCGCATGGGCTGAAAACAGTGTCATCCAAACCACCGAGCAATCCTCAAGAAGCTGCAATTTACCGATTCTTACATAAACATTGTGACCAATGTCTGCACAATCTGCAATATCCCGCGTTCGAGATTGACTTTTTCGTCCAGCGCGGCAATCAAGCCGCCGTCATCGAAGCCAAAAGCGGCTTAAGCAAAGTTCCGCGGAAACGACAAGCTATTGATCAGCTCACCACGATTACCGGGCGCGAATATCTCGGCACTTATACCGGACGTATCTGGATCAACGCAAAAGAACCCGGCAGCCAGCTCAAAGAACTCGCAGACGCTTACCAGATAAAAATTGTCGTCGTCCAGCTCGAACAACATGCCGGAGGCTGGCGATTGACGCAAAAATCCCAAGACGCTTTGGCTCAAGCGCTCGATACGGTACTGGGCGAGCATAAGCCAAGCATTCGTCTCATCCCTGAATACTGGTGACAGCCTATGATTATCCTCAACTACTCTCACCCTCTCACCGCCGAACAAATCGCCCAGATCGAACAGATCAGCGGGCAAACGGTCGAAAATGTTTTTGATTTGCCCGTGCAATTTGAAAATGACCAGCCTTACCTGCCGCAGTTGGAGGGGCTGATGAAATCTCTCCCCCTCAGTGCAACGCAATTGCAAACCGGGCAGATTCTGGTCAACCTGCCGTCGCTCAACTACATCGCTGGATTGGTCTTAGCAGAACTACACGGACGCATGGGCTACTTCCCCCCCATCATCCGCCTGCGCCCAAAGCCGGACGTCCTTCCGCCGGTCTTTGAGGTAGCAGAAATCCTCAACCTGAACGCTGTCCGTGAAACAGCCCGCAAGCGGAGGTATTAGAGATGGACTTGCTCTCGCTTGTCTTTACCCTGCGCCCGCTTGCTCAACCAGACCCTCAGCGTCCGCTTCCCGCCTGGTGGGGACGAGCAGCCCAGGCAATGGCGCTAAGCGCAATTGCAAAAAACGACCCCGCACTGGCAGCCGCTTTGCACGACGAGCCGGGACCTCGTCCGCTGACTGCCTCAACCTTGATGGGGCGCTTCCCGCAGCGTCATCTCGACCCGCAGGAGAATTACCGCCTGCGTATCACTGCCCTCACCGCCCCCGTCTGCACTCGTTTGATGGAAACCGTCCAGCCCGGCGGGGTGCTCTCGCCCGGCGCAACCATTGAGTTGGATTATCTGCCTTTCCTCATTCAGTCCGTTGCCGCCTGCCCCGAAGAACAGGAATGGGCAGCCGCCAGCAGTTTTCAGGAACTCTCCGCGCACTATCTGCTCACCAGCGAACCTCCTTCGCGGCATATTGTCTTGCAATTTACCAGCCCGACCGCCTTTCATTCTGAAGAACGCACCCAGCCGCTGCCTTTGCCCGAACTGGTCTTTGGCAGTCTGTTACAACGCTGGAACGCTTTTTCGCCGCTTGTTTTCCCGCAGGAACTGCGCCGCTACGCGCGTGAATGCCTGGCGGTGCAGCGCTTTCACATTGAAAGCCGCGCCGTGCCCTACAAAGAAAACGGACTGCGGGTCGGCTTTATCGGCGAGGTGGGCTTCACCGTGCTCAACTTTGACCGTTACTGGCTGGGACAATTGCACGCTCTGGCGGCTTTCTCGCTCTTCAGCGGTGTTGGTGTGCAAACCTCAGCCGGAATGGGACAGTGCCGCCCTTTACCGCTACGCGCTGCTGAAGCCGGGGATTAGGAATGAGCCTTACCAACCGCGACGTACCCACAAATTCCGGCGATCATGGCAAAATTGCTAACTTCAAGAAATGCCTATCCAATAATCTCTGACAAATCGAACAACATCACATCTTGCCGCCGCTTTGCTTCCTCCAGCAGTTGAGTTGTGAACCCGGATCGGGCACACAGTGCAAAACGGATTTTGCGCTGTTCAAGCTCAGGCTGAACAAACTGCAACTTGCGTTCCAATTCCGTCAGAACATCCACACCCACCGGCTTGCTGATCCATTTGCATTCTACCAGTATCCCGTCCTTTTCTCCCAGTACAATGAGATCGATCTCTTCGTTGGCATTCCACCAGTTGCCGATGCGGATAGGGGGAAAAGGCAGTTGAGCGGCTAACCCGGCTTGCCAGAAGAACTGCTGGCAGACCTCTTCAAACGCCAGACTGGAAAAGTGATCGATTTCCGGTATCACCTGATTTTCCAGAATGGTTTTCGCCCCGCCGCGTTCAAGCTGTGAGCGGTTAGGGTGAACATAGCGAAACCAGAAACGCAGGTAATGATCTTTGAGGCGATAGATCCCCCGACGGCTCTTTTGCGGCTGGGATTCCGTTACAGGAACCAGCCGTTCCACCAGGTGCAATTGTTGCAAAGTGTCCAAATAAGCGGTCGCGCCTTCTATTCCGGTTGCTTGTTTAATTTCATTCAAGCGGGTTTTCCCCGCAGCAATGGCTTGCAGGATCGCAAAGTAATTGCGCGGCTCGCGCAGTTCCTGTTGAAGCACAAAGCGTACTTCGTCATATAGAAAAGAACCTCGACTGAGAATTCCCCCCACAATATTTTCGGTCAGAGATTGTTGGGATTGGATGGTCTCCAAGTAAGCCGGCGTTCCGCCATAGACCGCATAGGCGCGAACCTGATCTTCTAAATCAAAAGATGGATAAAACCATCGAGCATCCTTAAATTGTAAGGGTTCGAGGAGATACTGGGCTGTTCTTCTACCATAAAGCGGTGCCTGGTATCCTAAAACGGCTTCTTCCATCATGCCAATGTACGATCCGCAAAGAATCAGCATGATCTGGCTGTTCTTCAATGCTTGATCCCATACGCGCTGCAGGATGGTCACCAGAGGGGGATATGCCGTCACCAAATATGGGAATTCATCCAACACAACCACCAGCCGCTCATTCTGCGCCGCCTGCGCAAGGGTGCGGAACAGGTCTTCCCAGGTAGAGTAAACGGCGCTCATCTGGTTGAGACCAAACAAAACCGAATTGACCACAGCGGAAAATGATGTTCGCAGAGAGACCTCCGAACCCAAGTCTGAAACAAAGAATACAGAGCGCTTTCCTTCACAAAAACGAGCCAGCAGTTCAGTTTTGCCAACTCGACGGCGGCCGTAGAGAACAAAGAACTCCGCTTTGCCCGAAGCATAGCGTCTTTCCAACAAATCCAGCTCATCAACCCGGTTGACGAACATGAGACTCTCCTAGGTATTTGTTTTGAACAGCAAGAAAATCCAAATTATGATAATCGCGATTTCCTTATGTATTATAGCACACTCTCTCAGCCCGAAAGACATGCTGTGAAAATTCATAGACCGCCTTTGAATGTGTGTCATCTTCCCCCCCTTATACTTTGCCAGAATCAAACGCCCTCGAATCAAAGGGCTTTTTCCATTCCATACAAGTTTCCCGAGAAAGAAATTCCCGTCAACCAGCATCATTACAGCTTCACTTGCCAAGCCCACAAAAAAGCCGGCACTGCCTCCAGAGTAGGAGGAGAGACAAAGACCAACCATGGCACTGGACTTTAGCTGAACAACGACTTTTGAAAATAGGGGAAAAAACCGTATGATAGACAGTAAATAACTGATTATTATCGTGCTGTATACCCAACCGATTAAGAGTTATAGCGGATGTTGATGGCTGAAAATCGAAACTTCATACAAGAAAGGAAAACATGACAAACCAACCTGCAACTCAAACTACCACTGAAGAAACCTTGCTAGAAGAATTACGAAAGCAAAGTGAAATCCTTCAAAATATCCAAACCCTCCCTGCAAGCAGTTCATCACAAACAGAGGATGAAAAAACACTACATCCGTTCTAAAATCACCGATATAGATATGTCTGTGGCATCAATGGTGAGCTTGAGTTTCAAATGGCTGATTGCTTCAATCACTGTGGGTTTTGTTCTTTTTATTGTCTACATGCTCCTCATAACAACTGCGCTCAGATTTTAGCAAACTGTTGCAAGCGGTCAAAAGATGGTACTATTCTTCGTATAGCAGAAAAAGATTGATACCTCATTGAACCATTTCATTGGGAAGAATCCACTTTCCTTAGATTGCACATTTGCAAAAAACACAGTGTATAATGAAATATAGCAGGGTAGCGATATGACAGCCTTTGTTGAACAGGTATTTTCTCTATTAACCACGCCGCCCGGTAATCTTATCTACCACCTGGCACTGGCGTTCTCCATCATGGCTGCCATTCAAGCAGTGCTCATCGCACAACAAAGCGCCCCATCCCTGCAAACCCGCCGCAAGCTGATCGGTCTCAGCGCGCTACTGCTCAGCCAGTTAGCGCTCTTCTTAAATAGCGGTCTAGTCTGGCAGGGAATTGCCAGCGCCCATACCAGCCCCCCCGTTCTGGACCGCGCCGTTGCGGCGTTCTGTATGATCTGGATCGTCTGGCTGTGGGCTTTCCCCGCCCGCTCACATCTTGCAGACATCGCCAACGGCATCTTTATCCTGATCACTGCCATCCTCTTCATTGTCACTTATATCGAATGGCGCAATGCCAACACCCTTGCCGCCTTCAACGGTAGCTGGCAGGACCTGAGCTGGCAAATCTTTTCCGTGTTTCTCAGCGGGCTGGGCATGTTAATCCTGCTGCTCTGGCAACCGGCAGGCTGGGGAAGCGGGCTGGCAGTCATGGGGCTAAACCTGTTGGGGCATCTCGCCCATCTCCTCTGGACACCAGCCAGCGGAGATTTTTCCGGCATGGTACGTTTGGCACAACTATGCGCTTATCCGCTGCTGCCTTCACTGGCGCGCGCTGCATACTCCGCGCCGATAGCAAAGGAAGAAAAACCCGCAACAGAGGAAGCCGTCCCCCCTCCACCGCGCCGCTATCTGACCGAAGCGCGTGCCATACATGCCTGGATACAACTCGCTGCGCAAAACCAGAGCGAGAAAATTTACTCTGCTGCGGCGCGCGCCATCGCCCAAACACTGCGGGGAGAACTATGTTATCTGATTAAACTTCCC
Source organism: Anaerolineaceae bacterium (assembly GCA_034434695.1). Classification (GTDB taxonomy): domain Bacteria; phylum Chloroflexota; class Anaerolineae; order Anaerolineales; family Anaerolineaceae; genus DYEC01. The sequence continues at coordinate 15,934 of DAOTYY010000093.1, forward strand.
GAAAAAGGCAATGAACTAATGCTGACAGGCGGCTATGACATCATTCGTGAAGAGGATTTGCCGCCCGTCGTACTGAACAAAGACCAGACCCCTACACTGGTCGGTGCCCTTCAGCGAAGCCGCCCCTTGCGCATGAGCGCGGACGATCCAGCACTGGCTGAATTGAGCCCCTTATCGGAAGCCATTGGGTTAGAACATCCGGGCAGCGCTCTGTTGTTACCGCTGGTGGATGAGAAAAAAAGCTGGGGAGGTGCGCTCTTGTTAGCGCCCTATTCCAGCCGAAATTGGGAAGTTGAAGATCAAACCTATCTGCAAACCGCCTTTGAAACACTGGCGCAAATTCTCAAACAAAGCGAACAGCGCACTCAACTCACCGCTGTTCAAGCCATCGCCACTGAAGTGGATACGCAGCTTGAACAGCTCCGGCAGGAAAATCAAAAGCTACTGGTTGAGATCGAGAGTCTGCGGCGCGCCTCAGATGCCGATGCACTGCTGACGCTCCAGCGCGAAGCGGAAGACTTAATCAAAACCTTGCAGACAGAAAACGAACAGCTACGCGCCCGTCTTGATCAGACAGCAAAAACTGAAGTCAGCGCAGAGAGAACAGAGGGTCAAGAGTACCTGGAAAAAGAACTGCGCTTGGCATTGGAAGAGGTTGCACGCCTGCAGAATGCACTGGCTGGAGCTAACATGAAGATTCTGACACTGGAAATGCAAACAAAACGCAATGAAGCGCTGGTTTCCGAACAGCATGAACTGATCTCTGCCATCATCCAACAACTGCGACAATCCCTGTCCTTCATCACGGGCTACACCGACCTGTTGCTTTCCGAAGCGGTTGGCATTCTCGGCAGTATGCAGCGCAAGTTTATGGAACGCATCGCTTCTTCCACCGAACGCATGAACAAACTGCTGGATGACTTGATCCATATCGCCATCCTGCAAGACACCTCTGCTGAAACGTTGCAGCAAAGTGTGGATGTTAACACAGTGATAGATCAAGCGGTTGCCAGCATCATCCCACAACTGCAAGAGAAGAACATCACCCTGAACCTTGAGCTGCCGGAAGAACTACCACCGTTGCGGGCCGACAGTGAAAGTCTCCAACAGATTTTGTTCCATCTGCTGGAAAACGCCGGCACAGTCACACATGCTGAAGGCGAAATTGGTTTACGTGCTTCCGTCGAGCATGATGATAACGGACAACCCTATTTGCTCTTTCAGGTGACCGATCAGGGAGGTGGCATCGCTCCAGAGGATATAGCGCTCGTCTTTTCTAAGCAACGCCACCCCGACAGTACCCCGGTTCACGGCATTGGCAATACCGGCTATGGGCTGGTCATTGCCAAGACGCTGACCGAAGCCCATGGCGGTCGCATCTGGGTGGATAGCAAGCCTGGCAATTCCTCCACCTTCAGCGTGCTTTTACCGGTGCAGCCCGACCATGATAGAGAAATGGAGACCGCAAGCAGGGATGAAACCACTGCGTGAACTGTTCACTGGACTGCTCACCGCCCTGGCTTCCACAGTGATTGTCCTCGGCGCGCTGGCTTTTTCCATCAGCGAAGGTAAAATCATTCCTCCTCCAACAAAAACACCTTCACCGACTTCTGAAACGGTTGACCTGCAACCCACCATTGCTCCCCAGCAACCGCTTCCATCGGCGCCCCCCTCTCCCACCCCCATCCCAACCGCCTGCCCCGTGCCGGAAAATTGGGTGGCTTACACCATCCAAAGCGGTGACAGCCTGGAAAGTTTGGCGCAGAAACACAATACCAGCGTCCAAACCCTGAAGAAAGCCAACTGCCTGATCAGCGAGAAACTGCTTCCCAGCACACTGCTTTATCTGCCGCCCATCCAGCAAAACACCTCCGCCCCGTCCTCCCCCACGCCGGTCACCTTCCCAAACCTGACGCCTCTCCCTTGCGGACCTCCCCCCGGCTGGATCAGGTACATCGTTCAAAAAGGTGATACTCTCTTCAAAATCAGCCTGATGTATGGCGTCAGCGTTCCCCAATTGCAGGCGGCGAATTGTCTGGGGAATTCAACCCTGATTTACGCTGGAACAGTGATCTTTGTACCCAACGTTCCCCCGCGCATCACCCCAACCCGCACCCCCACCGCAACCACAAAACCGCCAACCAACACACCTCCCCCGAACACTAAAACACCCACGCCACCGCCGCCAACTACTGTACCACCCTCACCAACCAATACCGAAGTTCCCCCTCCAACGGAGGACTTGACTGCCACTGCAGCAGCTCAGGAAACTGCCAATGCTCAAACCTTAACCGCCCAGGTAACACCACCATAATCCGACCCGCATGAAACAACGGAATTTCCTCCTTCTCATTCTGTTTGGTTGCTTATTCACCGGTTGCACGAACACCCCACTGTTTTTCGAACAGTTCATACGTATCCCCCCGGCATCCTTTGCGGCGCAATTCCTGCCGCTTAACTCAGACCCCAGTGCCACAGCTACGCTCACGCCGTTTCAACCCATCCCGCCAACCGCAACCGCGACGGTCACCGCCCCCCCCTGTCCACTGCCACGCCTATAGCCACCCAGACTCCAACCCCAAAACCAACCTCTACCGCCTGGTATCGTGACCTTGAATTGCCGCAGGACCAGACGAGTCTGATGATTCTAGGATCAGACCAGCGTCAGGATAGCGGTTTCCGCACCGATGTCATCATGCTGGCAATTGTCAAACCACAGGAAGCATCCATCAGTGTGGTTTCCTTCCCGCGTGATTTGTATGTTCTGCTGCCCGGCTGGGGATATGAGCGGATCAACACCGCCATGCGTTACGGCGGCTTTAAAATGCTCGCTGACACCATGCAATACAACTTTGGCATCCGTCCTCAACATTACATCATGACCAACTTTCAAGGGTTTATTGACATTATAGACACGCTGGACGGCATTTATGTTGAAGTCGAACAGCCTTTCTCCAATCCATGTGACCTGACCGGAAACGGCATTTGCACCGTTGACCCCGGCACGGTGCGCATGGACGGCAAAATGGCGCTCTGGTACGTCCGCGCACGCCAAAACACCGGGGACTTTGACCGTCTGCGCCGCGAACAGGAAGTCATGCTGGCAATCTTGAAGCGGCTGGTCTCACAGGATGCGGTGATGAACGCTCCGTATCTCTATGACATCCTCAAGGACAGCGTGGAAACCGACATGAGCGCCAGTGATATATTACCGTATGCCCCCCTCTTGCCCAAATTTGTCAGGTCGGGGCATCTCTTCCGTTTCTCAATCGGGACACAGGAAACCTGGCCCTATATTGCTCCCGGCGGGGCGTGGGTGCTTTGGCCTAATCAAGCCGCCATCCAGCAAATCATTATGCAGGCTGTGAGCGTGCCCTAAAACGTCTGCGTGCGCCATCACGACGCAGAAAGAAATTCATTGGCAAAAACAAAAGCATTTGACAATTCTCCCTCAATATACTACACTAAAAATAGGCTATACGAAGATAATGAAAGGACGGAAGCATGTCCACAACTTTACCTGCTGTTCATATCACGCCGCAGTCTGTCTTGTTGCCTGTCATTCGTAGCTGGGAAATTTATCTTCAAGATCAGGGACGTTCTCCATATACAATCAAGTCATTCTCCGGCGACCTGCAGCTCCTTGCCAGATACCTGCCGCCTGACCGTGCCATTGGCGCAATCACCACCGAGGACCTCAACCACTTCCTTCAATGGCTGCAAAGCGGACGCGGGGTTCCCTGCAGTCCCAAAAGCCTGGCGCGCCGCATCACCTCGATCAAGTCTTTCTTTCGCTGGCTTCACAAGCACGGCGTTGTTCTGGTTGACCCGGCTGAAAAGGTGCTTCAGCACTCGGTGCTTAGCCCGCTGCCTGAAGTGCTGACCCCAGAAGAGGAAAAAAGCGTTCTCGAAGCTGCCACCGCTTACCGTACTGCCAGAAAGCCCGATGCCCGTCCGTACACCCTGCTTGCCCTGTTACTGGCAACTGGCATCAAAAAAAGCGAATGTCTGACTCTCACCGCCAACCACATTGACCTTGAGACGCCCTCTGCACCTATCCTCTTTGTCCGCTACCCCAATCCCCAAAACCGCTATAAAGAGCGCAAAATCGAACTGCCGCCTGAATGGGTAGAAAGCTATCGCGAATATCAGGTGCAGTACCAGCCAGCCGACCGCATTTTCCCCTGGTCGCCGCGCCGGCTGGAATACTTGCTGGAAGAAATCGGCAACAAAGCAGGTCTGACCAAACATCTGTCTTTCGCCATGTGCCGCTGGACCTGCGCCCTCAACGACTGGAAGCGCGGCATGGAGCGGGATGCCATTCGTCAGAAACTGGGCCTCTCAAAAATTCAGTGGAGGGAAATCAGCTTGAAATTGCGCCAGCTTGCGGGTGAACTTTAGCTGTCGGTTTCGCGATAACAAATAAGATGGACCACGCGCCGCGTTTGATCGGTTAGACGACAAAAGTGAGCCGGTCGAAAACCGGGAATCCAGGCAATTTTTTTCCCTGAACAGACCAGCGCCCAGCCCGGGCGCGCCCGCACAGAAAGACCAGCATTAATCCAGAAATCCGATAATTTCATCGTATGTCCCCCCAGCCCCAGTGGTTCAAAGCGGTCGCCTACCTTTCGGCTGCGCACGAACAGGGGCATTGTCAAAGAATCAGCGTCCAGCCATGCCTGATAAGCGTCCTTGCCCGCGCCTGACAGCAATTCCTCAACTTTTTCCACTTCCAGCAAATCTGCCTCTATCACCCAACCCTGAAGCAGGGAAAGCCGTCCCGGTACGCGCAAGGGTAATTCAATCCCCTGTTCAACTTGCGGCCAGTCCGCTTCGACAGGCAGGTTTTTACCGGTAACCACAAACATCCGTTCATCTTCTAGGTAAAGCCGCAATCCCGCCACCCAATCCACTGCCCGACCACGTACAGGCTCTGCCAGAAAAGACAGCCCTTTTTCAACCGCCCGAAAATCAATATCGCGCAGGCTGGGACGTAGATGAGCAACTGCCTGCCGCATGACACTGCGCTGTAAACCGGCGCTCAACCGCTGCAACTCTGTCAAAGAGAGACAAACAAAATCCCCCCCATCACGCAGACAACAGCGCTCCCAGACATTGCGCGTTACTTCCTGTAACACTTCATAATCCCCGCGCAAAGCTTGCGCCATGCGCCACAAAACCCCTTTCACCTGCGGGTTGTACGTGGTCAAGTACGGAATCAGCTCAAGCCGCAGCCGATTGCGGAAAAAGGTTCTATCTCGATTAGAAAGGTCAAAAGATGGCTGCAAGCCCTGCTGCTGGCAATATTCAAGCACCTCACTGCGCCAGACACCCAGCAAAGGACGCACCAGCGGCAGTTTTCCTCCCCAGAGACCCGGCTTGCTGCGATAACTCATCCCGCACAGCCCTGCCAGTCCTGCGCCACGCAACAGGTGCATCAGAACTGTCTCCACCTGATCGTCCGCTGTATGCGCCACCGCAACCGCTTGCGCGCCAAAGCGTTCCGCCTGCGCAAACAGAAAACGATACCGAACCATACGAGCAGCTTCTTCAATCGAAAGCCGTTCACACCTAGCAACTTCCCACACATCTTCCCGTTCAATGACAAAAGGCACCCCGCATTTGCGGGCAAATGCCTCCACCTGTTGGGCTTCCGCTGCAGATTCTGTTCGCAGCGCGTGATCAAGATGTGCCACGGCCAAAGGATACCCCAACTGCAACAGCACATCCAGTAAACATAAACTATCCGGACCGCCGGAAACCCCGACCACAAGCGGCTGTGTCTTGGTTAATCTGCACTCCAAAGCCAAAACGCGTGCAATCTCTTGTACATTCATGCTTTCATTATACACAACCTCATCATCACAAGCCAACCCGGCAAAAATCACGCAATTTTCGCACTTGCACGCGTCAAAAGCTTGTGCTAAACTGACAGAAATGGACTCTCATGGAGCACAGATTGGGAGGACAATGTCTGCAAAATTGTTAATTGTAGATGATGATCTGGAAACCTTGCGGCTGGTTGGTCTGATGTTACAACGGCAGGGGTTCCAAATCGTCGCCGCGAACAATGGCACTCAGGCGATTACCCTAGCGCAAAAAGAACAGCCGGACATGATTTTGCTTGACGTCATGATGCCTGACATGGATGGATATGAAGTCACGCGCCGGCTGAGACAAAATCCGGCAACCTCTGGCATTTTAGTGTTAATGTTCACTGCTAAAAGCCAGGTAGATGACAAAGTGGCTGGTTATAACGCCGGCGCGGACGATTATCTAACCAAGCCTATCCATCCAGCCGAGCTTGTCGCCAGAATTAAAGCCTTGCTCGCTCGTGGTAGAAGCCGCATGGAAGCAACCGCGCCAAAAGCGCGAGGATATACCATTGGCGTTCTGTCGCCCAAAGGTGGTATGGGAGTTTCAACACTTGTATTAAACCTGGCAATTGTCATCCACCAAAAGACCAAAGCGGATGTTCTTGCTGCAGAACTGCGTCCTGGTCATGGAACATGGGCACTCGAATTGGGCTTCGCCAGCCCGGAGGGGTTGAATCGCCTTCTAACGGCAAAACCTCAGGACATCAATGTCAGTATGGTGGAGGAAGAATTGTTGCGCACTACTTTTGGAATCCGCCTGCTGATGGCATCCGTCAGGAAGAAAGATGTTGAGCTGACGGCAAACGTTGCCCAAATGGAAGCCGTCCTGCAAACATTACCTTTGCTCTCCCCGCTCGTGCTTCTGGACATCGGGGATAATCTGTTGCACGGCTTTGATAAATTGATCCATTATTGTCAGGAAATTTTTGTGGTTACTGAACCCAATCCGGGTAGTTTGGCTCATACTAAGATTCTGATTGAAGAGCTGAACGAAAAGGGCTTTGGAAAATCCAAATACCTCAATCTGGTGGTAGTCAACCGCGTGCGCGCCGATGTGACACTTTCCCTGACCCAAATGCAGGAAGCCTTGGGTATGTCTATTGCTCAAGTCATCCCACCCACCCCTGAGATGGCTTTTCAGGCTGCATTGCGTAATGTTCCGCTTATCTATGTACAACCAGAAGGCTTGCTGGCACAACAACTGAACCATCTGGCAAGCAATATTCTTGAGCGCGTCCAGGTATGAACGCTCTTGAGCTTTTGCAGGATAAGATTAGCCGCGCCAGCGAATTGTTACGGAATGCCCGCCATGCCGTCGCCCTGACCGGAGCAGGGATTTCTACCCCTTCAGGGATACCCGACTTTCGCTCTGCCGACACCGGTTTGTGGACGAAAAATGATCCCATGCAGGTCGCTTCGCTGAGTGCTTTTTTATACCACCCAGAGCGATTTTTCAACTGGCTTCGCCCGCTTTTGGACACCATCACACAGGCGCGCCCCAACCCGGCACATTTTGCGTTGGCGGAACTGGAAAAGAAGGGCATCCTGAAAGCACTCATCACCCAGAATATTGATGATCTGCACCAGCAAGCTGGTTCGAAAAACGTCCTTCCCGTGCATGGTACACTGGAAGACATGATTTGTCTTTCCTGCGATCAGCGTTTCCCCAGCAAGCAGTTCATTGAAACTGTAAAAGATGGAAAACTGCCCCTTTGCCCCAATTGCGGGCGAATCCTCAAACCGGACATCGTCCTTTTTGAAGAGATGTTGCCGTCAGATGTCTGGTCAAAAGCGGAATGGCATTGCAACCGCGCCGATGTGATTCTCGTCGCGGGTTCATCATTGGAAGTCATGCCTGCCGGTGCGTTGCCATGGTACGCTGTCCAAAACGGTGCTCACCTGATTATTAACAACTATTCGTCCACACCTTTGGATAGTGAGGCAGATGTGCTCTTATCAGGTGATGTTGCTCAGATATTGCCTCAGATCACAGCACAATGTTAACCGAAAGCGAATCCATCCATCCTCTGCAAGCTTATCGAAGACTGATCGAGATTTCCCGCGATCTCGCCAGCACTTTTGACCTTGATACCTTGTTGCGGCGCATCATCTGCGTGGCAACCGAACTAAGCCACGCAGAAGAAGCATCCATTCTGTTGTACGATGACTCTAAAAAAGAACTTTTCTTCCGCGCGACCACCAACCGCATCAACGAGCAACTCATCAGCACGATTGTTGTGCCAAAAGAAAGCATTGCCGGATGGGTTGCACTGCATCGCCAGTCAGTAATTGTCCCGGATGTGGAAAAAGATGAACGCTGGTTCGGATCCGTCAGCAAAACACTGCAATTCCAGACCCGCTCGCTGATTGCCGTTCCCTTGATTGCCCAGGACAAATTGATCGGCGTATTGGAAGTGCTGAATAAGCGCAAGGGAACATTTAATGAGCAGGACCAGGAAATCCTACTTGTGCTTGGCGCACAGGCTGCGGTTGCAATTGAGAACAGTCGGCTGTTTCATCAGTCCGATCTGATTGCCGAGTTGGTACATGAAATACGAACCCCATTATCGTCTATTAACACGATGACCTATCTGATGCAGCGCCCTAACGTCACTCAGGAACAACGTTTGTCTTTCTGTCAAATGATTCAAAATGAAGCTCAAAGACTTAACGAACTGACCACGGCATTCCTTGATCTGGCGCGTCTTGAATCGGGGCGGATGACATTCCACATCACGACCTTTAACCTGTGTGATCTGTTAGCTGAATGCTGTCAAATTATCGAGCCAAAAGCCTCTGAAAACAATATCCTGCTACAACTGGAGACGCCAAAGGCTGAAGTTGCCCTTAAAGCCGATCGCGACAAAATCAAACAGGTGGTACTTAACCTGTTAAGCAATGCTGTCAAATATAACCGACCGAACGGTTTTGTGCGTATTCGAACATGGCAAGATACCGACAAAACCTGGATCAGTGTGCAGGATAGCGGGATAGGCATTCCCGAAGAAAGTCTGAAACGCATCTTTCAACGTTTCTACCGCGTTCAAACCACCGAGCATGTGGCTGCTGGCACAGGTCTGGGACTTTCTATTACCAAGTGCATTATTGAAAGTCACGGTGGTGAGATTACGGTTAAGAGTAAACTGGGTGAAGGGACAACCTTCACGGTGTGTTTGCCTTCCCAACACGGAAGTTGAAAAGCGCTAATATCCCGCCGCTTCTAACTCGTCGAAAATCTGCAACGGCATTACTCCAAATCCCACAACCGTTGGACCAGCATGAGCGCCAAGCACAGGTGCAACGGACAGCGGCGGATCAATCTGGCAGATGAAGCGCTGGCGAATTTTCTCTACCAACAGGTTCACCGCTTGAAGATTATTGCCGTGAACGGGCTGCACACGCAGCATCGTCTCGTTTGGATAAAATTGAGAGATCAGATTAACCATCCTGTCCAAAGCGCGCCGAAGCGTCATTTCTTTACCATAAGAAATTAGCGTACCACTGATTTTCTCAATTCCAATCACCGGCTTAATACTTAACATAGATGCCAGCAAACCCTTTAAGTGTCCCAACCGCCCGCTGTGAATCAAATAATTCAGCGATTGCACGGTAAAAGCGCCATCCGCCAACATGCGAATGCGCTCTAACAGCCCTAGAATCCGCTTTAGCGACCAGCCTGCCCTAACCGCTCTGGCAGCCGCCTCTACCTGCCATCCTTGCAAGCAAGAGAGTACTTTTGAGTCCACAACGGTGATGTTTGCTTCAGGCACCTGCTGGGAAGCGACCTTTGCTACATTAAGTGTGCCGCTTAACCCTGATGAGATATGGATAGAGAGAATATCCCGATCTTCCTTTGCTAACTTGCGGTAAAGATCAACCATACTACCTACCGAAGGCGCAGAAGTGCTTGGCAACACCTCAGCGTCAGAAAGCTCTTGATAAAACTGCTCTTTATCCAGCTCGCCATTATGCTCGTAAGTGACCCCGCGCATGGTGATTGGTAGCGGAATGTAATAAATGTTCAGGTTTTTTGAGAGTTCGGGCGACAAATCAGCGCCCCAATCGGTGACGACTTGCATTCCACATTCCTCTTTTGAGAAAGTTTCAACGGCTGCCCCGCCTTCCAAATTGACGCTCCAACAAATCTACCGAGAGGTGAATCATCGTTGGGCGTCCATGCGGACAAGTACGCGGGGATTGACAGGCTTCCAGATCACGCAAGAGCGCTATTTGTTCCTCGCTTGTCAAGGTCTGACCAGCCTTAACAGCAGCACGCTTGCAGACCCGCGCGATCAATCTGGCTTCCTGTTCTGCCTGTAAGGGAGTTTCATCCTCTTCAAAATCCTCTACCGCCACGCGCACTGCCGCCACTGGATCGCTATTCATCAGCAACATAGGCAAAGCACGAACGCGAAAGGTGTTCGTGCCAAACAATTCCACGTCAAATCCCAGCCGCGCCAATACAGGAAGCTGCTCCGTAAGCAATTGTGCATGGTGAGGCGGAAGCTGAAAAACGATCGGCTCCAGCAAAATCTGGGTAGGAACTGCACCGCGGCTCTGTGACAGCAATTTTTCAAAGAGGACCCGTTCATGTGCAGCATGTTGATCAATCAGGTACAAACCATCTGGACCCTCTGCTACCAGGTAGGTGGCACCAATCTGACCCAAAAGGCGCAGCAAAGGCACCTGTCCGCTGGGCAGGGCGGGCTGCGCAGTTACTGGAGCAGCACTTGCCTCACTCTGCGCTGCTTTTGTTTCAGCCGCCATTTCCCATGACGGGTCAATCATTGCTCTCGGGAAAGGCGGCTGACGGAAATGGCTTTTCCAAACCGGCGCCGTGATGGGAGGAGGGGAAGAATAAGCCAGCAATCCGCGCCGCACCGCGCGCTGTACCGCTCCAAAAATCTGATCTGGCTGACGGAAACGTACTTCCGCTTTTGCCGGATGTACATTGACATCCACCTCTTCGGGCGGCAGAGAGATGAATAAAACCGTAAGCGGATATCTGCCAACCATCAAGAGGGTATGGTAACCCTGCAACACCGACGAGCTCAGCATGGCATCCTGAACCCAGCGACCATTGACAAAAAAGGTCATCTCCCGGCGGTTTGAGCGGGTCAATGAAACCGGGCTGATGAAGCCGTTGATGCGCATATCCCTATCTTCCAGCGTGATTTCCAGCATCTGGCGGGCAAGCTCGATGCCGTACAAAGCCGCCAGTACCTCGCGGTGGTCACCATTGCCGGCAGTCTGCAAGGTTACCTGACCATCATGAACCAGTTGAAATCGTCTTTCAGGATATGCTACCGCGTAGCGGGTTACCAGCGCGTCGATCTGCTGGCGTTCAGTCAAATCACGTTTTAGAAATTTCAAGCGCGCCGGCACATTGAAAAACAAATCCTCGACACGCACCACCGTACCCACAGGCGCACCTGTTTCCTCCACCGTTTTGATTTGTCCGCCCTCCATCATTAGCCGCACACCGCTGGAGTCATTTTCTGAGCGCGAGACTATTGACAGGCGCGAAACCGAACCGATCGAAGCCAGTGCCTCACCACGAAAGCCCAGTGTTTTAATGTGAAATAAATCCTCTGCGGTTTCCAGCTTGCTGGTTGCGTGGCGCTGTACCGCCAGCCGTATTTCATCTTTGGGAATGCCCGCGCCATTGTCCGCCACTTCCACCAACCTTCTGCCGGCTTTCTCAATGCGAATCACCACCTGTGACGCCCCCGCATCCAGCGCGTTTTCCATCAGCTCTTTGACCACCGAAGCCGGACGTTCAACGACTTCGCCGGCGGCAATCTGGGAAGCAACTTCTTCCGGTAAGATACGAATGGGCATCATCATCCCTCAGCTCGATTATACCAGCACCCGAAAAGCGGACATGCTGAGCAATCTCAACGTCAAAAACATTCACCCACTGAACGCGGAAAAGTTACAGAAATCTCTCTAACCTCACTCGGAGGATAATCACCGTTGACGGAAAACACCAAACCAGTTATCATGAAAATACCTCAGGCTGGTCGGGTGACCGCGGCGGGTCAAACCGCTGAGGAAAGTCCGCACTCCACAGGGCAGGATGCCGGGTAATGCCCGGGGTGGGTAACCACCGGATAGGGCCACAGAAACAGACCGCCATAACCGGCAAGGGTGAAAAGGTGGTGTAAGAGACCACCGGCGCGGCAGTGATGTCGCGGCCAGGCAACCCCCATCTGGAGCAAAGCCAAGCAGGGGCAAAGTCCGCCGCGTGCGGATGGGAGGCTGCCCGTCTCCCTAGAGCCCCGGGTAGGCTGCACGAGCTGACTGGCGACAGTCAGCCTAGAGAGATGGTCACCCAGGCGGGAGCCGTCCGCAAGGATACCCTCCTGCTGGACAGAATGCGGCTTACAGACCGGCCTGGGGAAAACCGACAGAAGGACACAATACGGTTACGCAGATAAAGTATCTTGTGGCTTCTGATAAGCCGTCTCAACATATAAAAATTCATTTGCCGGGATGCAAAGCCAACCAAGGCGTTGCATCCTTCTATTTCCGCAGTATCCATATAGTTCTAAAACCCAAAAAGAACCCTTCATTACAAAAAATGAAAGGACACTTCAAAAATCATGCAGGCAAAACCAACCACTCAAAACAAAACCTCACAAAAACTGGCTCTTGAATTCATCCTTCTCTTTGGATTGGTGAGCGCCTTGGGCGACATCACCTACGAAACCGGTCGCGGCGTCAGCGGTCCCTACCTGGCATTTCTGGGTGCCAGCGCAGCCGCCATCGGTGTGGCTTCCGGTCTTGGTGAGTTTCTCGGCTATGCACTGCGGCTGGTGTCAGGTTATCTGGCTGCGCGTACCCGTGCTTATTGGGCTACCACGTTCATCGGTTATGGACTGCTCATCAGCATCCCCCTGCTAGCTTTGACGAATCGTTGGGAAATTGCCGTCGTGCTTTTGATTCTGGAACGCATTGGCAAAGCCATCCGCTCGCCGGCGAAAGACACCATGCTCTCCCATGCCACTTACCAGATCGGCAGGGGCTGGGGATTTGCCATCCATGAAGCAATGGATCAGGTAGGGGCAGTGATCGGTCCGCTGATTTTCACTGCCGTGTTTGTTCAGCGCAACAGTTATCGCGATGGTTTCAATATTTTGTGGATACCGGCTATTCTGTGTCTGCTTGTGCTGGTCGCCGCGCGCCTGCGCGTCCCTATGCCGGAAAAACTGGAAAATGACCCCGTCGGGCAGGATTTGCCGCGGACGAAGGGAAAGCCAAAACTGCCCCCCGTTTTTGGTATTTATGCAGCTTTCACTTTCTTAAGTGTGGCTGGTTTTGTCGGTTTTCAAATCATTTCCTACCACTGGGCAGCTCGTTCCGTCGTTCCAGTAGAACAGATTGCCGTTTTGTACGCTGTAGCGATGGGCGTGGATGCGCTTGCCGCATTGATTGTGGGGAAAACCTATGATGCTATCGGGTTGAAATCCCTGCTTATCATCCCACTGGTATCTCTGCCGATACCCTTCCTGGCATTTTCACAGCGGTATGGATTGGCTGTTGCCAGTGCGATTTTATGGGGCATTGCTATGGCAATCCATGAGACGATCATGCGCGCGGCAATTGCTGACCTTGTTCCCGGAGAGGGGCGGGCATTTGCTTATGGAATTTTCAATACCCTGTATGGGGCAGCCTGGTTTGTCAGCGGGGCTGCATTGGGTTTGCTATACGACTATTCTCTGACATGGCTGATGATCTACGTCGTAATCATCGAAATCGCTGCGTTGTTCGTGTTCCCTTTGATTGCGACAAAGCAAGTCACTGCAAGGCAATGAAAACATCTTCTATGGTAGTTATGCCGGGCTGGATCATCTGTACCTGAAAATTTTTCTCGCCCAGCATTTTGGCAATCACTTCAATTGACCTGCGCTCTGTGGTAATCACCCGGAGATGATCGCTTGCCAGACCCGCATGGCGAACTGCCGGGTGATTTTCAATTGCTTCCAGCGCCTGCAACAGGGGCTCAACATACACTTCCCAGACCTGACCGGGAAGTGAGTCTTTCAATCGTTGTGGTTCATCCAGCGCCAGCAACCTCCCTGCCCGCATGACGCCAATCAACGAGCAATATTCTGCCTCGTCCATATAGTGCGTAGTCACCATCACGGTAATCCCTTGTGCTGACAAACTGTAGATGAGATCCCAGAAAGCCCGCCGCGCCAAAGGGTCCACGCCGCTCGTCGGCTCATCCAGAAAGAGCAGCTTGGGATGGTGAACGATAGCGGTTGCCAGCGCCAGCCGCTGCCGCCAGCCGGCGGAAAGGTTTTGCGCCTTCTGGGTTTGCACTTCATCCAGCCCGAGCTCATACAAAACTTCTTTGATTCGCTTTTCTTCCCTCACCCCATACATGCCAGCATAAAATACCAGATTTTCCCATACGGTCAAGTCATGATACAGAGCGAACTTTTGCGACATATACCCTGTATTAGAACGCACCTGCTCCGATTGAGAGATAACATCATACCCCAGCACCTGCGCCCGTCCCTCTGAAGGGTGCAAGATTCCCAGCAACATACGGATGGTGGTGGTTTTGCCTGAACCATTGGGGCCCAAGTAACCCAAAATCTGACCTGTCGGAACTTCAAAGCTGATGTGGTCAACGGCGACAAATTGACCAAAGCGGCGCGTAAGATTTTTTGTAAAAATCGCAGTCGTCATCTAACCTTCCGATAAAACTATGAACACATCTTCCAGCAACGGCTCAACCAGCCGCAGCCGATGCACTCTGCCGCCAGCCTTAACGATTGCCTCCTCCAAACGACGGATGACCATCTCAGCCTGCCCTTCCTGTACCCTTAAGTGCAGCGAGTTGCCAAAACGTTGAACATCCTCCACTTGTTGGTCAGCTTTAGCGAGATTGATTAAGAGGGATGCAGGTTCGCCGATCAACTCCAGAACGCGTCCGATCAGATGGGAGCGCAGCTCGCGCGGCGACCCCTCGCAAATCAAATGTCCCTTGTGTAAAAAACCCACCCGTGTACAACGCGCTGCCTCATCCATATAAGGTGTGCTCAATAACACTGTCAGGTTTTCATCGCGCACCAGGCGGATGAGCAACCGCCAGAAATCCAGTCGGGTCAACGGGTCAACGCCAGTAGTTGGCTCATCCAAAAGTAACACAAGCGGGCGGTGAATCAACGCCACTGCCAGCGCCAGCTTTTGCTTCATTCCACCGGAAAGCTGTCCAGCCATTCGTCCGGAAAATTCTGCTAGCCCAACAAATTCCAGCAACCAGCGACAGCGCTCTGCCCATTGTTCTTTCGATAAGCCGCGCACCTCCGCAAAGAACTTCAAGTTCTCCATCACTGTCAAATCTTCATAGACCGCCGAGCGCTGTGCCAGATAGCCAATTTGCCCGCGAGCGCGCTCCGTGTCGGCTACTATATCAAAACCGCAAAGCGAGATGCTCCCCGCTTGCAATTTCAGCGCACCGCAAATCAAGCGGATCAGTGTGGTCTTGCCAGCGCCATCCGGTCCGACCAGCCCATAAATTTCACCCGCCCCCACCCACAGACTCACCCCCGCAAGCGCCTGGACCTCTCCAAAGTTTTTTGTAACCTCTCTCACCCGGATCAGCGTTTCTGCCATCGTAGACTGCACCCTGTTACGCTATTTCAACATACAATTGACATCCGCCGGCATTCCCGGTTTCAACCGCCCCCCTGCCGGTTCGACATCCAGACGGACAGCGAACACGGTCGTCTTCCGGCTTTCGGTGGTCTGAACATTGCGCGGGGTAAATTCCGCCCGGTCGGCAATATGGCTGACCCTGCCGACAAACATCTCATCCGGAAACGAATCCACCATCACCCAGCAAACCTGTCCTAGCGCAATCTGACCATATTTGTCCTCAGGGACATACACAGTCAATGTCAACTCGTTCAGGTTACCTAGAATCAACAGTGTCCCCCCGGCGGCAACTACCTCACCGGGTTCAACCAAACGCTCCAGCACCACCCCGTCAATCGGCGAGCGAACCCTTTCTGTGCCAGCATTCAACCGGCGCAACTCGACCAACGACTGGTTGACTTTCACCTGCTCGCCTTCTTGAACGCTGACATACTCCACTCGTCCCCCCATTTCGGTACCAAGACGAATCTCAACCACCTCAATCGTCCCCGAAAAAATCAACTCGTTCCGCCCCAGTACCTGTCGCAGAAAATAATACGCGCCGATCGTGAGCATTAAGAGAACCAGGATCAATGGAGCAATCCGACGCGGGTTCTCCCGCACGCGTTTGTGGACATTTTCAAGATGGTGTTTTAATCGAGTCAACATATTCGCATCATCTCCTAATCCAGACTCTTGCGAAAACGTGAGGCGGCTGCACTCATCACCAGCACAGCAAAAATAACCAGTGCCACAATTTCGCTCCATAGAGATGCAATCCCCACCCCTTTGAGGATAATGCCTCGGGCGATGATCAAAAAATAACGCAGAGGTATCAAATAACTGATCGCCTGAAGCCAGACAGGCATTGCTGCCAACGGGAAAAAGAACCCGGAAAGAAAAATGGACGGCAAGATGGTCAGCATCGTGGTAAGCATGGCTTCCTGTTGAGTGTTGGCAACAGTGGAAATCAAGAGACCTATACCCAGCGTTGTCACCAGAAACAGTGCCGCCATGCTCAAAAGCAGTATCAAGCTTCCGCTGATTGGTACCTTGAACAAAAGTGTTCCAGCAATTAATACTTCAAGCATATCCACAAAAGAGATCACCACATACGGGGTTAATTTTCCAAGCACCAGCTCCCATGGACGTAGCGGAGTGACGATCAATTGTTCAATCGTGCCGCGCTCCCGTTCACGGACGATAGAAGTGGCTGTTAACAGGGTGGTTAAAAATTGCAAAATCTGACCGATCAGTGCTGGGATCATGTAATACGCACTGATCAGCCCAGGGTTGTACCAGACCTGTGTACGCACATCAATCGGAGATTGGGCAGCCTGGCTCATTCCCAATCGTTCAAGCCTTTGCATGACAATGCGGGTGGACTGCGCCTGACCAATCAGCACCGCTGCTGCCAGCGCGGTGCTTGCTACCGTTGGGTCGGAGCCATCCAGCACAAACGCCACCTGAGCAGAGCGCCCGCTGTTCACCAGTTCGCTGTAATTCGGCGGGATAATCAACCCAGCGCGCGCCGAGTTATTATCAATCAATCGGCGCATCTCTTCTTCAGATGAAACCACATACGCCAGTTGAAAATAATCCGCTGCCTTGTATGCTGCAATCAAAGAACGTGAAGCCGGCGACTGATCCCAATCCAGAACCGCCAGAGCAATATTGCGCACATCGTTTGTCGCTGCATACCCCAACAAGATCAACATCATCACAGGCATGATAAAAGTGATTGCCAGAGCGCGGGGGTCGCGTACAATCTGGATAAATTCTTTGCGTATCAAACTGATCAGACGATTAATCATCCTGCTCACTCAAAGGCTCATCCAGTATGCCATACAGATAAATATTGACAAAGGCTTCCAGTGCCTCGCCGCCCATTTGACGGCGGATCTCTTCAGGTAGCATGATTTCTGTAATATAAAAAGAAAAAAACAACCCCAAGAAGGAACGCAGCAAAACCAGATTGGGAATTGGACGCAGGTTACCAGCCTTGTGAGCCAGCGTTTCCCCTAATTGCACCGCTTCAGGAAAAATCGCCTGAAACAAAACCGGTATATGCTTGCCGCTAAATTCTACCAGTTCGATAAACATGAGATTGAGCAAATCACTGCGTCGGCTCAATTCCGCCACCAGGCAATTGGCAGACTGTCGCACAAAACCGGCAATGGTGGGACTATCTACAGAGTTGAGCAGCGGCATGATCTCCCGATAAGGATGCTTTTCCATAAGCACCGCTGTCCAAATTTCCTCTTTGCCAGCAAAGTGATGGTAAATCGCCCCAATGGTGAGTCCTGCCCGTGCGCTGATCTGGCGCATTGAGGTGCTATGATAGCCTTGTTTGAGGAACAACTGATAAGCTGCTTCAATGATTTTGCTGCGGGTAACCTGAGCTTTTTTTGAGAGATTGGGCTCTTTCATATTGAACTCGGAAAAAATAACGAACGTTCGTTTTTTATTATACGAATATTCAACTCAGAATCAAGATGCAGGCAGGGGTAAAACAAAAAAGTCCAGCCTTCGCGTTCACTCCCCAAGAGCAAACAGGAAGGCTGGTACATCACAAGCAAAGCCGAGCAAGCGCCTACATCGCCAGAGGGATCAGGTGTTGGATAGGCGCAGGCGGCGCGCTACGACAATCACTACAATCAGCAACACCGCCAGTCCGATCATGCTGGGAAGCCCGACCTCATCCATAAAGCCAGTCTGCGGCAGTTGAGTTGGGCCAAGCGTGGCAACCGCCGTGCCAAAGCCACCCGCTGCCTGGGTCAGCAAAGCAGCAACCGTTTGCGTGCGCGCCAGCAAGTCTGAAGCTGGACCGGCAGCGGCAGGCGTACCGGCAGCTCCTCCTTCAGCGGCAGGTGTAGTGGTCTCAGCCAGAATTGGCGTTGCTGTTGCATTCAAAACGACCGGGGTCGGACTGGGTAACGGCGTATTGGTGGGAATCGCCGTTGGGCTGGGTGTCAACAGTTCTTGTTGAGCAAAGGCGATTTGCGTTGCAGCCAGCGCAGTGGCAGTATTGCGAGCGTTGATCTCTGCGGCTTGCTGCTGGCGCTGTGCACTGCGCTGGGGCAAGACCACCGCCGCAAAGACCGCCAGAACGATCAGAGCTATCAGGAAGATCGCCCCAATCACACCAACGGCAATCAGAAAATTGCGGTTTGACGGTTTGCGCTTTTCTTCGGGCTCTCCCCCAATTAAAGCCTCCTCATCAAATCCCTCGAACAGTTCATCATTATTCATGTCGGACATAGGTCTATCTCCTCTGCGAACGATCTTCCTTACATGATATTATTCTAGCACATCCAGGTTCATCACAGGTACGCTAACCAGTGTCTCGTTTTCCAGACGGATGCGCGCCGCCGGCACCCGCAATTGATTGGACAATTCGGTTAAGCCGGGCAGCAATTCCAAAAGTGTTCCAATTTTTCCGTGATAAGGAGCGCTTAGCAGGCGAACTGATAATCCGGGCTTCAGCTCTGACACCTCCGCCGCAGCCTTACCCTGCGCCGGAAGCGGAATAATCACCTCTGGTCGTTCACCGGCAAAGGGGTCATACCCGCCAGCATTCAAACATACATCGCGCTTTTCATTGGTGGCAAGAATCCTGAACGCCTGGCTGTTCATCCCCATTAGACCGAAACCTTCCGTTAAGACAATAGCATAGGATGCATTCATAGCCAGCGGTATCAAATCAGCCGTCATACTGCCCAGAATCAATCCGCGCAATGGTAGATCTCCGGCGGTCTTAAGCGCCTCTGCGCTGGAACAGGTGCCTGCCAGAACCACACCGCCGCGCATACTCACATCTAACCGATCTACCGTCAAAGCATCCTCCGGCGACTCCGCCAGTGGCAATAAAACACCCTGGGCGATCTTATCGTTCCCCCAAATTCCCTGCACGAGAGCGCCATGTGTCTCCAGAATCGCACCACGCTCTGGAATAACCTCTATCACTACACCCTCCATTCCTGCAAGGAGGTCAAAAGGCGTTTTGGGGACTTCCAGCGTGACCTGCCCTTTGGAGATCGCCACGATAACGCCATCTACCGGAGCGCGCACAATACGCTTGAAGAGACCACCAGTCTGGGCAATGATGTCACCGGCTTGCAGTTTGTCGCCAACCTTATACTCGATCAGGGCTTCTGCCTGTTCTGCACGCGCAAGGTGCAAAGCGCGGCGCACATCAATGAAGAGATGCTCATTGTTTAAATCAGCACTGGCGATAACGTCTGTTGCAATCACTCGCTGCCCTTGGCGCACCTGGACACGCCCGGCAACGGGCAACAAGCGCGCCCGGCGCAGATAAGTTAACGGAGTAAAATGTGTCACTGCATATGTCATAAGCCACTCATCCAGGCTGGTGCAAGTTTGATACCAGAATTCCTACCCGCCAAGCGCTGCTCGCCACTTCTTGATCAATTCGCGTCGCCGCGCCGCATCTTTCGGAAGCACCAGCGGGCGTCCGCGCGCGTCAATTACTGCACCGCACACACCGCCCACAATCTTAAAACTGCCTGATCGTTTTCCAAATAGTGGATCAATTTCACTGTGGTGCAGGGCATCCAGATGAACATTTGCAGTCTGGAATGGCTGAAGCGGCAAAGACACCACCGATCCCTGACGCACCTCCAGTTGGTTTGGACTGCCTTTCTCGTATTCTATGCGCACTCGTAAAACCGGTGTACCATATTTTGCGGTGCTGATAGGGCAAATAATTGTTCCTAAATTAAGAAAAGCGTTCGACTCAAGCAGTTGCACCGCAGCGATAGCATTCACCTGTGCAATTGCTCCCAGACTTGCCAGCAGATGATAGGGATCAAGAATAACCGTAGATATTCCAACCGGTTGAACGCCATCTAGAAGAAGCAATAACGCCTGCGCGGCGTTCGGTGCATGGCTGAACATGCTCCCGCTCACCACAATTGGCTCAAAAGCTGGATAGAAGCCGGGATAATCTGTCATCAGTTTCTGAGTTGCCAGACGCAAGATGTGTCGCGCTGCCGACTGTTCAATCGCCAGACTTTCCTGAGTGAGCGGTATCGTCGAAGGATAGAGACTTTTGTTCCATAAATAATCTCTGACAACCTCCGGTGCAACATGCATGGGCAACCATTGCATTACATTTTCCAGCGGGCTTTCATTCAGCAGGTTTACAATCCCCCTTCCCATACCCAGCGGCAACATCTTCAGATATTGTTTTTCCTCTTCGACTGCGGCAAAAAGCGTATGGCTGGCGCCGAGATCAATTCCCAGAACCCCCTTAGAAGACTCGGAAACCCTACCGATAAAACGAATCATGCGCCCGAAAGCATAAGAAAAGGGTAAAGGTGCCACACTGGAAGAAGCCGCAAGCCGTTCCAATCCGCCCACCTGACGCATCCGAATACCACCTATTACCTGATTCAGTGTGGTTCGCGCCGGTTCCAGGTCTTCATCATCAATCGTAGGGCGTATATTCAGCGTTGTGTAAGTAGTCGTCCACTTGCTCAACACCTCTTTAACTTTTGCCGCCAACGCTTGATTGCCTGCATACAAAACTGTTGGACGCTTATCTTGCGGTAAAAGACGGCAAACCATGATGAGCAACTCAACCAGCTTAGCAATCGAACGGCTTGCGCCGCCTTCCGTTCCACCTGCCAGAATGACCAGATCAGGGCGAGCCTTGATGACGGCATCCAGTTGTGCCTCGCTGCGTCGGCGGTCGTTCAAGCCAATCGCTTCCACCACCCGACCAAACAGCGTTTCCACTAAATGACGGGCGCTTTCCAGCGACACATCGGAAAGCAAGCCAGCAACGGCAATACGCAGCTCTGGACCGCAAGAATAGGTAACCACCAGACGGTCAACACCACTATTGTCTGATTGGCTGGGCAGAATCAGACGATGTTCTTCATCGGCAAATTTCCGTCCTGTAATTTCGGCTAGCTGATCAAGTGCCACATGTACGCTTTCGCTTACATCTCGGAAAGGAGCATTAACTGTGGTGGGCGCGCTGGCACTGGCAATAAAATGGTACTGTCCATTGACTACGTCAAACAAAGCCGCTCGGGTAAATACCGACCCCAGGTCAATGGCAAGGATGGTTTCTACATCAGCAACAGAAGTAGGCATGGCGACCTGTCAGAAAAGAAAATCGTAGATGACCAGCGTGATAAAATCCAGCCGGTCAATCAGCGCTGTTAAAGCCGCAGCAAATACACCCGCAAATAATGCTCCCAGTGTGATACCAATAAACATTTGACCAATACCAGCCAGAAGTTCAATCCAACGCGGGCGACGAGGCGGCTGGTTTGGTTTGGTTGCCGCCCCAAACTGGAAATAGACCAGCGTGCTGATTGTTCCCACCAGCAAGATCAACGCTTCAATCAGCTTTAACACAGGATCACGACCTTTGAGAACGCCGGCTTGCAAATCAAAATCTGTAACTGCAGCCATGATCTGGCTGGCAAGTGTGCCTTGAAGCGCACCCCCCACAATAACCGCAGCCCCAATCCCCACCATCACACCCAGTGAAAGATTGCCAAACGCTGCCAGACGGGGGAAAAGCTTGGTCATCAGCAGAATACTTAAAACGAGCGGGACAACCAGCAACAGGCGCTGTGAGGACGAGCCCTGTATCAAAGGAGTGACCAAACGTGGTATCAGCACCTGATCAACCAGTAAAACGACCACATATCCAGATGAAACGCCGACAAAAACATACACTGCCAGGCGAAACAGGATATTATCGCCAAATAAATAGCTGAACACCAGCAACGTCAAAATAAAACCCACCAGCATCCAGATTACATCATCCTGAATCATCTGCTATGCCTCGTTCGGCTTCCTGCGGCGTGAAAAGGCAACCGTAATACTGCGCAACAGGACACCGGAAAGGATGAACGCAAATCCGACATACATACCATACCGGTAAGCATTCCAATAAGCCGCTGCATGAGGTGGAACTCCAGCTAGCTGTTCATACGCCATGCCGCCGCTAATTCCCCAAATCATTGCCTCGATTTGTCCAGAATCCACATAGGGCGTCAGCATTGGGGCAACCTGCGCACTGGTAATCACCAGGAAAGGACGTCTCTCAAGTGCCGGTTCGACCTGTTCAATCCAGGCGCGGGCTGTATCCACCCGGTCGGTAATCAGAAGCAAACCGGCAAAATCACTCAACCGGTGAACATCTTGCACCACCACATGCCCCCAGACATTTTGCGGTTCGCCCGCAACATTGCCCAGCCCAGCAAAAACAGCCCGACGGGGAAAAGTGGCAAATTCCTGTAAGGAAGTGATACCACCCGGCAAATACCCCAGAGTCACTGTCCGATCCGGCAAAGCGTAGCCCTGACGAATTGCGGGTTCCACCTGCGTTAACTTGAGCTGAGCCCGTTCAAGCAAGTCATTTGCCAGCAATGGTCCTGAGGGAACTGTGGAGACAAGTGCTAAGCGCTGCCGCTTGAGCATCAGATTTTCAATAACGCCGGTAGCCGCAAAGCGCATCTCCCCCAGATAGCCCGCATCATAATCTACCGCTACCAACAATGGGCGGTCTGGAACCATCAGGCTCATCTGAGAATAAAAGCTACGCACTTCCTCGCCCGGCACCAGTCCGGTCGGTGTCAACGAAGGTGAACTGACCAGCAGAGGAATCAGCAAAACAAGAACCAAAATCAATGCCAGCGTCAGACGTAGGAGACGGCGCGGCGCCTGCAAGTTTTCTCGCTTTATGTCCGCCGGTTTTCCCTCCGCTTTGATGAGATCACTCAATGCCTCAATATGCCGCTGTTGTTTTTCGGTTACACGCAGCTTAATCGAGTAAATCGGCGGTTTGCGGTATTGAATCACCAGCCGGTCAGCAGGAAGTACGCCGCGTAAACCCGCCAGCGGACCAGCGCGCTCTACCTGAAGTTCTTCCTCGCTCGCCGCTGGAGTTTCGCCAAGCACCGCCTCGACCGGTCGCAAAGCCTGTAGCCAGTCAGGTAATAAAGCAGGCGCCAGACCCTCCAGCCCTCCCTCTTTTGACGCTTCCGCTTCTACAGCACCAAGCAAATCGGCATCAATCCCGGCAAAAGGATAACTGGCGGCAGGAAGTTCTTCAGAAGGCGGCTGCTCTTCCTCAAGGATAAACGCTTTGGAGATTGCCTCTTTGTCAATTGCCTCTCCTTCCAGTTCAGCCAGCCAGTCAGTCAAATCCACGTCTCTTGCCAGAGCAGCCTCGGCGGTCGGTTCGGGTTGCGCTGCCGGCTGCAACGCTGACGCCGTCACCTCTTTCGGTTGCTCAACCTGAGGGGGAATTTCCTCCGCAAACGGTGAAACTCGAGCCACAAAAGGTGAAGTTTGGTCGCCAGGCGTTTCGGGAACAAACGTCTGAGCCAGTTCAAGCAGCCAGTCGGGCGTTTCCTCGTCGCTCACCGGCGCAGATGCCGGTTCCGTCGTAGACGGCGCTTCTTCTACGGACGGCGCCTCTTCGAAAGCCTTTAACCAGTCGGGCGTTTCCTCACCGCTCATCGGCGCAGACGGTGTTTCCGCTGCGGTCGGCGCCTCTTCAAAAGCCCTTAACCAGTCAGGTTGCTCGCCCTCCGGCGGACCACCCCCCAGCTCGCTCTCTCCAGTAAATTCTGCCAGACCGCTGTAAGGCAGCTCGGTGCTCTCTTCCAGCGGGATACTGAACTTCGCTTCTTCAGATGACTGCTCCACCCCTGTGTACTCTAAAGAACGCAGCCATTCCGTCAAATCTGATGTCTCACCACTCGGCGCTTGAGGCGGCTGTTCCGCTTCAGCAGAAGAGGGTACTGTTTCGGATGGTTGAGGTGCAGGCGACACGCCTGCAGATAAGTCCACCGGTTCACCTGCGATACGACTCAGTCGGTCCCTTACATCGCGCAGTTCACCAGTGGTCATACGCCGCTCTTCCTGAGAGGGCAACAAGGGTTCTTCCGTAGTTTCCTGGGAAACGCCCGTTACCGCGCGCAACTGGTTCAACCAGTCTTCCTCACCTGCCGCAGAGCTCTCTCCACCTGTATCACTCAGCCAGGACGAGAGTTGATTTTTATCCCCATCAGTAGATTGGCGTTCCGTCTGAGCGCGCTGACGGATACGTGCCAGCCAGTCCGGCTCCTCCTGGCCTGTTTCCTCTGAGAATGATGGCTCTTCGCCTACTGCGTGACGCAGGCTCTTTAACCACTCTGATTCATCAGAGGATGAAAAAGAAAAAGAAGGTTGTTGGGGCTCTTCGCCACCTGCTAGAGGCTTAAGTTGCGCCTGACAAAAGACACAACGCTGTGCCTCTTCTGGATTAGACTTGCCACACATCGGACAACGATTCTCAGCCATACTCATCCACTATATGGGCGGTCGGCGCCCAAAAGAATACGTAGACCGGCTGTCAAACTGCCCAAAGCAATTCCGAGCAAAATGCCCCGCGCACCCGCCAGCGGCAATCGGTTGATGAGATTGACCAGCTCCCGCAGGAGAGGAACCTGTTGAAACAGCCCCAACAACCCGCTCATCAGCAGCAAAAACACCAGCGCACTGATGACAAAGGACGCAGCCATCAAGCCGCTGCGCCGCTGAAGCAAACGCAGGCTGGCATAAGCCAGTGTGACAACCAGCAAAGCCATCAGGCTGATTTCCACCGGTGTTTGAATGCTGAGCACTGCCCGCTGAAAACGCACATCCGCCGGCGTAAACCAAAACCCCGTTGCCAGCGTAATCAAAAAAGCCAGCAAAAACACAGCGCTCAACAGATCTCGTTCCTTGCCTGCCATGCGCACCTTGCGCCAGTGAACTAGCGCCAGGTTTACAATTCCCACCAGCATCGCAACGCCTGCCAGGATGGCGCCCCAGTCCAGAAACACAACCCGAATACCCAGAAAGGTACAGGATAAACCAGGGTTTGCCGGATCACACGGCGCCGGGATAAAGTATCCCAGCAAAACAACCAGACCAAAGGCAATGGCAAGTGCAGTAGAAAACGGCGCTCTCACGGTGACCCTCCCCCCAACAGTGGCACGATAAATTGAAAGATCGCGCCGATCACCAGCGCCCCAACCACTACCCAGCGCAGAATATCCTGAACATGCAAACTGACCTGATATATCGGAGTGCCCTGCATGTAGGCAGGAATGGCAAACAACTCCTCACCGATTAAGGGTTCCTGAGCTGAAGCATAAAGGGCAGCTTGCGCCGGCAATGCATCACTGGCGGCAAGAGTGAAAGCCGATTGTTGTTCTGCGCGCTCACAAAGCAGCGCTGCCTCCGGTCCAAAATTGCCGATTAAGAGATTTGCTGACACTTGCTCACGGGAAATGACCGGAAGTGCACCAGCGATATAGGCAAAGGGTGTTGGTCCCGCCAGTCGCCCCCGATCAGGGTCATACATATCAAAGGCACCCAGGCGGCGATAGGTTGAGCGCAGGGTATCCTGACTGAGGATTGCCAATGTGCCGTCACCACTGGTCGCTACCGGCGGGCGGTCACCCAGACTGCTTAACTGCGCCACACGTTCCAGCGTGCTCAAGCCAACCAGCGCCGAAGCGCCATTGCTGTTCAAGATACTTGCCTGTCCCAGCGAGACATGCAGCCGTTTGCCATCCTCAACCGCCAGCCCCAAAGCTCGTCTCAAGCGTTGAAAAGCAGAAATCGAACGCAATGCGCGGGCGGGTTGAGTGCGCCTGGCAAAGAAGAAGATCAACATCAACCCGACGCCCAAAACAAGGAAAACCAGACCGATGACAGCACTGATGCTCAAGAACTACCCTCCCCGCGCAGAAACTGCGCAAACACGCGACGCTGCTCGCCATCCTCCAGCAATTCAGCCAGAGCCTCCCATTGGCTGCCAGGATGTTGTCCGCTCCCAAAAGGCTGGGCAACATACAATACCTGTGCCAGCAGTACCGGTAGGGGGCCAGCAGCCTCAAGCAAGACCGCCACCGGCTCGCTTAACCCCCAACGGTGCAAGAAGCGAGCCCAAGAGGACCAGAATGAATGTTCTTGCATTGATTTGAGTATAGCACAGAAATGGATTTACATGATAGACTATCTGAGATTAGATAATCCGCACCGTATGAACGGAGGACAGGGATGTTTGATTTTTTGCAGGACATTTTCCGCAAGCCGCCTTATCCCCCTCAAGATCGCGACGAGGTGAACCGTCTGATTCAGGAGCTGATTCATATCGGCGAGACAGACGATTTCCTTTCCGAGCGCCCCGGTCACCCTTTTAACATGCAATGCCGCCACATCCGTGCCCGTCAAATCGGTACACGGCTGGATGAGCTGGGCGGTTTGGAATTGATGCTATACGTACACAGTAAAATCAAAAAACGTCTGGGGAAAACGCTCATTGCCCACCTGGAATATTGCTGGGCAGAAATCGGTAGGTGGGTCCCATAAAAACTGACTCGTCAAAAGAAGTTACAAACGATCTCGGGTTAACTCAAAATAAACGATAAAACCACCAGAATGGCTATAAAACTCACCGCCAGAATACCAATCCGTTTTAAATCTGAAATCACGTATGAATAATCTGGATTAAATTCCTGACTGGATGAACGCATCGCAACGGGCTTTACCGGAACAGAGGCTACCGTCTCTGTTGAAACGGACGAAGGCGACGCTACTCGCCTCTGACTGGTCGAACGTTTGCTTTTTTTGGACATCGAAATCAATCTCCTTGATAAGTGGTTATATGATTACTGTTGTAACACTGCACTGACGACAATGCGCTTGTCATTTTTCATGTAAGGATAGCATGAGATCAGGGTGACAATCGGCTCCTGGCTGGGCATCATGACTTCAACCCGAGTGGGCTCCACAACTTGCACCTGTTGGACCACATAGGTAAACGTGCGCTGACTGGTAAAAAGCACCACCTGATCGCCTTTTTTCAAACGATCGAGATCACGGAAAATCTCGCCAAAAACATCATTATGAGCCGAAAGGACAATATTGCCTGGCTGACCGGGATTGGGCGTGCCGATATGCTGCCCAACCCCTTTTTTTAACTGCTCCCAACCATCGCCCTGCACCACTGGCGCATCTACATTGATGGCCGGAATCTGGATACGTACAGCCTGTTCTGGTCCTGGTGTTGGCACCGGCAGGTTTGCCAGTGTCTGCACAAGCGGGCGCAAATGCTCCGGGATTTCAGCTTCATTGAACTGCACCCCACCGGGAGAGTTGGGCGGTGTATGTCCGGAGGGTAACACAACTGCCATGATCAGCGGTGTCGGGGTCAGCGTCGGCTGCGCCAGTGCTGAAGCCGACTCACGGTTCAAATTGCGCCACGCGCTAAAACCGCTGAATAACACCAAAATCAACCCAACAACCGCAACAACTTCGACATAGAATAGTACCCGATCCATTGCCGTGCGGCGATTGGGTTTGGCATGTTGGCGCTGTCTCAGCTCTTCTTCTCCAAAAAGCAACTCATCCGAAGTGACAGTCGGCTGCTGAGACTGGCTTTTTTCCTGCGATGGAAACGGGACCACTCGTCCACTACGGCGGAAGCGCTCCAGGCGCGCCTGCCGTTCTGCGCGCCGCTTCTCAATTAACAAGCGGCGCAGCTCTTCAACTGAAAGGTCTTCCGGAGAACGCAGGCGGGTCAAAAATCAGCTTCCTATCAGGGTGATACAACTCGCGCAGGATTATACTCCAAAATCGCGGCTTTTGAGATACAGACCGGATTGCAAACACTATTCCTCGCAATATCCAGTATTTCTTATGTGCAGCCCGCTCCAATATAGCCGCTTTTTTGTCCTAAAGCTAAAAGCCCGTGTGATGTCTGACAAACCGGCTCCCTAAAAGGCTTTACGCTTTGAAGAGATGATGATATAATTTTTCCCCGCGTCAAAAGACGCAGAGAGACTGCAATGATCAGCAAGGATTGGTAAGCGATGAACGAACTGTTAAAGTCTGTGGAAGCTCCGGTCAATGAACAAATCCCGGAATTGCATCCGGGTGATGGTGTTAGTGTGCATGTGAAAATTAAGGAAGGCGGTCGCGAACGCATTCAGGAATTTAAGGGCACCGTGTTGTACATTCACCGCAACGGCGCAAATTCCACTTTCAC
Source organism: Anaerolineaceae bacterium (assembly GCA_034434695.1). Lineage (GTDB taxonomy): Bacteria > Chloroflexota > Anaerolineae > Anaerolineales > Anaerolineaceae > DYEC01. Next base: position 44,533 of record DAOTYY010000093.1, read on the forward strand.
TGTGCGGCGTGTTGCCAGTAATGGTATTGGCGTCGAGCGCACTTTCCCCATGCGCTCTCCGCGTATCGAGAAAGTTGTGGTTGAGCGGCATAGCAAAGTCCGCCGCGCCCGTTTGTTCTTCCTGCGTGAGCGCACCGGTAAGCAGGCACGCCTCAAACAAAAATTTTAAATCCTCAGATATCCTAGTCGAAGGGTGCAACCATAGCCGGTTGTACCCTTTTTGGTTTATGACGAGACAGACATGCCCAAAAGCCCCCCTTTGATTGGCATCACAGTTGACACAGCGGTAAACGAAGAGCGCCAGCACTACCGGCTTGGTCATACCTATAGCAAGGCAGTTGAATTGGCTGGTGGGTTGCCTGTGCTGATCCCGGGCAATTTTCCCCTACAACATCTGGAAGAACTTCGGCAACGCCTGGACGGGCTGCTGTTATCCGGCGGAGCAGACCTCGATCCGTCACGCTTCAAAGGACAACCTCACCCGCACATTTATGGTATCAATCCCGAACGTGATCAGCTTGAAATCAGCCTGGTACAACTGGCGGCATGTAGCGGCTGGCCGTTTCTGGGCATCTGCCGCGGCATACAGGTTATTAATGTTGCTTTGGGAGGCACCTTATACACAGACCTTGCTGATCAACTTAACAACAGTCTGAAGCATGATTATTACCCCAATTATCCACGCGATTTTCTGGCACATTCGTTGACTCTGACAGACCACAGCCTGCTGGCAAAAATTCTTGCAACCGAAGAGCTAAAGGTCAACAGCCTGCATCACCAGGGCATCGAGCGGCTGGCTTCGTCACTCAATGCAACTGCCTGGGCGCCGGATGGGTTGATTGAAGCAGTTGAATTGCCCGGGCATCCCTTTGGGATTGGTGTTCAATGGCATCCAGAAGAACTGCTGAGCATACCCGCTATGCAAGCGTTATTTTCGGCACTCGTGGACGCCGCCTCTCGACGCACCACCCGCTTCCCGCGCACATTGGAATGAATGCCGCCGCACACAGTTCGGCGACTGCTCCTGATTTGTCAATCTACCCCATTCGTGATAAAACTATTTCCAGATGGAAATGAGGGAAACTGACAACTCGTTGATCGGCATCTTTGACTCGGGTGTGGGCGGGCTTTCGGTGTTGCGGCAGATACGCGCACATCTCCCCAACCAACCGGTGCTCTACCTGGCAGATCAAGCACACGTGCCCTATGGACCGCGCCCATTGGAGGAAGTTCGCCAGTTTAGCGTCAGCATTACCCGCTTTCTAATCGAGCAGGGAGTGCGTCTGATCGTCGTTGCCTGCAATACCGCCTCTGCCGCAGCACTCCAGCACCTGCGCAAAACCTTCCCGGACATTCCTTTCGTTGGCATGGAGCCGGCGGTCAAGCCCGCCGCCGAGCAGACCAAGAGCGGCGTGGTGGGCGTGTTGGCAACACCAGCCACCTTTCAGGGCGCTCTGTATGCCTCGGTGGTTGAACGCTTTGCACGCGGCGTAACCATCCTGCAGGACACCTGTCCCGGTCTGGTGAATCAGATTGAAAAAGGCGATTTGCAAGGCGAAGAGACCCGTGCCATTCTGACACGCGCGCTTCATCCCATGCTCGCGCGGGGCGCAGATACGATTGTTATGGGATGTACTCATTACCCCTTTGTCATTCCATTGATTGAAGAAATCATCCAGGCTTATCCTACCCATTACCCCGTGCGCGTCATAGACCCTGCGCCAGCGGTTGCCCGTCAGGTTGGGCGTGTATTGGCTGCAAAAGGCCTAGCTACAGGCAAGGAAAGCCCTGCTAACCCGCGCTTTCTGACCAGCGGAAACCCCGGAACATTCAAACACATGTTACGCCTGCTCACAAATGACGCTGAAACTAATCAGGTCGAGCGGGTAAGCTGGAACAATCAGAAACTGATTTTGGAAAAGCTTTAACAAATCAGATTGAATCTATCTGCATTTCTTCCAAGTCAAATTCTGGTATACTTGCTTCAGGCTACAGGAGGGCCACCACACATGACGGAACGCGAAATGGATATTGATCCCGTCACCCACATCACGATAGACGCCATCGGTCAGCCAGGACAGCGGGTTTTTTACCTGCAAGCCTGGCAGAATGAACGTTCATACACCCTGCTGATAGAAAAAATACAGGTTCAATCGCTTGCGATTGGCATTGAACAATTTCTTGCCGAGCTTTCCACCCGCTTTCCAGAACTGCCTGAAGCCTCTCGCCAATACGATGAAACCAAAATGCATATCCAGCCGCCAGTTGACCCCATCTTCCGCGTGGGTGAAATCGGGCTGGCATATGACAATGACCGCGACCTTGTGGTGCTGATCACGCGTGAAATCCTTACCGATGACCTGGCGCCAGAAGACGCCCGCACCATACGCTTCTGGTGCACGCGCTCCCAATTGCGTGTTTTGGGCAATTGGGGATTGGAAGTTGCCAGTCGCGGACGTCCGATCTGCCCGCAATGTGGTCAACCAATGGAACCGGAAGGACATTTCTGCCCCAAGAAAAACGGACATAAACACTAGGGGATATTCACTTTCTCCTGCTATGAACTCCGAACCTAATAAAGATCGAATCCTGATGGCCTTGCAGAAAGGGAGCCTTAAACTGCAAGGCCAGTTCGTCAACAGCTCAAATTACACTTTTCTGGGTCTGTTGACGTATGAAGACTTGAAATTCGAGGTGGTTTATAAGCCAACGCGCGGACAGCGTCCATTGTGGGACTTCCCCGATCGCACCCTCACCAAACGTGAAGTAGCCGCTTTCGTGGTCAGCGAGGCGCTGGGCTGGGAATTGGTACCGCCAACCGTGTACCGACGGCAGAAGACCCCGTTGGGCAGCGGCTCTTTGCAACGCTATATTCATCATAACCCCGAATATCACTATTTCAACTTCTCTCCAGAAGACCGCCAGCGCTTGCGTCCGGTGGTTTTGTTTGATTTGCTTATCAACAATGCCGACCGCAAAGGTGGACACGTTCTGGTAGATAACTATAATCATCTGTGGCTGATTGATCACGGCGTTTGTTTTCATGTCGAGCACAAACTGCGCACCGTCATCTGGGATTTCGCCGGCGAAGCCATTCCGCAGCCGCTGCTGGATGATCTGGCGCGCTTTGAACTGGAACTTGAAGAGAAGAAACAGGTCTATGAAAACCTGAAACATTTACTCAGCGCAGCAGAAATCACCGCCTTGCAACGGCGCAGCCATATGTTGCGCGCACTGGGCACCTTTCCTCATCCCGATATCAGACGACGTTCCTATCCCTGGCCACCGGTTTGAACAGAGTTGGGGTACAATTCACCGCAAATTATATTCACAGTGAGGTGTAGCATGATCGAACATTCTCTTGCACTGGTCGGATTTGGCAATGTTGGGCAGGCGTTTGCACGCTTGCTTCTGCGCAAACAAGCCGAGCTGGAGAAAAATTTTTCGTTAATCTTTAGGATCACCGGCATTGCTACCGGACGGCATGGCATGGCAATTGATCCGGCAGGAATTGACCTGACGCGCGCACTGGAGATCATGCAAAAAGGCGGTAATCTGGACGAGCTTTCCAAAACACCAAAACCTGATTCGATGCTTGCTTTTATTCGCACTTGTCCAGCGAACGTGCTGTTTGAGAACACCCCCGTTAACCACGAGACTGGTCAGCCGGCAATTGACCACCTGCGCACTGCGCTGGAGTGCGGGATGCACGCCGTCACCGCCAACAAGGGACCGGTGGTACATGCCTATCGTGAGCTGACCGATCTAGCGCATGCCAAAGGATTGCGTTTTATGCACGAAGCGGCGGTGATGGACGGGGCGCCGATTTTCTCTCTCCTGCGCGCTGCGCTGCCAGCCGCAGAGTTGAAGGGTTTTCATGGCATCTTAAACTCCTGCACCAATCTGCTGCTGGGTCTGATGGAACAGGGCAATAGTTTTGACGAAGCCGTACGCTATGCCCAATCCATCGGTATTGCCGAAACCGACCCCAGCGCCGATATTGACGGCTGGGATGCTGCCATCAAGGTTGCCGCACTGACCACTGTGGTAATGGGCATCCCGCTCAAACCACAGCAGGTTGAGCGGCAGGGCATCCGAGGCATCACACCGCAGATGATCGAAGAAGCCCGACAGGTAGGCGAGCGCTGGAAACTGGTCTGCCGCGCACGTTTGGAAAACGGTAATGTTATCGCCAGCGTCCAACCTCAGCGTGTCAAACCCGACTCACCTCTCTACAGCATCAACGGCACCAGTTCCTACGTCCAGTTTGAACTGGATGTCCTGCCCGGTTTGGGCATTGTCGAAAGCGACCCCGGACCAGAGACCACCGCTTACGGTTTGCTGGCAGACTGGCTGAACATCATTCGCGGTGTTTAAATTATTTACTTAAGGAACACCGAGTGACTGTAAAAAAAGAACGACAACGCGCTAGAATATACCTCTTACTTGGCAGTAATGTTGGTAATCGGGCTGAAAACCTGCAAACTGCCATTCAACACCTGCCGCCTTGCGTACAGGTCTTGCGCGCCTCGCGCGTGTATCAAACTGCCCCTTGGGGCTATCTGGAACAAGACAAATTTCTCAACCAGGCTTTAGAAGCTGAAACCGAACTCACCCCGTCGGAACTGCTTGCTTATATCAAAAAGATTGAGAAACGCATGGGGCGGCATACCATTATCCATTACGGTCCCCGCCTGATTGACATTGACATTCTGTTTTATGGCAACGAGATCATCGAATTGCCCAACTTATCCATTCCGCACCCCATGCTGCATGAGCGCGCTTTTACGCTTGTTCCGTTAGCCGAGCTGGCAGCCGATTTTTGCCACCCCAAGCTGGGAAAAACCGTCCAAGAATTGCTTGATGGGATTTCCATAGAGGGTGTCAGCCTGTACCAAAACGCAAATGGTATTTCATAATTCATGTAGGAGACTGAACGAATGTTAACCTTTCCACCCGTCTGGGGAGAACGGACCTACATCATGGGGATTTTGAACATTACTCCGGACAGCTTTTCGGGTGATGGCTTGCTGGTAAAGGGCGGGGTGGAGGCTGCTCTGGAACAGGCCAGGCGCTTTGTTGCTGCCGGCGCAGACATCCTTGACATCGGCGGGGAATCCACCCGCCCTGGTTCGCAGCCAGTCAGCGCTGAAGAGGAACGCGAGCGAATCCTGCCCGTGATCCGAGCAATTCGTGCTGCAGGTTTGGATACGCTGATCTCGGTGGACACTTACAAAGCCGGCGTCGCCGAAGCCGCATTGGATGCCGGCGCCAATTGGGTTAACGACGTCTGGGGATTGCGCGCCGACCCGGAGCTGGCACCGCTGGTCGCCAGACGCGGCGTACCGGTTATCCTGATGCATAACCGCAGCAACCCGGCAAATGCCGCCTTACAAGAACGGCTGGGTGGACGCTATATTGGTGTGGCTTACAATAACCTGATTGAAGACATCAAAAGCGAATTGATGCAAAGCGTCGAGATCGCCCGACGCGCTGGAATTCGAGACCAGAATATCATCCTCGACCCGGGCATCGGCTTCGGCAAAACGGTAGAGCAAAATCTTGAGTTACTTAACCGGTTAGATGAAATCCGTGCGCTGGGTTTTCCGGTTCTGCTGGGTCCCTCGCGCAAATCGTTCATCGGCTACACCCTCGACCTGCCGCCCGATCAGCGCGTCGAGGGCACTGCGGCTGCTGTGGCAATCGGCATTGCTCGCGGCGCGGACATTGTTCGTGTACATGACGTAGAGATTATGGTGCGCGTGGCACGTATGAGCGATGCCATCATTCGTCCAAAGACCCATCTCTGAAGCTACAAAATGCTGGATTAAGAACATCCCCCGGACCCTTCAAGAACGAAGGAGAAGCTCATGTTTATCACAGGAATCCTTGCCCTTCTGCAAATTACCCTTTTGCCGGGTATGCTGGTGCTGCGCTGGACTAGGGTGCGGGCAGGGGTGATTCAGTTTCTGGCATATGCCTTTGGATTGAGTCTGTTGATCAACTACGTCCTCGTCTTTCTGCTGGTTTTATTGAAACTTTACACACGGCTTACACTCGGCATGTTGATAGCCAGTGAATTGTTCTTCCTTATCAGCGCCTACCGGGAGTTCCTGCGTCTGCCGTTGGGCGAGGGGGTGAAAAATATCTGGAACGCGTTCACCGGTTGGCTTGTTTCGCTGAGGATAAAAGTACTAGAAGAAGACAGCAACGAAACACTGATAAACGTTACCCGTCTGATTTTGCTGATGGCGGCACTGGCTTTGGCAATCGGCAGTATCTTGTGGATGTTTCAGGTCTATCGCCTGAATCTGGGTACGGTTTTCAATTCATGGGATGCCGTCCTTTCCTGGAACCGCTGGGCAGTCGCCTGGGCTGGTAATCAGATACCGCCGGATACCGGATATTATCCGCAGCTCCTGCCGGCAAACTGGTCGCTTACTTATGTCGCCATAAGCAACCCGGCAGTGCAATTTTTTGCCAAGTCGCTTGCACCGCTCTTTCTGCTGTGGATTTTTTTGCTACTGTTTGATCTTGGGTTAGAGGGCAAAACTTTCGGCTTCTTTCTGGCAATTACTATTACTCGCCTGGTTACCAAAAAATTCGCCGGTGAATTTATCGCCGAGGGGTATAGCGACATCCCCGCCGCATTTCTGGGATTTCTGACAGTTTACGCGCTGCTGAAAACCTACACCGTTGCCGACACTCGAACGCGCAATCAAACCTTCTGGCTGGGCACAGCATTTGCCACTGGTGCGGCGCTTACCAAGCAAGCCGGGGGCTACCTTCTGTTGCTTTATCCCCTGCTGGCTTCTCTGCTGGTTGAAAAACCCCAAGCCTCCAGTATTGAGCCAGATGACAAAATACAGCAAAGACGTCATCTCTGGCTGCCCTTCTGGATCGGGCTGGCATTGGCGCTCTCCTGGTATGGGTACAAGTACATCACGATTGTACGCGGTCTCGATTCCTCCAATGTCGGTTGGGTTACACAGGGCATTTTTCAAGGAATGTCGTATACCGAACGGATACAAAGCGCTTTCTCGACACTGGAAAAGTACGGCTACCTGACCCTGTTCCTGATTCCCGCCCTGCCTCTGTTACAAAAACGTTTCCGCTGGCTGGTTTTGCTGGTTGTCCTGCCTTTCATGGTTATCTGGATGCTCTTTTTCAGTTACGATACTCGCAATCTGGCATTGCTTTTCCCGTTTCTTGGGTTGACCGCCGGGTTAGCGATTGAGGGCACATTGGAACTCTTCCTGGGCGGGTTGAAACGGCTGAACCCAGCCCGCTGGAAGCTGGCATGGCTGTTTCTGCTGGGATGTATGTTGTTGATTGCATTGGGTAGAATATTCCCGGATGAAAAATTGATCCGGCGTCAGGTTGAATTGCAAAAGCAAATCTTTGCTCCCACGCTAAACGAAAAACTGTATGACTATCTGGAACAGAGCGGAGAGAAAAGCCCCCGTATCCTGACCAATTATCCCATCGCCTACCTGCCTGGTCTGGAAAATGCCCAGCTTGAATACTGGTTCACTGACCTAAAATCTTTTGATGAGCTGACCCATCGCCCGGAAGTGAACTATATTCTGATGCCGTTCAACGCCAGCGAAGATATTCAAACCACTGTAGAAGAACGCATTCAGAGCGGACAATATGAGCTGATCTTTGAAGATGAGGGGTATCTGGGATATCGGTTTATCCGCATCATAGAGAAAACGCCATGAAAGGGAGGGTACATTTGCTCAAAGTAACTGCCGATCTTGCACCGGTACAGCAGCGGCAAAGGATATCCGCTCAGGAAGTATTTCTCTTGCTTCGATATATGGCATCACCGCTGGTCACGGCAGCAGCGGATTATCTGGTTTTCTTTTCAGCTACCCGCTATTGGAGAGCATTCCAGCAAGCATTTTCCTGGCGCGCACTGCTTCAATACTGGTGAATTACACCTTGCTGCGCATGGCAGTTTTTCGCAACCGAGAACACATTCTTCGTACCTTCCCATACTATATTATGCTGGTGGCAGTTTCTGGTGTTATCGCATCACTCATGATCCCGAAATGGATGGAATGGCTAAACATCCCGGTCATTGGTGCAAAGATGCTAACTGAGGGGGTTTTGTACGTTATAAATTACTTAATCTTAAAAACTCACCTTACGCAGATTTGAGTAAACTTGGTGTATGAAAAACGGCAAACTCCTGGACTTGTACAGCGACTATCTGATAAGCGCCTTTGGGCAAACCACCGCGACCGGGCTGTCCTCCCTGTTGGATGGTGAAGTCAGCCATGATCAACTGCAACGCTTTCTGGCAAGTGAAGAACAGACCTCGGCGGATTTGTGGCGGATTGTCAAACCACATGTGCGC
>DAOTYY010000094.1:0-20737 GCA_034434695.1 Anaerolineaceae bacterium
TGCTTCCTTTCTTTTGGTTTGAACCCGGTCCAGATCCACATCCGGTTTTTGCCTCCAAGCGCCAGGCGTTGAATCCGATTGCGATTCTATCGTCGCTGTGCTTGGAGGTTACATAAAATCTGTCAGTCAATCAGGTCTTGTCGGTGTATTTCGCAGTCACCAGAATCTTCTTTGACTCTGTGCTGGCAGCCTTGGCTGCCTCGAACAAACCAAACATACCCAGATTCATGGAGCCCATGATCACATCGCGCCCATCGGCAATCATTTCATCAGCCACCTGACGTCCCTTGGTAGGATCGTTGAAATCACCGGTCCATACAGGTTTCAAATCCACATTCAGATTGTGATCCTTTAAAGCCTGTTGAATGGCATGGACTTCCTGATACGAGAAAGGTAACGTCAAACCACCAATGTAACCGATTTTACCTGTCTGAGAAGCCTTTGCAGCAATGTAGCCAATGACGTAATAGCCATAATGGAAGTTACGATCAATCACCCAGACATTTGCAGGCGCATTATCAATCTTGCCATCGTTCTCAACCACAAAGATTACATTTGGAAATTGCTCTGCCAAGGCAAGGCTTGATTTATTAAATTGATTACCGTGGGTGAAGATAATATTGAATCCCTGATCCAAGTACTCGCGCATCACACGTTCTGCGTCTGGCACAGGAACAGCTTCCGAATAAGCCATCTCAACACCCAGGTCGGTTTGTACAGTTGTAGCTGCTACGTAGCCCAGCGTATTGTAATCGGCGTCTGTTATCACCCCGGGCAGAATAACCGCCAATTTATAATTAGCAGCAGGGTTTTCTTTCTCTACTTCAACCACAACTGTTTTTTCCACCGCTTTTTCTACCTCGACAGTCTTTACTACTTCAACGGTCTTTTCAACAACCTGTGGCTGGCAGGCGCCGAGAACTATCGAAAGCAGTACCAGCAGGGAAAACAAAAACGTCAAACTTTTACTTCTTTCCATCTTTTCCTCCTTGAGAATGGTTAAACTATATAGAAATATCTCCCGACTTCATAGTATATGTTAGACAACTTCTATACACAAGTGACATTTGTAATTATTATAGCCACATCTTTCAAGGCACTCATCAAATGTAATCAGTTAACCCATACGTTTGCATTGTCTGGTCATCCGGACAACCAGTTGACCAATTCCAACTTAATGCCGCATAATATTCATCCAGCGCCCTCTCCACCTCCTCTTTGTCCAATCGGGCGCCCCGATAGGGTCCGCTGGACACCGGTGTTTCAAAAAAGCGGTCAGGCAACGTGTCATCCTTTCGATTAAACCCACCCAAAGAGCAGGTTAAGTAGCGCTCCAGAGTATGACATTTCAAACCGAACCTGTGCAATTCTGTTGAATCAATTTCATATCCAGTAATCAAGTATAGTAATTCAGATAATTCTTCCAGGCTACCAATGCTCAGATCGTACCAGCCGTAAGCAAAATAACACAACCCCATGCTATCAACAACCGCCTTAAGCCCTTCTGTCCATGCGACCAGTTTTCCTTTTCCTTGATATGATTGGGGGTCGCCAGCAAACGGATTGCCAAACAATCGTTCACCAATTTCGGGCGAGATTCGCCTGTTTTCAGTCTGTGGAGAACCGCCTAGATGCCCCCCTCCTCGCGAAGAAGTCATGATTCCTAGCGCCCACGCCCGATGACTGCGCAACCCCTGCTCATTAATGCCAACTCGTTTTGTCATGAGAGCAAACTGCCGCGTTTCATCTCCTAGTTTTTTAGAAGCGCGATATACGCCTTCGCCCAGAATTGCCCCCAATCCCTCACGCTTGCCAATCTGCTCCACTAGCTTGATGAGAGAGGAATGATCTCCCCACATCAGACGGACTCCATTGGGTTGTGTCGCATCAATCATCCCATGCTCTGCACATTCAAGTGCAAAAGCCAGCGCTGATGATACGCCATCAACATCCAAGCCGTACTCATTACATAACTTATGCATGATTAAAATAGCTGCCGGGTCATGCACTCCCAGATTGGACCCAAAACCGCGCACAGAATTTGCATGCATTCCTTCAACTTCCAGATGACCAAATTCATCCGTCTCCAGAGAGTAAACATGTAAACATTGAATATGACACCCTTTGCACCCAGTGCGTCCAATTTCCCATTTCCTGAAGAAGCTCTCGCGCATAGAAGCCGATTTTTCTGAGGACAAATATTCGTCTCGAATATTCTTGACTGCGGTCGGTACAAGTCCAGAATAGCCACCAGCCGCAGCCATTCCATGTGTCCCCCCCTGATCAGTCCTGCCATAGCCTCTGAACTATTCAAACGCCATTCCAGTTCCTTTACTTTCTTTTGAAGTAGTCTTGGATGAGCAACTTCAACGGAGCTTTTCCCAACCGCAACGATTGCCTTCAGAAGTTTTGCGCCAAAAATCCAGCCGCTTCCTCCCCAACCTGCTGCATGAGCACGATCAACGATCAAACAGGAAACGGGCACCAGGTTTTCTCCGCCCTGCCCAATTCCAATGAAACTGGTCTGACCATTTCCATAAATCTTATCCAGCATGTCTCTGACATCAGACACCTGCAATCCCCATAATTCGTTCGCAGGTTTGATACTGGCTTGTCCCTCCTTAAACAGTAAATACACTGGACGTTGGCTGAATCCACGTATCACAACTGCATCGAACCCAGCACTTTTCATCGTAGCGCCAAAATTTCCACCCACATTTGAGTAGCTGATTCCACCTGAAATCAGATTACGCGCCGATACAGAAGTACGGGTAGCCAGAGGTATCCCAGTGCCAACCGCAGGACCAGCAGCAACAACAACTGGCTGTTCTTCTGGTTTCTCTGACTTCAATTCGGGAAGTTGTACTAAAAGATGTACTGCAAGCCCTCTTCCACCAATCCACCCCTGATAGTGTTCACTGGTTTCGATATGTATCTTCTCACTGGATAAATCTACCCAAAGAATCTTTCCTGCATATCCATTTTTCATTACAGAATCCCATATTAGTATTCAAGAGCGAGTTCAGCACCACATTTTGTTAACCAGCTAAGAGATTGCGGCGCCGCACAATAGAGAAACGAAAAAGTTGAGTATTGTAGTAATTCCTGGAAAAGTTAATCGGTCGTCCATTCTCATCGTAAAGAGTCTCTTCCAGCACCAACAGTGCCGTTCCTTTTGGCACCTTCAATAGACCAGCCAATTCCTTACTAGCATTTTCGGATAAAAGATGGGTCAAAGCAAAAGATGGGATCAACTCGGAATGCTTCCGGAAATAATCCAACACCGAACCAGTAAATTTTGCTCGTATATCCTCCAAACCTGCAATGGTCGCAGGGATCACATCATGCATGTATGCAATTATACTTTCGTCTGCTGTCCTTGTACGGGAAATAACTATCACCTTTTCACCACGCGAAAGCAGTAATTTTTGTTTGGCTGTATCATCGGGCATCTCTTCGGTAATCGATAAATTTGCAAAGCCACATTGTTTTCCCAATCGGGAAAGAAATTCATCCAGACTTTCCAGAACCTCTAGTCCGGTTTCAAAAATTGCATGGGATGGGGCAATAAATGTCCCCACCCCATGCTTGCGAATTACTTGTCCACGCTCCTCAAATGTCCGCAATGCTTCGCGAATGGTCACTCGCGAGACACCCAAGCGCCTTGCAAGCTCAGTTTCAGAAGGTATCCGATCTCCAACATGATACTCCTGAAGAATTGAGGCAAGAGTCTCTTCAACACGGATATACAAAGGACGGGTGTCTAACATTGCCTCGCCCTTCGCAATCATTATTTCATCAATGCGTGCACTTGTAAGCTTACATCACCAGACTCATCACAGCTTTTTGAACGTGGAGTCGGTTTTCAGCCTCATCAAAAGCTGCTGAGACCCAGCCAGGACCAGAGGTCTTGTCAAGAACCTCATTGGTGACCTCAAATCCCCGATCAGCCGGCAAACAATGCAAATAGATGGCATTCTTGTCCGCCATTTCCATGATCTCCCTAGTTGTCTTCCAGTCTTTATGCTGATCAAAAACCTCTTGGGCACCTTTTGGATCATTATTTCCAACCGGCTCTTTGAACATAATCACAGGGCACCAAGCTTTGGCATAAACAACATGCGCCCCGCGCACTCCATCTTCAAAGCTGTTGGTAATACGAAAAGAACCTTTCGCCTCCTTTGCGTAGGCTTCACACTGAGCAATAATTGCTGGATCAAGTTCCATTCCTTTGGGGTGCGCAAGCGTAACATCACATCCCAACATCGTTGCATACAGGATTGCTGACTGTGGTACAGCGCGAGGTTTGTGAACGCTTGGTGAATAAGCCCACGACATTGTAAACTTTATGCCCTTAAACCCACCGAATTTCTCTTTGACAGTTAATAAGTCAGCCAGCCCCTGGAATGGGTGATAAATGTCATCCTCCATATTCAAAACTGGAATATCAGCCCAGCGTGCGAACTCCAAAAGCAGATTATGAGCACCACCATATTCCCAATCTACTGGATCACCATAGCAGCGAATGGCAATTGCATCACCCATTCGAGCCAACACCCGCGCGACATCCGAAACGCGCTCAGTCGAATAAGCTACTTCACGCCCCTCTAGAGCCGGGGTATAAATCTTTGATGGGTCCAGATAGTGAGCATGTCCACCCAATTGCGTCATTCCAGCTTCAAAGGAATTGCGCGTTCGCAGCGATTGATTGTAAAAAATCATAAACAGCGTTTTACTTCTCAAAAGGTCGTCATGAGGAATCCCCATAGCGCGTTGGCGCTTTAACTCCTGCGCCACTTCCAAAATAGTTTCAATTTCTTCACGCGTATAATCTGTTTCAGCCAGAAAATCCCGCCCTTTAAAACCTGTGGTTTTCATCTTAACAAACCTCCTTTAGAAAAATAAAGAAATCTAATCCGGCTTCGCAATGATGTTAGTCGTCTAACAACTATAATAGCACAATCAATATAAAAGTCAATCCCCAATTTCTCTAAAATTGAGCACCTAAGCACTTATTGAACATCAAGAAAACGTCTTATAAGTTGCCCATCAGGTTCGTCGCACACTAGTTGACCCTGATTGACCAACACCTTACCACGCAAAATGGTCATGACCGGTTTTCCAGTAACCTGCCAACCTTCGTATGGAAGACAATCTGTATTCATATGCAGGTTTTCAGCACAAATCGTCCATTGATGAACTGGATCAAAAAGAACCAAGTCGGCGTCACTGCCAACGGCAATTTGTCCCTTTCCGGGGTACAGACCAAAGGTTTTTGCGGGCGTAGTTGCCCATACATCCACAAAACGCTCGATAGATAGTTTTCCTTTTCTAACGCCCTCACTAAACACTAAGGCTAAGCGCAACTCAACTCCTCCAATGCCCCCAGGTATGTTAGAAAAGTTGTCCAGATGTTCAAGCTTCTGTTTTTTAGAATAAGGACAATGATCGGTCGCTAATATGGACAAACTGCCGTCAGCCAATGAGCGCCATAACGCTTCCTGATTTTCCGCTCCTTTTATGGAGGGCGCACAAATCATAAATGCAGCTATTTCCCGGTCTCCCCCGTGACTATTCGCATTTAAGAGTAAATAGTGTGGACAAGTTTCGCCCGTTACTGGCATGCCTTGTTGGCGCGAACGATTAATCAACTCTGCTCCTGCGCCAGTGCTAACATGATGAATATGCAGCCTTGTACCGTAAACCTGAGCGTAAGCTAATATTCGCTGAATCGCTTCAATCTCGCAAATCTCAGGGCGCGCCATAGCATAATAAATCGGCGAAGTCTTACCCGCTTCGATCATCTGCTTCGTGATACGGTCCGCTATCAGCCCATTTTCAGCATGAACGTCCAGTATTCCACCTGCTGCCTGCACCGCTCGCATAATCTCAAGAAGCTCAACATCTCCCACTCGAAAACCTTCATACGCCATGAACACCTTAAAACTCGGAAAGCCGAGGGCGACCAACTCTGGTATTTCCGTAATCTTTTCACTTATATTACCCCGAATGTTTATATGAAGACCATAATCCACCCAAGCATTATTCTGCGCTTCGGTTAACTTCTTTGCCAGCGCAACAGCCAGCGATTCCTGTTCATCAGGTATTACAAAGTCAATAACAGTTGTCACACCACCAAACGCTGCCGCTTTAGTGCCCTGATTAACATCATCAAGGGAAATGTACTGTCCTTTTGGCCATGGCATGTGGACATGGACATCTACCCCTCCGGGCAAAACAAACAACTCGCTAGCGTCAATGACTATGGCATCACTCATTTGGATGTCCCTATCTAGGGCAACAATAACACCATTCTCAATGAGAATGTCCTGCTTACATTGACCGGTTACAGTAACACAGGTTCCACCTTTGACAAGCAATTTGCTCATAACTACCTCCTCACAAGACAACTCGGTTAATTAGATTATATCTTCAACATCAAAATTCCTCCCTGATCAAATTCGAAAATAGCGTGAAGTTTTACTTCACTACTGTAGTATAATCTTAAGTAACAACTACTTGTATCCCGATTGAGGTCGAGGTCGTCATATGGATTTTGATCTCGTAATTCAGAATGGAACACTAGTAATAGGCAATCAAACGATGCCTGCAGACATTGGCATCTCCGACGGCAAGATTGCAGCTATTGCTAAGGGTCTTTCGGGACGACAGACCTACTCTGCCCAAAGCATGCTTGTCATTCCGGGTGGGGTTGACCCTCACGTCCACCTTGAAATGCCCACGCCAACCACAATCACCAGCGATGATTGGTTTACCGGAACACGTGCTGCCGCATATGGCGGTACGACTACTGTGATAGATTTTATTGAACCGGAAAAAGACGAGACACTAGTTGAGGCTTTTAACAAGCGTCGCATACAGGCTGAGGAAAAGTGTGTCATTGATTTTAGTCTTCATATGACTATCAGCCGTACAGATACAAGCACTCTTGCTGAAATCCCCTCAGTTATTCGTTATGGTATCCCTTCGTTCAAGCTTTATACGACTTACGAGGGATTTGCCTTGCCAGATGAAGGTTTGCTGGCTGCATTCAATGCAGTTGCGCAGGCTGGCGGATTGGTTCTGGTTCATGCCGAAAATGACGCTATTATCCAATACAGCATTTCACAACTCAGATCAAAGGGACAACTAGAACCTAAATTTTATCCACTAAGCAGGCCAGCCATTGCGGAAGTAGAAGCAATTCGGCGCGTTATTTTACTGGCTCGCTTCAGTGGTGTTCCCCTATATATTGTCCACATCTCCACAGCTACGGGAGCTAGTGCAGTTGAAAAAGCTCGTTATCACGGACAAAACGTTTTCGGTGAGACCTGTCCCCAATATTTGCTCTTAAGTCAAAACCGATATCAAGACATGGACTCTTTGTATGCTGCTGGACACATTTGCGCTCCACCATTACGCGAACCGAAAGACAATCTGGTACTCTGGCGCATGCTACAAAATGGCACTTTACAAACCGTTGGTACAGATCATTGCGCTTTCAATCTTCACGGACAGAAAGATCAAGGGCTGGATTGCTTTACAAATGTTCCCGGAGGGGTGCCTGGTGTTGAAACGCGGCTGGCACTCATGTACACCTATGGCGTTAGAAAAGGATTCTTAACCTTAGAACAATGGATTGACTGCTGTTGCACGCAACCAGCTAAAATCTTCGGATTGGCGCCTCGTAAAGGTGTCCTTGCTGTTGGAGCTGATGCCGACATTGTAATTTTTGACCCCGACTATAAAGTTACCATAACAAAGAGTTTACTGCACGAAAATGTGGATTACACGCCTTACGAAGGATTTGAACTGCATGGCTATCCTGTTGCCACATTTCTTCGCGGTCAATTACTGGTAGAACGAGGTCAGTGGGTTGGGGCAGAACACCAAGGACATTTTGTTCCCCGATTTCCAAGCTAATATAAGTTCCCCTTTTTACTAAAGGAGAGAATCGATCATGAACGAAGAAACAGGTATGATTATCCTACCCGGCTGGACAATTACCACTCCCCTGGAAACTCCAAAAATGGGCTGGGGGATTCGTATTCTGAACGACCTGATTGTAGATGTTGCCCCAAATCAAGAGTTGTGTCAACGCTATCCTAATGATGTAGTCTGGGATGCAAGCGGGCAAATTCTGGCACCAGGTTTTGTGGACGCACACACTCATCTTTATGGCGTACTGGCACATGGAATCCCCCTAAGCAAAGCGCCCTCGGGGTTTTGGCCCTTCCTTGAAGATTTCTGGTGGCCCCTAGTGGAAAATCGGCTGACTCATGAAATGATTTGTGCCGCTACCGATATCCAATGCGCCAAAATGCTAAAATCAGGGATAACATCCTTTTACGATTGCACAGAGGCACCTTTTGCCATTCCCGGTTGTTTATTTTCACAGGCAGAAGTTGTCAAAAAACGTGGACTGCGCGGTATTTTATCCTTTGAAGCAACTGAGCGCGTTAGTAAAGAAAACGGGCAACTTGGCTTAAAAGAAAATGCGGACTTTATTGATTATTGTCAAAGCAATCCCAGCCTTGTCAGCGGATTAATGTGTTTCCATACCACGTTTACCTGTTCAAAAGAGTTTATCCTTCAAGCATTCGAGATGGCGGCAGAGCGCGGGGTGCTGACGCACATGCATTGCTCTGAAGGCACATATGAGCCGGAGTATGCACTCAAGCATTTTGGTATGCGTCCGATACATTACTATAAAAACTTGGGGGTAGCAGGACCGGGTATGCTAGCATCGCAGTGCGTTCAGCTTGATGCTTCTGAAATTGCAGTCATGGCAGAATCAGGTATCAAGATGTCCCACATGCCCCTTTCAAACTGCGAAGTAGGCGGCGGAATTGCTCCCTTGCCAGAACTAGTTGAAGCGGGTGTAACCGCCGGATTAGGAACAGATGGCTATATCATTGACTTCTTCGAGGTCATGCGCGGTGCATTCCTGATCCACAAAGCCTCTCATTGCGATCCGCGCGTTATGCCTGCCAACCAAGTCTGGTATTTGGCAACTGAAGGCGGCGCAAAAGCAATCGGACTGGATGCAACCGGAAGATTGGAAATCGGCTGGAAAGCAGACTGCCAACTCATTAAACCCAATTTACCCACTCCAATTGCAGTGCATAACCTTTACGAGCAAGTGCTGCTTTACTGTGACCAGGATAGTGTTCAGGCTACATTAGTAAACGGTAAGATTCTGGTCAAAGATGGCACAATCCTGAATGTCGACATGGATGAGTTGATGGAAAGAAGCCGTCGCGCAGCCCTGCAACTATGGGAGAAAGCATTGTGAATGGAGTGCATAAAAAAGAGTACAATGCTGCAACAGTTTGACCTGCTAATTCAAAACGGGCATGTTCTCGGCGAGACGGGATGGCTCTCACCAGGCTATATAATCGTTGATGCGGGAATTATCCTTGAGGTCAAAAATGGTCATCCTGCCCCTGAAGTCATATCATCTGCGCGAAAAGTGTTAGATGCATCGGGAATGGCTGTCATTCCAGGATTGACGAACGCCCATACACATCTTTGTCAAACTTTTATGCGCGGACTGGCAAACGGACGCACGCTATTATCATGGCTAAAAGAGCTGATTTGGCCCCTGCAAGCGGGAATGGATAAGGAAGATTTAGTGTTGGCTGTAACACTTGGATTGGTTGAAAATTTACATTCAGGCGTCACCCATGTTGTCAACCATCATAAAATCACGCGCACCAAAGCCTTTACCCAAGCGGTTTGTCAGGCAGTGCAAAATGTAGGCATACGCTGTACAGTTGTACGAGCCTGGTCGGATCGCGGCAGTGGAGCAGAAAACCAGCTCTCATTACTAGATGAATTGGAAGAATTGTTCTCAACCTGTCATGACGCCGGACCACTCATCAAGCTGGCAAACGGGCCTCTAACCCCTTGGCGCGCTACTGCTGAGACACTGCAACGCACCCATGCTCTAGCCCAACGCTTTCACAGTTATACACATATCCATGTGGCTGAAACACAAGATGAAGTCCAGATGACTCTGGAAGAGACTGGCTTAAGACCAATAGCCTGGTTAGACTCACTTGGCATTCTTGACGAAGACTGCCAGATTGTCCACGCAGTATGGGTAGACGAACAAGAGGTAAATCTGCTACGCGAACGAAAATCCCCTGTAATTCATTGCCCTGTAAGTAATGCAGTTTTGGGTTCGGGAATTGCTCCGCTTCACTTATTCATCAATAATGGCATTCAGGTTCTATTGGGTACAGATGGCTCCGCCAGCAATGATACACAGGACTTATTTGAAACCATGAAAATGGCACTTTGTCTTAGCCGCGTCAAGACTCTTGATCCAACAGTGCTTTCCCCCAGACAAATACTGAAAATGGCACTAGCTGGAAAATCAATCTGTCAGCACCAACCCGCCGACTTGGCTCTGATCGAATTAGGCACCAGCCACACTGCACCTGTTCATGATATCGATTCTGCACTAGTCCTATGTGCTCGCAGTTCAGATATTCACACAGTTATTGTAGATGGTAAGATTGTATTAGAGAATCATCATGTAACCGTGTTGGATGAGAAATTGTTAATTCAAGAATGCTGTCAATCTGCTGAAAAACTTCGCAAACGCGCAGGTATCTAGAAAACCATAAGATTAAGAAAAATTTGAGGCAAAAATGTCCAAAATTTACAATCTGCGTAGTTTTCTTGACCGTTTGAGCGAAACCGGTCAGCTAACCAGAGTCACGAAGCCAGTATCTATCAAGCATGAACTAGCAAACGTTGCAGCAACACTTGTCCGTCAGGGTGGCGGAGCTGTGCTTTTTGAAAATCCTGTTGGTGACAAAGAAATATTCCCTTGGCCGATTTTTACAAATGCGGTTGCAAACCAAACTTCAGCAGCCCTCGCTCTCAACTGTACACCTGTTGAAGTCACAGAACGAATGGGATGGGCATTAGAGCCTGCAAATGGCATTCGCCCACAATCTACGAATGAACAACCTTTATGGAAAAAGAATGTTATTCAAGGAGATGACATCGATCTATATCGCCTTCCAATTCCAACCCATGGCAAATTGGATGGCGGACCCTTTATCACTGGCGGTGTTACGGTTACCCGAGATCCAATTTCAGGACGTGGCAATCTCTCCTATAACCGTATGCAGATATTGGGAAAAACCACCTTTGGGTTCAACGTCAATGAATGGCGACACGTCATGCAGTTCTACAAGGTGCAACAAGAAAAAGATCAACCGTTGCAAGTTGCAATCATTATTGGTTTAGATCCCGCAATAAGTATAGCCGCTGGTGCTCGGTACGATGACGATGAATTGTTGATTGCAGGTGCTATTCGAGGCGAATCTGTCAAGGTTACTAAAGGAGTTACCGTTGATTTAGACATTCCCATAGAAGCTGAAATTGTAATTGAAGGCTACTTACCACCACACAAGCGTCAAAAAGAAGGCCCACTTGCTGAGTTCCATGGTTATTATGGTGAACTTTGGGAAAGTCCGGTTTTTGAAGTAACCGCTGTTTGCTACCGTGATAATCCAATCTATCAAACAATCATTCCCGGATGGGCGGAGCATATTTATATTGGCAATGTTTTGCCTCGCGAGCCGCTTTTGCTCCGTTTTGTCCGCCATGTCAGCAAAAACGTCATCGCGCTTCACATTCCCCCATACAGTAACGGATTCACCGCAATTGTACAGGTCAACAAAAGCAATCCTGGTGAACCCAAAAATGTGGCAATGGCGGCTTTCACCGCTCATGTTAACATCGCCAAGGTGATCGTCGTTGATGCAGATGTTAACATCTATGATCCTGCAGACGTACTTTGGGCATTATCCAATCGTGTTGATTGGTCGCGCGATATCTTTTTAGTATCGGGCGCTCAAGGTCACGAAATGGACCCAACTGCGGACATGCGCGGTGTACAAACCAAAATCGGCATTGATGCTACCTATAAACCCGAGCGTCGGGATTACGGCGAACGCATTCGATACCCTGAAGTGGACCTCACTCAGTACATAAGTCTCTCGAAAAAAGGATAATTTTTCAATGAACCATGAAATCTCTCAATTGGCACAAAAAGTCACCCAAGCCGCAGACAGCCTGAATTCCCAAATGGTAAACTTTCTGGCTGATCTAATTCGTATTCGAAGTTACACCGGACAGGAAAGGCAAGCTGTTGAACGCACCCTTCAGGAGCTGAAAACCATCGGATGCGAAGAAGTATGGACGGATAGTGCTGGTAATGCATTGGGAAGGATTGGTTCCGGAAAACACATCATTCTGTATGACGCCCATCTTGACACAAACGAGGTAGCAGACGAAAGTGAATGGCCTCATCCGCCATTGGAACCGGTCATAGAGAATGGTGCAATGTGGGGATTAGGTGCTTCCGATTGCAAAGGAGGCGTGGCGTCAATTGTCTATGGTGCGGCGATACTCAAAGCCCTTAAGTTGGACGGTGATTTTTCCTTAATTGTAATGGGGGCAACTCTGGAGGAGGATGCTGAGGGCTTTGCATTACGCTCTTTGATCGAAAAAGACGGCCTTAAGCCAGATGTAGTCTTGATTGCCGAGGCGACCGATCTGGCGTTGAGCATTGGTCAACGCGGGCGTTGTGAGGTACGTGTTAGAACAACCGGAAGAGCAGCTCATGCCAGCCAGCCCGAGCTGGGTGATAACGCTATTATGAAGATGGTGCCCATTCTGCAAGAATTGGAAGCTATGATACCATCTCTACCTAAACACCCCATTTTTGGGACAGGACATCAGGTTGTTTCAATGATTACCGGACCAAACACACCAAACTCAGTCCCAAGTTGGTGTGAGGTCACCATTGATCGCCGTATTGTCCCAGGAGAAACGGCTGAATCCGTGCTGGAAAGTATTCGCCGCGTAGTTGAGCCACTTGGCGGACAAGCATACATTCCTGAGCAACCTGTGTTGACGCATACTGGTCAACGCCTGGATGGGCCAAGTTTTTATCCTGGCTGGGAACTTTCCAAAGATTCTCCTTTATTCAAATCCAGCCAGCAAACTTACCAGACGCTGTGGGGTAGCCCAGCCAATGTAATCGTCTGGAAATTCAGCTCCGATGGTGCCTACTCTGCCGGAACAGCCGGCATTCCTACAATTGGCTTCGGCCCCCAGGAGGCGCAATACATCCATACAGCACAAGATCAGGTAAATTTGGAAAAAGTTCGTAAAGCAGCAATGTTTTATGCATTGTTTCCAATCTTGTATACCAGTCAAGTTGAGTAAGTCTATACCATAACCATTTATTATAAGGAGTGAAAAGATGCAAACCACACTATATAACAAAGATTTTATTACCACTGAGGATTGGTCAGTCCATGAATTAGAAGCAATGCTGGAAGCTGCCAGCGAGCTCAAACGTCGTTTTGCCTTTGGCGAGCCACACGACCATATCCTTCGAGCAAAAACGCTCTTTATGCTCTTCTTTGAGGAGTCAACTCGTACACGCAACTCATTTGAGTCGGGTATTACCCAATTAGGTGGGCACGCTATCTATCTCACGCCTAGCGCAACTCAAGTAGGGCATGGTGAAACTGCTAAAGATACCGGCATGGTGCTTGAACGTTATGGACATGGAATCGCGGTCCGCGACTGTCGGACAAATATTGGACAAGCCTACCAATATGACCTGGCAAAATGGATTGATATCCCGGTAATCTCTATGCAAGACGATGTGGATCACCCATGCCAGGCAATGGCTGACTTGATGACCATTCGCGAAAAATTTGGCAACAACCTGCGCGGACTTAAATTTGTAATCTCCTGGACATACGCTCCTAAATATGTTCGCCCACTTTCAGTCCCCCAAGCTTTGATCATGCTCATGACCCGTTTTGGCATGGATGTAACACTGGCACACCCGAAAGGCTTTGAGATGATGCCCAAATGCCTTGAAGCTGCCCGCAAACATGCTGAAGAAAACGGCACCAACTTTGAAGTCATAGACGATATGGATGAAGCCTTTAGGAACGCCGACATTGTGTATCCCAAGAGCTGGGGACCAATTATGGTTACAGAGGAACCTAAAGAAGTTCAAGCGATGTGCGATCAACACAAAGATTGGATTGCCGATGAACGGCGAATGGCACTAACTCATAAACACTCAATATACATGCATTGTATGCCAATTGATCGTGGTTACGAGGCGACTGACGCTGTCATTGATGGTCCACACTCTGTCATCTACGATGAAGCAGAAAATCGTCTGCATGTGCAAAAAGCACTTATGGCATTAACAATGGGCGGACGTATATAACTAGTTCAACGGGTGTTTGCTCAGCTCAACATAAAAGCGAGCAAACACCCGTTTCTTCTATCCCATTTCGGTTTCCATGAAAGAAACTGCAAGCATTTGGTTAGAAAAATCCTTGTTAGGAACAAACAGCAGCTCCACGATCATCGTTCAGCCTGGACAAACTATTCTACATGCTCTACAACACGCCAATATTCAGCTACGTCAACCAGTCGCGGCAATTGTAAATGGGAAAACTGTGGATTTAGTTGCTTATGTGCTACGCTCAGGCGACAAGGTTCAACTTGTTCCCCAAATTGGAGGAGGATAAATGTCCATTATTGGAAATACTTTCTCTGCTGATCTTACAAACGCCCCTAGTGGTGAAAAATCTTACAACAGCAGAATATTAAGGATCAATTTGAATAACGGGCGAATTTGGGTAGAAGAACCTGAAGAAGGATTTTACAGGAAGCTAATTGGTGGTCGCGGATTTATCCTTCATTACTTGTTAAAAGAATTGCCCCCTCAAACCGATGCTTTAGACCCACGCAACTTGTTGATATTCGCTCCAGGTGTTCTTACTGGAACCGTATTACCTGGCACTGGACGACACGCAGTCGGCGCAAAATCGCCACTCACTGGTGCGCTGGCCAGTGGAGAAGCTGGAGGATGGTTCGGATCAGAACTGAAACGCGCCGGGTATGATGCGATTATTATTGAAGGTCGCAGTGAAGTCCCCATATATCTGTGGATTAAAGATGGGATTGTAGAAATTAAGAATGCTCAGCATCTATGGGGCAAAACGGTAGGCGATACTCACCAAGCTATCGCAGACGAATTGGGAGAAACCAAAATCCGTTCTGCGATCATTGGGCCAGCAGGAGAAAATCTTGTCCGATTTGCAGCGGTCATCCATGATAATAATCGCGCTGCCGGACGTTCTGGATTAGGTGCTGTCATGGGCAGCAAGAACCTCAAAGCGATTGTTGTACGAGGCTCCCAAAAAGTTGGGCTGGCAGACAAAGCACTGATGCAAACGGTGCAGAAATGGATCAACGCCAATTACAAAACAATGATGAGCTGGGCAATTACATATGGCACTTCGGGCTCGGTCAAGTTCAATCACGACTCAGGCGGAACCGCCATTCGCAATTATCTGGATGGCACCCTAGATGGTGTGGACAATCTCGACGCCCGCTCGTTTTTTGATTATCTCCTTAAAGACCGCGATACCTGCAATCAATGTCCTGTTCGATGCAAGCTGGTCGTAGAATACCATGATAGAGGTATGGATATTGATCCCAGATATGGCGGTCCCGAATATGAAACGATTGGCGCAATGGGCCCACTTTGTGCTATTAATGATGCAGTTGCCGTAGCCAAAGCTCACGAACTTTGTTCCGCTTATGGTTTAGACACCATTTCCACTGGCGCCACTATTGCCTTCACTATGGAATGTGCAGAAAAAGGGTTGCTATCGGGACACGATTTTTTGCCAAAGTTTGGGGACGCTGACTCTTTGATTGAGAGCATTCACCGTATTGCTAGACGACAAGGGATTGGTAATGAAATGGCAGAAGGTAGCGCCCATATGGCACAAAAACTGGGTGAACAGGCTCAATACATGTTAGCCGTTGCGCGCAACCAAGAATTACCACTCCACGACCCGCGTTACAAG
This sequence comes from Anaerolineaceae bacterium, assembly GCA_034434695.1. Lineage (GTDB taxonomy): Bacteria > Chloroflexota > Anaerolineae > Anaerolineales > Anaerolineaceae > DYEC01. The sequence goes on from DAOTYY010000094.1 coordinate 15,942, forward strand.
CATCTTTGCGCCATGGGGTATGCACTTTCTGCGACCGGCGCAGATCATCAACACAACTTGATTGATAATTTTGCAAACTTTCCAGGGTCTGAAGTATGTCTGCGCCTTGAAGAAATGGGGGTGCAAACTCCACTGCCCCTTTGGGGGATCAATGAACATAAGATTGAAGGGTTTGTTTACGAAACAGCGTTCAAAAATTTTCTAGACAGTGCTGTGATTTGTCACTTCTACCCATATCAATTTAAGCACATGGCAGATGCCCTTGGCGGAGCCTGCGGCTGGGATGTGACCTCAACAGAAATTTATGAGATTGGTACTCGAATTATCAATATGGGACGTTTGTTCCTGATCCGAGAAGGCTTCACCGAGAAAGATGATAACTTATCTGCACGTGCCTTTTACAAACTTCCCAATGGTCCAATAGCCGGCAAAGGATTAACACCCGAAGAGTTAAGATACTGGCTACAAAAATATTATGCCCGCATGGGATGGTCAAGTGAAGGAATACCCTTACCTGCTACGCTGGAATCACTGAAAATAGCTTATCAGGTTATCAGTTAAGACATAAACACCGCGCAAGCTACCGATTGCCCAGTGTTAATGGAGTATTTGTTGGCAATATACAGGGCTTTAAGATGGGCTTTTGGGGTACAATCCTGTTGACATTAATATCTGAATTTACCTATCCCTAAAACAGCATGAATCAAAAAGATATTCGTCTTCGTATTATTGGTATTGTGGCAGTTGTTGTAATTGTAGCCCTGACAATTTATGCTTACTCCATGCGCGAGCAAATTGTCGCTCTTCGCAGGTATGGATATCTTGGAATCTGGTTGATCGAATTTATTGCAAACGCTTCGGTATTATTGCCTATTCCCGGCTCTCTGGTTACCGCAGCAATGATCCCGTTACTCCATTCTCCGCTACTCGCTATTGTCGCCAGCAATGCTGCTGCTGTAGGTGAACTCACTGCTTACATGGCAGGACTTGGGGGTAGCACCATGATCGAAAATGCAAATTGGTACGAACGCGTTAAAAAGTCAATATCAAAATACGGCGGAGTAACAATCTTTGTCTTAGCAGCTATTCCCAATCCGTTATTTGACACAGCCGGGTTGGCTGCAGGTGCGTTGCGCATGAATGCGCTTCAATTTTTCCTCTGGTGCTGGCTTGGCAAATTCATTAACAGGGCCGTTCTGGTATTTGGTGGCGCTGCTTTATTGCATTGGTTCAAATTCTTAATAGGCTAGTAAGCCCTTACTTGCAACAAACCCTCGAATTCGCTGCGGGTGTGTATAGACAATGAATCTTTCATGTCTGGCATAACCGATAAGGGTTACATTAAGCGCTTCAGCCATTTGTATTGCCAATGTTGTAGGCGAAGTTCGAGACATTACCACTTGGGCACCCATCCTAGCGGATTTTTGTAACATTTCCGAACTGATTCGCCCAGTTGACAGAATCAATCGGCGATTAATATCCACTTGTTCTAGAAGAATCATACCCGCCAATTTATCCAAAGTATTATGACGCCCAATATCCGCCGCATAAAGACAGATTTTAGCACCATCACTTAACGCCGAACAATGTAATCCTCTGGTTTGCTGATAAACCCCCTCTACCTTATAGAGTTGATCCATATTTTCTAACAACAGTAACGGATCAAATTGGTCAAAAAGCGTCAATGGCTTAATATAATGTGCTGGCTCAGGATTAGTAACTCCTCCAGTACACCCAGAAGTGCGCAGCCATTTTTCCGGTTTCTCTGCTGCATGATAAAGCCATATATCAATATTCGTCAAATCCGCACAAACACGCGTCGAAGCAATCTCCTGAGATGATTGAATGATGCCCTCATCAAACAGGAAACCAACGCCAAGCGCTTCCAGGTCAAACGGGCTACATGAAAACGTTAACCAAACTTCACCATTCACTGTGAGAGAAACGGAAACTTCTACAATGAGATGTTCGATATTCACCATTGACCACTTGCCAGAATGATATTGAAACCTCAACTCATCCATTTTTAATCTCACTGCTTACAAATTGCATAAAAGAGGTATAAAATATAGTGGTATTATAATTCAGACAAACCACAGTCATTCTTTAGAGGCATTGAAATTGAGCATTCTTAACTCTTCTAACAGAGCAAAAAGAGTAGCTTTTCAGGGAGAGCATGGAGCATACTCCGAAGAAGCAGTTATTGAACACTTCGGCGAGACTGTCGAACCTGTCCCATGTGAGAGCTTTGACAACGTATTTGAAAAAGTACAAGAGGGTAATTGTGATTATGGAATGATTCCTATCGAGAACTCGCTGGCGGGAAGCATTCACCGTAATTACGATCTACTCTTGCAATTTCCCCTTTCAGTTGTCGGCGAACAATATCTGCGAATCTCACATTGTTTAATTGGCATGCCCGGTACTTCTCTGGAGCGCATTAAAAAAGTTATCAGCCACCCACAAGCACTGGCACAGTGTGAGCGGTTTCTTGCTTCGCTTAAGGGTGTTGACATCGAACCTGTCTATGACACTGCAGGGGGAGTAAAAATGGTAAAAAATATGGGGAATGAGGCAATCGCTGCAATTGCATCTCATCGGGCTGCGCAGATTTATGAAATGGCGATTCTCGCAAAAGAGATCGAGGATAACCCTGCTAACTTTACGCGGTTTCAGGTTATTGCTCGCGAGTCGGTCTCACCGGGGAACGATGCGAAAACATCTATCGTTTTTTCACTGAACAATCGTCCGGGCGAATTGTACCGTGCAATGAGTGTATTTGCGTTGCGCAACATTGATCTAACCAAAATCGAATCGCGTCCACTCATTGGAAAACCTTGGGAATACTTCTTTTACATTGACTTTGTTGGTTCTATTGAAGACCCTATAACACAGCGCGCTCTTTCGAACTTGCAAGAGTTTTCCACATTCATGAGGATTTTAGGTTCCTATCCACGGCACCAGCCTCGCGTACAGAGAAAAGAAGCCGAATAACATTACCTAAAATATTTGTATCCAAGCCATAGCAAATCTCCAAACTATAAAGACAAGGAAACTCACCCTTATAAAATAACACAAAAAAAACGTGTGACTGTTCCAAAAACGGTAAACTTAGCTGACAACCGCTATATCTGGCTATCAAATCCCCATTATCCTCCAAATCTGGCTCAATGTATATCTACCAAATTCGGAACAATCACAAAAGCGCGCAAAACTTGACGCAGAAAAAAATTCGTGATAAACTTCAAATCGTTCGGGGGCGTGGTGTAGCGGTTAACATGCGGCCCTGTCAAGGCCGAGATCGCGGGTTCGAACCCCGTCGCTCCCGCAGAGCTCAATTCTCGCCAAAGGTCCCGGTTTTCGATGAACAAGTTTTATCGGAGACCGGGATCTTCATTTCTCGGCTCTGGGAGAAAATCGCAGAAAACAATAAACAGCCTTGGGCTAGAAATATTATTCAGTATAGAATTGCTCACCGCTCCTCAAATATAACAGAATAAGCATGCCTCAGACCCAAAACTCTACACAATGGATTGAAATTGGCAATATTCAATTGTAAGGTTAGGTGGGTGCACTTATAAAATTCCAGCCAAGGCAAACCTAGAGCACTCTCAAAGGGTTGATCAATATCATAATGTCTCGCTTATCCTATTGGCAGAAATTTGGTCGAATTGTATCGAATCTCAACATTTATAACCGTACTTAAGGACGTGGAGAGTATTGAAAAAGTCATATTTGGCTTTTATCTATACGAAAATTGTATTGTTTCTCCGCCATATATGGGTGAGTTTTGGTTTTCAAACCCTCAGAGCCTCAGAGCGCATCAGTTGACGCAAGACCATACCTCTGGTAAAATCCAGCAGCTTATAGCGTTGTACCCTTCGCTATAATAAACCTGATTATTTTGTTTTACAATGAAAGGGCTTGAACATGAAAGTATTATTATTGAAAGATGTGTATAAATTAGGTCACGCGGGCGATATTAAAAAAGTAGCGGATGGTTATGGGCGCAACTACTTGATACCTCAAGGATTAGCCGTTCTGGCAACACCGGGAGCAATCAAACAGGTGGAGTATATTCGCGCTAGAGCAGCAGCTACCCGCTCCGCTCTAAACGAAGAAATGAGTATCATAGCCCAAAAAATCAATGGCGCAGTACTTACTTTTGCTAGTAAAGCCGGAGAAATGGGCAAGTTATATGGCTCCATTACAACACAAATGATCGCCGAAGCAATTTCGAAAAAATACAGTGTTACAATCGAACGGCGACAGATTGAAACTCAGCCAATACGCCTTCTGGGTGAGCACAAGGCTCGTGTTCACTTGACGGTTGATTTAGTACCTGAGATAAGAATAATCGTTCATAGAGAAGGCGAAAAGATTGACATTGAGCCGCAAATAGAAGCTGATACAGAAGTCGCCAGTGCGAGTAAAGCTACTGAAGAAGCGAATAAATAAAACCAGTTTGTCTTATCTCTAATTTCGATAAAACTGGCCGGACTCCGGCACGTGCTGGTAGGCCAGTTTTTTGTTAAAATACGTGAATTCGGGTTAGGCGGGCAAGGGCAGGTACTCGTCCAAGCCCGAAGACGGTTTTGATGGACGGCGGCAGTAAGCAATCAAGCCGCACAGCACATTTACAAAGAAGTTGATGATACTACGATGGCGAGAGTGCTCGATCTGGGAGATATTCTTGAGCTGGTCAATGATCGTCTCAATAATGGCCCGGCGGCGGAGCAAGATGCGATCCGACAGAGACATGAGTTGGTTCTTCATATTGTCACGCAGTTTGGTAA
>DAOTYY010000095.1:0-8176 GCA_034434695.1 Anaerolineaceae bacterium
GCAGATGTCGGCTGTTTTTGCGAAACATGCTGTGCTCCTCGAGAGGGGGTTGCCTGCATTATATTGCCGTTTGCCCTTTTTGAGGAGGGTTTTTGGAGAATTTTTACCAATCCGTTTTTGCAGTGGAGTCATATATGCAAAATTTGCGTATTTTTTTCTATATCAACCAACCATAGAGAAAATTTTTTCACACGATACTCGATGGTAGTACTCATCATTGAACTTTGCTGGTTATTTAACAAACACATCCATGAAGAAAATATCTTTCATACTCAGCGTTTACCTTCAATCACCTGTGAGAAATACGGTTCTTTGCTGACCAACAGGCTTGTCATACCTAGATCAGCAATGATATTAGAGCCAATTAACGCTGAACTAAGATCACTAAGCAGGAACACGCACACGTTGGCAATTTCTTCCGGCTCAATCAAACGCTCTGCCGGAATATTGGAATTCCAATATGCGATACATGCCTCTTCACTCGGTGCTGCCGCTACGATATCGTTCCAGATTTCGGTGCGGCATAGTCCGGGCGATAATATATTGACGCGTACGTTTTCCCTGGCGAGTTCAACCGCAACCGCCTTGCTAAAACCGACCATGCCATGTTTCGCCGCATCATAAGGCGCTGCACCGGATAATGAGGCATAGGTATGCACGCTTGCTATTTGAACTATTGAACCGCCCTTGGGGTTTTGCTTAACCATTTGGCGCGCGCATAGCTGTGTGAGGAAGAATGATCCTTTCAAGTCCACACTAATCACCCGTTCCCAGTCTTCCTCTGTAGTATCGAAAAATGGCTTCACGAAATTTACTCCCGCATTGTTGACAAGTCCATGAATGGCGCCAAACTTGATCAGCGTTTCATCAACCAGCGCTTGCAGGTCTTTCATGTTACTCACATCGCAGCGAACGGAATGGGCAGTGCCGCCCCTGGCTATGATACGGTTTTCAACCTCTTTTAATTGATCCAGACTTCGAGCAGCCAAAACAACTTTCGCGCCCTCTGCTGCGCAGACTTCTGCCATTGACACACCCAGACCTTTGCTGGCGCCTGTGATAATAACAACCTTATCTTTGAGAAGCATGACATCTTCCTCCTGAAGAGTATAAATTGATAAATTTATTGTCCAGATTAGCTACGGCAATTAAATCCCAAAAGGCCATTGGATGCGAGCAGGGAAGATCAATCGACTTACCTGCCATGGCGCTATAATACTTCAATGTGATCGGGAATTGCTCACACACATCATTGAAAGAAGCATATAACGCTAGGTTCCGGTCGAGGAGAAAATCCTGTCGCAGATATTTGTACCCCTCAAAATCCATCAGTGATATGATCTGCGCGCCAGTCCCTGACACCACAACAACACAAATTGCGTCTATTTGAAGGGTAATAAGGATATTTACCATATTTTCTCGGCTTATCCCGCAAATTTCCATGGTGCGCGACCTTTAACATTTGTTACCAGACGAAACACATCACCAGCCCAGGGTTGCTGCCGATGTTGTTTATCAGTAAGCGCAGTCCACGCAGAGGTAATATACAGCTCGTTTAAATCTTTACCACCGAAGGCTACGCTGGTGGGGTACTCCACCGGAAGTTGTATAGAGCGTTCGAGCTTGCCTTGCGGATCGAAACGGCACACTTTCCACCCACCCCAAAAGGCAACCCATAGGAAGCCATTACTGTCTACCGTCAAACCATCCGGATAACCATCTGTTTCTTCAGATTGCACCAGTACGCGCCGATTAGCGATTTCGCCCCTAAACGGGTCAAAATCATAAGCATAAATTGCCCGCTTCAAAGTATCTGTCAGGTACATTGTCTTGTGATCTAGACTCCAATCCATCCCGTTACATATGGTCAGCCCCGTTTCCATCAAATCAACACTGTGATCAGGATTCAGTCGATAAAGACGGCCTTCGGTGGGTTTATCTGTCTCTGGTCCTTCGTACATGGTCCCCGCCCAAAATCGGCCGCTAGAGTCAGTTGCTCCATCATTGAAGCGGTTGTGCGGTTTATCAGCTTCCGGATGAGCAAGTAAATATGGCTGGCTGGTCAAGCCATCCCATAGACCAAAGCCGCGGTTACTTGCGAAGACAAAGCCACCTTGCGACCTCAGGCCAAGTACTGTAATAGCCATGTCGAATGAGAATTTATCAACAACTCCATTGTTCGAATCATATCGTTGCACCATCTTCTGGTGTATATCCACCCAATAAAGGGCTTGTTCCTCTGGGTTCCAGATAGGTCCTTCACCAAGCTTATTCTGGGTATTCAATAAATGTTCTACAGTTTCCATAGATGGCGATCTCCATAATTTTCAATAAATAATCTGGTTACCAGTCTTTACTCCCGCCAGCATTAAATGCCAGATTACCTCCATCCACTGGCAGCAGCGCGCCAGTTATATAAGATGAGGCGTCTGAGGCCAAGAATATTGCTGGGCCTATTAAATCTTCCACCTCACCTAAGCGATCTAGAGGAATGCCAGTTAGGAGGCGGTTTAATAAATCCCGTCCGGCGACACTTGGATCAGCAAACATTTGTTGTAAGTATCCTGTGCGGATTTGAGCTGGCAACAGGGCGTTCACACGGATTTTGTACTTTGCCCATTCCACCGCAAGCTCACGGGTGAGTTGGTTGATGGCACTCTTGCTGACACTATAGGCCAAATTACCGCGGCCTAGGGCGCTAATGCTAGCGATAGAACTGATATTGATTATGCTACCACCCTGGCCTCGAATTATCATACGCCTCCCTGCTTCTTGTGCGCATAGAAAGGTTCCAGTCAGGTTGATCCGTAAAACTCGTTCCCAATCTTCGATAGTTAGCTCTTCAGGATGTTTTCGAATGATGATGCCTACATTGTTTACCAGAATATCCAGCCTATTAAAATTCCGATCCACCTGCTTAAACATTTTGTAGATTTGTTCAGGTTGACTATTATCACAATGGATTGCTTCAACACGTCGACCCATGGCGCTAATTTCCTGGACTGTCTGGGTTAAACCGTTGTCGTTGATATCTGAAACCACTATGTCTGCTCCAAAGCAAGCCATTCCTCTGGCTATAGCTTTTCCTATTCCTTCAGCCGCGCCGGTTACCAGAGCAACCCGACCTTTTAGGCTAAAAAGACTTAAGATATCTATTTGATCCATAATATTTCCATTTACCGCAGCCAAAGATAGGGCCACTGCACATATTGCTTAATCCTCTGTAAGAATCTTGCCGCTGGTGCACCGTCCACCAAGCGATGATCAAATGTTAGGCTCAGTGGTAGCATGGTGCGTACAGCAGGCTGGTCATCTATTACAACCACTTCTTTCTTCAAACACCCAACCCCAAGAACAGCGCACTGAGGCGGGTTAATGATCGGGGTGAAGAAATCTATTTCTTGTGGACCCAAGTTGGTTAGGGTGAACGTGCCACCAGAAAGTTCATCAGGCAGAGCTTTGCCATCAGCCGCTCTAGCGAGCAGATCTTGGGCTTCGCGGGAAATCTCAAACAGAGACTTTGCCTCCACATTGCGCAAAACTGGTACTACTAAGCCTCGAGGGGAATCTACAGCAATTCCCAAGTTTACTGTATCCCAATAAATAATCTGTTCTCCATCTAAAACAGCGTTGAGCTCCGGATGTTTGCACAGAGCTCGAGCGGTAAGAACAGCTAATAATACGTTGTAACTTGGTACAGGTTCGTTCTGGGTATCCTTCATTAAAAAAGTTCGGATTTTGACAAGTTCAGTAGCGTCAGCCTTTGTCGTAAGAGTTACCTGAGCATTGATATGAGTGCTGCTGGACATACGTTCGGCAACGGCCCGGCGCAAGCCTGAAAGTCCTTCTCGATGGGCGGGAAGCTCTTTATGAATTTCGTCTAATGGCCAGGCAATGGAGGTTCCTCCCGGCACTATTGTCGGTTGAGTGCTTGTAACGCTGGCTTTTTCGGTGGTAGCCTGGCGCAATACTTTTTCTACGTCATCTCGCTCCAACTTTTTGCCTGGATAGATTTGCGCCAGCGCCTCTAAATCGATTCCGGCTGTTTCAGCAAGGCGTCGAGCTACGGGGGTAATCTTAATTTGTGGCGAAGCTGATGTGAGCTTTTCCTTTGACAAGCGCTCAGCCAATGCTAGTACGTCGCGCTCTAGAATCTGGCCCTCTTTCCCACTGGGAGTTGCTTGTTGCCAGTTCACCCCTAGTTCGGCAGCTTTTCTGCGGGCTGCTGGGGTGGAAGGTGGACGCCGATCTCCTGCTTCTCTCATATTGGATGGCTGTGTACCAAGCTTATTATCAGTATGATTTTTTTTGTTCAATTCTGCCAAGGTTATATCAGGCCGATCTGGCATACCTTCCGGGATGGCTTCATCGTCTTCTAGAATATATCCGATCACTTGGCCTACATTGATCTCGCCCGCCTCCGGACCTAACAGGATTTGTAGTTTCCCGTTCGTAACAGCTTCAATCTCAACTACAGATTTATCACTTTCTACTTCCAGCAATACTTCGCCAGGTTGCACCATGTCACCGGATTTTTTTACCCACTGAATGATACGGCCGCTATCCATTGAAAGGCCAAGTTGGGGCATAACGATTTCATGCGCCATCGGGTTACCTCGCTCAGGTCAACATATCTTTGATCGTGCTGTAAATCCGGTCTGCCGAAGGGATTGTCAAATCCTCCAGGCTTGGCGAAAACGGTACTGGTACGTCCGCTGCACCCAGCCTACGAACCGGATGATCAAGGTAATTGAAAGCCCCTTGCATAATGCGAGCGGCAATCTCAGCGGTTACACCAAAGCTCTGATATCCTTCATCTACAACTAGAACATGCCCGGTTTTTCTAGCAGACTGGATAAGCAACTCATCATCCAGTGGTGAAATCGTACGGGGATCGATGACTTCCACTTGTATGTTTTCTGCCGCTAGACGATCTGCAGCCTCGAGGCTTGGGTAGAGCATGCTTGAAGTGCAAATCACGGTTGCATCTTTTCCAGTGCGATGTACCCGCCCCACACCAAGTGGGATAGTATAGTCACCTTCAGGGATAGGCCCTTTTTGGGAGTACATCATTTTTGGTTCCATGAAGAGGACTGGGTTATCGTCCCGAATGGCGCTTTTCAGCAAGCCTTTGGCATCTTCGGGCGTTGCTGGCAAAACAACTTTCAAGCCGGGAATGTGCGCGAACCAGGCATGCAGGCTTTGGCTGTGCTGGGCAGCGGCCCGCCGACCTGCGCCCATGGCGGTTCGAATAACCATAGGCACCTTGCATTGCCCGCCGCTCATATATCGCAGCTTAGCTGCTTGGTTTACAATTTGGTCGGAGGCAAGTGTAGTAAAATCACTGAACATGATTTCAACAATCGGACGCATTCCAGTCATGGCTGCACCTATTGCCAGCCCAACGATTCCAGCTTCAGCAATCGGTGTGTCGAACACTCGCTCAGGTCCAAATTCATCCAGCAAACCCGCAGTAACTTTAAAAACTCCACCAGCGACACCTATATCTTCACCCATTATGATTATTTTCGGGTCTCGCCTCATCTCCTCCCGCAATGCTTCGTTGATTGCTTCTCGGATTGTAATTGTTCTCTTAGGCGTAGACATCTTGGAATACTTCGCTCGGGTCTGGGTAGCTAGCATCTTTAGCAAATTCAATCGCCTGATCAATTTGAGATTGAACTTCGTTTTCGATTTTTTCCAGGGTGCCGGTTGAAGCCACTTTCTTCTGGAGTATATATTCGCGGTGACGATTTATGGGACACAACTTTCTCCAATATTCGATTTCCTCTTGTGTTCTGTAGCCGTATGTATCTCCTTGATCGCCCATATGATGGCCACGCCAGCGGTAAGTTTGACATTCAATGAAGCTGGGGCCCTCACCAGACCGGGCGAGATTTACGCCCCAGCACGCTGCCTGGTAGACATCCAGCACATCATTACCGTCTACTTTCCGGGTCGGAATGCCCATCGCCTCTGCCCTTGCAAGTCCAGTCCCTGCAGTGGAGCGTTTGTAGGAAGTATATTCTCCGTATTGGTTGTTTTCTAGAACGTATACTACTGGCAGTTTCCACAATGATGCCATGTTGGATACTTCGTAGAATAAGCCTTCATTAAGGGCGCCGTCGCCAAAAAATGCTACCGAGACGCGCCCTTCACGGTTGATTTTAGCTGAAAGACCGGCCCCTGTTGCGATCCCCAGGCCACCTGCTACAATTCCATTCGCTCCTAATATCCCTAGGCTCATGTCTACAATGTGCATGGAGCCACCTTTGCCGCGGTTGTAACCGCTTTCTTTACCCAAAAGTTCGGCAAACATTCTTCTAGGATCTCCGCCTTTAGCCAATAAGTGTCCATGGCCGCGGTGAGTACTGGTGATATTGTCACTTGCGTCCAACGCCATGCAAACCCCTACTGCTATAGCCTCCATTCCTGTGTATAGATGGGCTAAACCGGACATGATGCCCCGGCTATAGAGGTCATAAACCGCTTCCTCAAATTTGCGGATTAACACCATCCGTCGGTACATTTCAAGGTAAATTTCATCTGACAATCTATGAACATCAAGCGTTTTAAGTTCAGGTATGCTAGCTTTTGCTGTCATTAGGCTCCTTAATTCATGGGGTAAAATGGATACAGAAATCTTCCAACACTTTTTATTTTTCCATATTTTCGAATCTATCCAGGGCGTCTTCTACCTGAGCCAAGTGGGCGAGCATAGCCTGGCGGGAAGCCTCAGGATCGTGATTTTTTATAGCGGTGAAAATTTCATGGTGCCACTGGCGCGCCTTGGGTAGTTCATTGGGAACTGCGAAGGTACGCCGACGGCTTTCTCGTAATAGTTCTGAAATCGACGAGAGTACAATTAATAAAACAGGATTGTGCGTGGCGCGAGCAATAGCTAGGTGGAAGTTAGTGTCGTGTTGGATATGCTCCTCTTCACTGTCGGTCTCAGGCAGGTCAGATAAAGCCTCCAATTCTTCCAATTCCTCAGGGGAGATGTTTTTCGCCGCGAGTGCAGCGAGTTCGGGTTCTAGGATCCTGCGGAATTGAATCAGTTCTTCGAATGCCTGGTCGCCATGTAGCAGCATCAGCACTTCGGGATCGAGAGTATTCCATTCTTCGATGGGATTCACGGTAGCGCCGCGTCCCTGCCGTATTGATATAACGCCCTTACCAACCAAGGAGTTCAGACCCTCGCGCACAACCACCCGGCTTACACCAAATGTATTTGCCATGTCGCGCTCTGAAGGCAGAAGATTGCCGGGTTTATAGTGACCATCAGTAATCGCCTTGAGAAGTTGGCGGTTAATTTTTTGACTAAGCTTTTCGTTATGAACAGTGCGGAAAAGATTCATTTCTTCCACATAATTCATCCATAATCAACATTGGTATTATTGTATTATAGGCTAATGGTATATTGGTATGACCAATTATAAATATATTAACATACAATTTCTTATTTGTCAAGTAACAGTATGAGAGTGTTGAAAAACAAGGTTTTAATTGACCAAATTGTCAGACTTTAATACACTGCTTGTACTCGCAGATAACAGCCAAAAGCAAGCCAACCTGATGCAGGAGTTTAACATGGAAAAAGAACATTTTGTAGAGACGGGAAGAAGTTCATTCTTTGGTGATTATCTATACGATCAAATCGTACCCGAGAATCATTTTTTACATATACTCAAACAACAGATTCCATGGGAACATTTTACCATGCGCTTGATCAAGCTCTACAAAGGTAGCGGGGTGTATGGTCGTCCGCCCTTTGATCCAGCTATCATATTGAAAATGGAAATCATTGCATATTTGTACAAGTTGTCTGAACGGCAAGCGGAAGTATATATCAACGAGAATATCCCCGCCAAATTTTTCGTGGGATTGACGGCAGATCATTCGAACTCTGACCGTATTTCATGAGCGGCTGCTTACCAGAGGCAAACTAGAAGTGTTTGAAGAGATGCTGGATGAAATTATCCAGATTGCCCGAGATAGTGGTGTGCAATTCGGTGCAATTCAAATCATTGACAGTGTGCATAGTGTAGCAAATGGGCACACGGCCAAGGACAAGAAACGTGCTGAGAAGGGTAAGCCACGTGACCCAGATGCACGCTGGGGTGCAAAACATAAACGCAAGGTCAAAACAGAAGATGGCAAGGAGCTCGAACAAACT
>DAOTYY010000096.1:0-8721 GCA_034434695.1 Anaerolineaceae bacterium
TATCCTGCGGGTTCTCTGCTCCTGCGGATACTGCAGCGGCTCGGAACATCCGAGCCAGGGCAGTCGTCAACCTGCCGATGGTCTCGAACCCCGTGGGTTCAGGGACAAGCTGTCGGCTTTAGCCGACAGTAGTTGACATCAGCCTCGATAGAATGTGAACGCTTCCAGCAGAAAGCTTTATGCACTGCTGGAAGCGTTTGCTGTGAAGTCACTCACATGATTTCAGAGACTTCCTTATACCAGATCTTTTTGGGGCCGGTTTTTGCTCGTAGCTTCCATCTCCATGTCTTCGGTTCATTCTCAATAGCCGTGCGGATGGCATCTGCCTTTTGACAAATTGTTGTCCGCATATCTGCGTCCAGAACCGCAACGCTACTGACAGCTTTTTTGACTTTTTCCAGGTTGGTGGTTGTGGTGTAATAGAAACCCCAGTCATCGGACATTCGCGTAGCGATATAACGCAGGTTGATACACTCTTCGTTCTCACCTATAGAAGCGGCGAGAAGCAGAAGCATGGCATCTTTCAAGTCCTTATCATTGATTTCTACAATTTGCATTTTCTGCAAGAGCAAGTCGGTCAGACTGACACAGAGGGGGTGCAGTTCAAGCCGCCCGCGATAATCCACGCAGTGATTCATGTCCAGCTTGTCAAAAAACACGTCAATCATGGGGACTCTATCACCAAAGTAGATGTGTCGTTCCTGTCCAAAGTACATCATGATATCTTTATCAAAGTCATACCCTTGTGCCTGAAAAAAAGGCACCAGCTTGCTGCGGTGCTTGCTATAAGCGGCGTAGTCAATATCGGTAAACACACGCTCGCCAAGGCGCTCCATGCGGCGGTAGAGATCAATGTGGTCGGGAAAGTGGTAATGTAAGGCGATAGGTCCCATTACCCGCAGGATTAAACCCTGCTTTTGTGCTTCTTCAACCAGCCGCCGGGCTTCCTCTAGAAAGGTTTCTGGTTTGGGGTATTCTTCAAGCGGAATGTCTTTTGGCAGCCTGAATTGTTTAGATGGCATGAGGCGCTCCTGTTGTTCTTTCTGCCCTGATGACCGGGAGGGATATCTCCTATCCGGAAGTGAAGATGTAGTCTTTGAGTTTGCCGTGTTCAACATTAAGCACCACGCCGCGCAGCACTCCTTCAGAATATTCACTGCCTGGGTTGATCATGGTCGTGCGTCCGACTTTTTGAATACCTCGCGATTCGTGAATATGACCATGGAGGCTGAGGAATGGCTGATACTTCTGGATCATTTTCGCGACCGCTTTACTCCCTACATGGATTTTTCGATCTACAGCCTGTACCAGGTCTTTGGTTAGCTCCGGTGCCAAATCAAGAGCAAAACCATAAGGCGGCGCATGAAAGTTGAAGATGGCGTTATGCGTATCGCGGACATGGCTGATCAGTTCTTCCAGCATTGGCTCCAGCTCTTCGTCCGGTTTTTCGCGCGGCGTATCCCAAGGCGTTGGATTTGCCCAGCAGAATGTTGCCATTTCGTGCTCGCCAACCATGACAACTTTATCGGCGCAGTTAATGATGGATTGAGAACAGCAGATGATGTCATCTACCTCTGGTATGTCATCATTGCCGGGTGCCATGAAGACCTGCAAACCAGTGTTTGCCAAGCGCTCGTCTGCCAGTGCAATCCATTCTTTCAGCCGCTCCAGAGCTAGGCGTTTGAACATGGCATCCTGTTTGGCGGGGTCCTGATGCATTTCTTCGAACTCATGCGGGGTTAAATGGACCCAGTAATACCCAACCATTTCGATGGTTTTTTTCAGGTTAGCAAGTTCTTCCTGAGTCTCCACTTCAACCGGGCGTCCTAAAAAGTTGGTTTCCCAGCCCCCGCCGGCTTTTTCAACCAGAGGGATAAGCAGCTTTCCGGTCAGATCGCCAAGCAAAATACCCACATCCACCTTATAAATCCTTAAGGCGTTTAGGAACTTGCGGTAGCAGTGATTAGAAGCATGGATGTCACTGACAAAGAAGATTTTCATGCTGGTCTCCGGTAATGGGGAGCAAACACCAGCGGGTATTTGCTCCCCCGATATAGTATGGCTTTAGTCGGGCGGCAGTTCTCCAAATGCCATATCCACGTCTATACCAGTGGCTCTATTGCGTTTCTTCCAGTAGAAATACCAGGCAATACCAAGCAGCCAGACTGCGGCAAATGTGGCGTAGGGCCAGAACTTGACGCCTTCAATGGTAAAGAAGAAGCCATAGAAGAGGATGAGCAAGTAGATGAGGTTCAGGATACCTGCCAGTGTGATCACTGGAACCCCAAACAGTTTCCAATTCTTATACGGTGAAGCTTCCCAGATGTTCTTCACTTTTTTCCGGTGGGCGAACAATATCGCTGAGATGGCGGTGACGCCAAACACAGAGACGATCTCTAATGTGGTGACTACAAAGCCGGCGCGAAAATCAGCAAAGTAACAGAATGGGACCAGCAGGATTTCGCTGATGACAAACAACAAAATCATGGTCTTAATGGGTGTGGAAGTTTTGTAATTGATGTCAGTGAACCATTTGGGTCCCACACGGTCCATGCCCCAGGCAAAAAGAATGCGTGGAAAAGCCAGGTATGACATCACCACAAACCATATGCTAAAGGCAATGAAGGAAATGCCAAACAAGCCCAAAACGATGGGATTTTGAGTTAATACTGCTGCCAGCCCCATAAAATGCGTGGACCAGGGAAAAGTGTAGCCTGGCAATCCACCGCCAGCGCCATCCACGTAAGAAGCGGCAACTGTAAATTCATAGCCTACTGTATTGTACAAAACAGCACCACACCAGACCATGATAATGGTGGGAATCAGACAAGCAAAGAAACTGCCGCCTAAAAGCGTCTTATCTGGTCGTTTGACTTCGCCGGCAATGAAAGCAACTGCATAGGAATAGATGATGAGCCATGAGCCGGCAATCATCAGCCCGATGGTGTCGGGCCAGTTCCATGTGCTTGGCAGGGCGGCACCGCCTTCCTCCATAAATGTTTTTGCAGCGGACAGAAAACTCTCATAGTCCAGTGAGCCGTACTTGGCTGCCAGGGCATTCCATGAATTAACAAAGTTTTCATGACTGGAGAAGGTCAATACCAGCAGACATACCACTGTACCCAACAAGCCGATGATGACCATCACACGCTGTGCCTTGGCATAGAACTTGATTCCAAACGCAAGGATAAAGAATGAGATAATGTTGACCAGTGTGGAAATCAGGAACAAGCCCCAAAAGCTGGTGATAGTCTCGTTCAGATAGTCCAGACCAAAATACCCGAAGAGCATGGTCAAGCCGGGATTGACAACGTACGGCGCCAGGGTAGTAATCCAGAGAATCCATGCCCAGGCATTTCCAAAACTCTCTGCCACCGCGATCAGCGGACCGAGAATGCGAGAGTTGTAAACGTACTCACCGCCGGAGCGGGGCATACTGCCACCTAAAATACCCCATACTAGCGGAAAGCTAATACCGCCCAGCAGAAAGCCAAGAAGAGCAGCAATGATCAGATTGCCGCCCGGGTAAATGAGCAAGCCAACGCTGATCATAAAGAACATGCTGGGCGATAACCCGATGTTCATTAAACCGACGCCAAAGGCATCGAACATCGAAAGGCCACGGACGAGTCCACTGGCACGTCTTGCAAATACTTTTTCGACAGTTGCCATCATTCATCTCCTTTCTCTGCTAAAGCCTGGATTATTGATTTCTAACAATCCGTTGTAAAACATAGGTTTCAAGAAATTTGGAATGCAGTCAAGCAACCGGTAATAGTGAGTTAGATTAGGAATAAATCTCGCGCTGTTTTGTTGCTATCTGTCTCCTCCTCTGTTTTGGGGGTGAAAATTTTGTCATCCATTCTGGAATGGGCCACTGATAAATATCCTTAAGGATAATAGGAAGAATTCGAATAGTGGTGCGTATGACGCCCGGAATTTTCCCAACGGTATCTGTGACAAAGTGGTATAACTCGGCGTTATCTCTGGTGCTGACCTGAATACTGATGTTGAGATCCCCTGTGGCGCAGGCAACATAGGTAACCTGTTCCATTTGGGCAAGCTTTCTGGCAATCTCCATGACCTGATCGGCTTCAACTTCTACCCAGATATCGGCTGTAACTGGCAGGCCCAACCGCGCGGGTTCGACAATGGCTTTGATCTGGATTATGCCTTCTTTCTCCATGCGTTTAATGCGCCCTCGCACGACACGCTCGGTTACATTTCCCAACCGACGAGCAATCTCAATACTTGGCATGCGACCATTCTCTTGCAAAAGCATAACAATTTGTCGGTCTATTGGGTCGGGTTTATATGCCATCTTATTTGAGTTAAGAATGGGGTGTGGAAACTTCCGATAATAGAATAGCAACAATTGCCTTAAAAGTCAACTATCGCGTAAAAAAAGTCGTTTTGCGACCAAATATATTTACTGTGTGAAGGAAACCGGATGGCATCATCTAGCCGCCTGGACCAGCGGCTACGACAACAAGGGTAGCAATCAGTCCACTTTCAATGTCACCTGGCATGGTAGAAAGCACCTGATATGCCATGGGAGCTTTGGGGGTAGTGAGGTGAACGGTTCTTGTTTCGCCGGGTTCTACTGAAACTTGAAAGAGAATATTCACGTTATCTTGTTGCGTGAAGGTTGTATTGACAGGTCGAGCCATCAGTGTCCAATCATGGATGGTTTGTCCCTCATTTTTCAGGTGCAGTGTAACTTGGGTTCCAGCCGGCACCCGCCATGTTTGCGGCTGAAATCCTGTATCGGTGATCGTCACAGATAATTCTGTTGCTCCGGGAGCAATTGTGCTCCAGTCTTTGCAGCCGGGTAGCAGCAACCATGTGACTACCAGAACAATTATCCACCAGCCGCAGCGTAATGAATTTTTGAGATAAGAAGGGGAGTTTAAGGTTGAAATGATCAGCAGCATTTTCTTGCAAAAATAGAACATATGTTCTATTATAGGTATATCAGAATTTGCTTTGTTATTTTGAGGTAACGTGAACAGTGTTCAAAGTGCTATTTTACCAGGATTTTTAGCGGGAAGCGTGTTTGTAATCTCCATAAGTGTTCTGGTGGCTAACCCGCAGATGGTCATGACTTCTGGAGGTTTAACCGCTCTGGTTACCTCAGGCTCTTCGGCGCTTATACAGTTCAATCCTCTCTCTGATTTGCAATCAGTACAGGAAGTTCAAGAATTCCCTGAAATTATCCTTCCAACCTCTACGCCATTGGTGGAGGTTGAACAATCAGTTCAGTTGTCAGAAAAGACAAATTTATCACGATCTGATCAAGAGAGTGAAGCAGGTTGTTTGATCTCAGATGATTATCCAGAAGCAATTTTGCAATGGTGTGAGTTGATCCAGAGGCATGCACAGGAAAATGGGTTGGATCCGTCTCTGGTTGCTGCCATCATCTTGCAAGAAAGCAATGGTAATCCTCAAGCCTATTCGCCTAGTGGAGCGGTTGGTCTGATGCAGGTTATGCCCCGCGATGGCATTGCTGCCGGATTCTGGTGTTCTTCCGGTCCTTGCTTCTCAGGTCGCCCGTCAATGAGTGAGCTGTTTGATCCAGAGTTTAATATCGCTTATGGTACACGTCTGTTTGCCGGGTTGGTTCAAAAACATGGTAATGTTCGTGACGCCTTGCGCGCCTATGGTCCAGCAGGGTGGGGTTATGGATATGCGGATAAGGTACTGGCGATTTACGATCAGTATCGTTGACCAAATGGAGACAGTTTATTTCTCCATGCTAACTACCTGGTGCTCCCAACGATGCCAGTTAGAAAAGTTTTTTTCGATGATTTTACGTCCCTCTCCAGGCGGTTCCAACCCGATGAGTTCCATATCTGCATCCACCATAATGCGAACCAGCTCATGGAATTTTATCCTGGGTTTCCATCCAAGTTCTCGTCGTGCCTTGCTTGCGTCCGCCAGCAGGTAGTCTACTTCAGTCGGGCGGAAGTAGCGCGGGTCGATGCGCACGAAATCATGCCAGTCCAGACCGACATAACCAAAAGCCTCATCGAGAAACTCTCGCACTGTATGCGCTTCACCAGTGCCAATAACATAATCATCCGGTTTTTCTTGTTGCAGCATCATCCACATCGCTTCAACGTATTCTGGTGCATAACCCCAATCACGGCGAGAATCAAGATTACCTAAATACAAATAGCGTTGTCTACCGGCTTTAATTGCTGCCAGGGCGCGGGTGATTTTGCGAGTGACGAATGTCTCACCACGTCGGGGGGACTCGTGGTTGAATAATATTCCATTACAGGCGAAGAGTTTATACCCTTCACGGTAATTGCGTGTCACCCAATAGGCGTACACTTTTGCTGCTGCATATGGACTGCGCGGTTCGAAGGGAGTGGTTTCACTTTGTGGTGGTTTTGCGCTGCCAAACATCTCACTGGAAGATGCCTGATAGAAGCGAGTCTCCGAATGACTTCTCCGTACGGCATCCAAAATACGGATGGTTCCCAAGCCGGTGATATCACCGGTGTATTCCGGCATATCAAAGCTTACTCGAACATGGCTTTGCGCGGCAAGGTGATATATTTCATCCGGACGAACATTGTAGATCACATCCAGCAATGTTTCCGGCACCGAGACATCGCCATAATGTAGATACAGTTTAACTTTTTCGCCGTTATGTGGATCACGATAGAGATGGTCAATGCGTCGGGTGTTAAACGTACTGGCGCGGCGAATGACACCATGCACTTCATACCCCTTCGATAACAACAATTCTGCCAGATAAGAGCCATCTTGACCGGTGATACCCGTGATCAACGCCTTTTTCATGTCGTGTCCTCCGCGCGATCTGTAGAAATCCAGCACAGACCGGGAAAAATTTTTGTTGAGAATCCAGGACCATCTTGACAATTTGCAAGTATAACATGCCTGACGCTGTTTATCGGGGGTGATTTTGAAATTTAAAATCTGGTAAAATCGTTAGGTGTTCTTCACTCAGTTAGGAGAATCCTTTTGAGACGTAGAAGAAGCTCATTATCCATTTTACGTTGGATTTCTATCGTCTTAATTTTTGCAGCGGTATTGCTGACTGTCTTTGAATTGGTGCGGTACAGCCGCCTTCGTACAACTTTCCCACCGGGCATGGTGATCGCGGGTGTACCGGTGGGTGGTTTGAATCAGCAACAGGCAGCAGAGCGCCTGATTCAGGCGTATGGCATTCCGATTGAATTGCGTTATGGTGAGGCAGTTATTCAGGTCAAACCTTCGGCTGTTGGATTTGAATTGGATCTGGAGGGGATGCTGGCGGCAGCGGATTTACAGCGTATCACCCAGCCTTTCTGGAGCGCCTTTTGGGATTACCTCTGGAATCGCTTGCCTACGCCGTCAGGAGTTCCATTACGAGCCAGTCTTTCCGAAGAACAGTTACGGGCTTTCTTGCGTGATGAAGTCGCAGCGCGCTACGATCGTCCGCCTTCTGCGGCTATGCCGGTGCCGGGCAGCGTTAATTTTCAACCCGGCGAGCAGGGGATAGCATTGGATATTGATCGGGCTGTGACATTAGTCGAGGACGCATTGCGCTCACCAAGAAACCGGATCGTTAATTTGACCTTTAATCGGGTAAGTCCGCCGCGCCCGTCACTTCAAAATCTTCAAGTCCTTCTTCAACAGACGGTTGACCTGGCGGGTTTTGATGGTTTGATGGAAGTATATTTGTTGGACTTACAAACACGGCAAGAGTTGAGTTTTGCCTATCAAAATGGGAAAAACTTACCCCCAGATATTGCCTTTACCGCCGCCAGCACAATGAAGATTCCCATCATGGTATCAGTTTTCAGGCGTGTGCCGGAACCGACTCCGGAAAATATCGCTGCCATGCTGGAGCTGATGATTGAGCGTTCTGAAAACGATCCGGCAGATCGGATGATGGAACAAGTGATGGATAAGAATCTGGGTCCTTTGCAGGTGAGCGAAGACATAAAAGCATTGGGGCTGAGAAACACTTTTCTCGCCGGATATTTTTATCCCGGCGCTCCTCTTCTCTTGCGGTTTGAGACACCTGCCAACTTGAGAACAGATGTAACCACCGATCCTGACCCTTATAATCAAACTACTCCGGCGGATATTGGGATGTTGCTGGATGACATCAATATGTGCGCAGAAACCGGCGGAGGGACCTTTGCGGCTGTTTTTCCAGGGGAAATCTCGCAGGCAGAGTGTCAGCAGATGATCACTTATCTGACACGCAATCGCATTGGTGTGTTGTTGCAAGCTGGTCTTCCAGAAGGGACGCGCTTTGCTCATAAGCATGGATGGATTTTGGAAAGTGATGGTGTTATCCATACGATGAGTGATGTTGGTATTGTTTATAGCCCTAGTGGAAATTATGTTGTTGCGGTTTATCTCTATCATCCGGTGCAAGTCATTTTTGACCCGGTCAATCAGATGATGGCAAATATTTCGCGCGCGATCTACAATTACTTCAATTTGCCGGGTACATAAACTGGCTGATTGTGAAGAAGATAGTGGTTATTCTTCGAAGAATTTATGTGTTTGGGTGGAATTTTCTTGCTATAATGTTTTCATTCGGTTGTTGTAGTTTTTCAAATGAATCACTCACCTTACGCAGATTTGAGTAAACTTGGTGTATGAAAAACGGCAAACTCCTGGACTTGTACAGCGACTATCTGATAAGCGCCTTTGGGCAAACCACCGCGACCGGGCTGTCCTCCCTGTTGGATG
>DAOTYY010000097.1:0-15210 GCA_034434695.1 Anaerolineaceae bacterium
AGTGCCTGCTTGGCGAGAAGGCAGAGGAGAACGCGGTAACAACCGCTTCGGCGCAGGCGTTTAAACGCGCCTGTGTCAAATTCGGGCTGGGCGCGTATCTGTATGCCCTTCCGCAGGAGTGGTGCGACTACGACCACTCCAAACGCCGTATCGTCAACCCGCCGCGGCTCCCGGACTGGGCGGTGCCTGCTTCCGAGCAGGAAATACGCAAGTCCAACGACCAGGCGCTGGCAGAAGCCCGCAAGCGCGTCGAAAAGGCGCTGACCGAATTAGGGTATGAACAAGCCGCTCCTCACGCACCGGAAGACGGGAACGGGCACGAAAACCCCGGCGAGCTGATCGTCCACTTCGGGCGCAATCAAGGCAAGAAACTCGCCGAGATTTGGGCGAGCGAAGAAGGGCGCGGATGGATTCGCTGGGCAGCAGGGGATGACGGCAAGGGCAAGGGCTTTGAGCCGAAGGACGAGAAGGGCAAGCATTTGCAGCGCATGGCAAAAGCCTTTCTTATGCTCAACGCCGCTTATGCTGGCTGATGCAACACCCCTGCGGGTCACATAGCCGGGCTTACCCAGCCCGGCTTTGAGTTTTACGAGTTTGAATCCCACCAATGGAAGGCACTACCGTGACTGTTCCAAAACTGGTAAACTTAACTGACAACCGCCATATCTGGCGATCAGGAACACTTGCTATCCCCCAAATCTGGCGGTTTCGACGCATATCTACCAAATTTGGAACAATCATGGCTCTACCAGTCACCTTTGAGAAAATCTTGCTTTTATGTTATGGGTTTTGATGCCGTATTTAACTGGTTCACCCCCACATGCGTGGGGACAACATTTTGCGCCATTTTTCGCCGTTTTCAGCGCCGGTTCACCCCCACATGCGTGGGGACAACTGGGTATGAGGGGGGATGTGCGCAATTGGGCACGGTTCACCCCCACATGCGTGGGGACAACTTTAACTCTCATCTACGATTCCCCGGACATGCTAGGTTCACCCCCACATGCGTGGGGACAACGAAGTCTGGTGTAAAAATCCATGCTGAGAGGAAGGTTCACCCCCACATGCGTGGGGACAACTCATCACCGCCGCCTTGATTCCAGCCCATGCATGGTTCACCCCCACATGCGTGGGGACAACTCATCGTGAACAAGAATGTTCAGCCGCTCTTTAGGTTCACCCCCACATGCGTGGGGACAACTCTGGCAGTTCCTTGCGCTGGTCGGATTGTCCTGGTTCACCCCCACATGCGTGGGGACAACTCAACAACAGGGTAATATTTCGATAGTTCCTTCGGTTCACCCCCACATGCGTGGGGACAACGTCACCTCTCCAACCCGTCACGGCTTCAACGCAGGTTCACCCCCACATGCGTGGGGACAACTATAAATCCGACGCCCAGAATCTCATAAGGTCAGGTTCACCCCCACATGCGTGGGGACAACGGGTTTGAGGCAGAGATAGATGCAGAATAAGGCAGGTTCACCCCCACATGCGTGGGGACAACACAAGCTTGCACGCAGGCATTCGTCAAGCCGCTCGGTTCACCCCCACATGCGTGGGGACAACTGCCGGGCCGTATGAAAACGATGAGAAGGCGAGAGGTTCACCCCCACATGCGTGGGGACAACGCTGCAGTACGGGTGTCATTGCGTGAGCAGCGAGGTTCACCCCCACATGCGTGGGGACAACGTGTCATTACGCCTCCAATATTGCCCGGCTCAAGGTTCACCCCCACATGCGTGGGGACAACTATCACCCTTTTTCCACGGGCCTCCCAGAGAACGGTTCACCCCCACATGCGTGGGGACAACAACGCCAGCAAGCGTTCAAAGATGACCAGCAAAGGTTCACCCCCACATGCGTGGGGACAACGTCAAATCCGTCCCCCCGCCGCCGGGATCTGTAGGTTCACCCCCACATGCGTGGGGACAACCTGAACACTGTCCACTCCAGACGAGCCGGGTTCGGTTCAACCCCACATGCGTGGGGACAACGTTTTGACCATCTGCGCAATGTTTCAGTACTAAGGTTCACCCCCACATGCGTGGGGACAACTCCGCTCAAAACCAGTCGGAAAACGGCCCATATGGTTCACCCCCACATGCGTGGGGACAACTAAGCCTCAGTGTAGTAGAGACCAAGTCTGTAAGGTTCACCCCCACATGCGTGGGGACAACTTTACCTGTACAAGTTCTGCCATGTGCTACTCCGGTTCACCCCCACATGCGTGGGGACAACTGCTCCTTGATGATAAAAATGGGCTGATCCTCCGGTTCACCCCCACATGCGTGGGGACAACGATGAAAGCAGAACGGTTGTCAAAAAAATCTTCGGTTCACCCCCACATGCGTGGGGACAACTAACCAGCCACAATGACCTGCAGACCGGGATAGGTTCACCCCCACATGCGTGGGGACAACTATATTTCCCGTACATACCCAGCATTGGAGATAGGTTCACCCCCACATGCGTGGGGACAACGTTCACGGGATTTGTGTGCATTGTGGAACAGAAGGTTCACCCCCACATGCGTGGGGACAACGGAACGTAAATCAGGACTGTGACATTTGTCATAGGTTCACCCCCACATGCGTGGGGACAACTGAGAAACATGTTTTTCTCGTCTTCCTCTACACTGGTTCACCCCCACATGCGTGGGGACAACGATCTGGCTGTTCTACCGCCGCCACACCCCAAACGGTTCACCCCCACATGCGTGGGGACAACGTGCTGACCGGCGGCGGAGGGCGGCATCTGTACGGTTCACCCCCACATGCGTGGGGACAACGATTTGTAAAACTCCGCCAGACCGGCGCTACTAGGTTCACCCCCACATGCGTGGGGACAACGGCGATCCACTTGGACGCCGGCCTGGTGAAGCGGGTTCACCCCCACATGCGTGGGGACAACGGAGGAGATCGCCCGCGCCGGATATACCAGCAGGTTCACCCCCACATGCGTGGGGACAACGAAATCGGCAAGCGATACTGTGAGGTCATCCCCGGTTCACCCCCACATGCGTGGGGACAACATTATTAATGCACAGGAACGACCAGCGACAGCAGGTTCACCCCCACATGCGTGGGGACAACAAATCTTCAATCATTCGACCTCCAGATTACTAAGGTTCACCCCCACATGCGTGGGGACAACTACATTTGTCACCCGAAAAATATTACATTTGTCAGGTTCACCCCCACATGCGTGGGGACAACGTAGTAAATGTTGTGTCAATAAGGGTGCTTATAGGTTCACCCCCACATGCGTGGGGACAACACAACACGTCCCAGCCAACACCCGAGGAAATTCGGTTCACCCCCACATGCGTGGGGACAACGTCTGGCATTCGACCTCCTTGCCTGATGACAAAGGTTCACCCCCACATGCGTGGGGACAACTGCTTGATCTCGGTCTCCAGGGCGGCAATCTTCGGTTCACCCCCACATGCGTGGGGACAACGTCATAGCTGGCAGTGAAGTCGGGCTCGTATGCGGTTCACCCCCACATGCGTGGGGACAACGGTCGAAGCGCTGGCAAATGCAAACGATGAAATGGTTCACCCCCACATGCGTGGGGACAACCGGAAGATAAACGTAAAGCAGCGCGGGCACTAAGGTTCACCCCCACATGCGTGGGGACAACTGCGTGCTTATACCAGTAATACAACAGCTAAAGGGTTCACCCCCACATGCGTGGGGACAACGAGTATCCGGGTATTCTTGGTATCCGGATACAATGGTTCACCCCCACATGCGTGGGGACAACTTTATATGGTCTCCCGTGGAGGACTGCAGTTTATGGTTCACCCCCACATGCGTGGGGACAACGTTACTCCGGTTTATAGGTGGGACTGGTATTACCGGTTCACCCCCA
This sequence comes from Anaerolineaceae bacterium, assembly GCA_034434695.1. Classification (GTDB taxonomy): domain Bacteria; phylum Chloroflexota; class Anaerolineae; order Anaerolineales; family Anaerolineaceae; genus DYEC01. The sequence goes on from DAOTYY010000097.1 coordinate 3,877, forward strand.
CATGCGTGGGGACAACAGGAAAACCAGCGCCAATGGCGTTTCTTCAACAGGTTCACCCCCACATGCGTGGGGACAACTCTTACTGAGCTAGTAGCATAGTGATATGTTACGGTTCACCCCCACATGCGTGGGGACAACTTGACTATTGTTTGCTCCCAACGACTCTAGCCAGGTTCACCCCCACATGCGTGGGGACAACTGTTTAGATTAGTAAATCTCAGTAAATCTCCTCAGGTTCACCCCCACATGCGTGGGGACAACGGCGTCTCTGCCGTTTGAGTTCGGGACTATTTAGGTTCACCCCCACATGCGTGGGGACAACTATGAGCCGCTCGCAGAAACGCCAAGCTTTGCTTGGTTCACCCCCACATGCGTGGGGACAACGTTTCAACTGCACCCGACGATATGCAAGCGATAGGTTCACCCCCACATGCGTGGGGACAACTCATATCCGGAGCGTCTCTTCGGAGGATATCAAGGTTCACCCCCACATGCGTGGGGACAACGAGAGTGATTTCAACTGGATATCCGAAATCTCCGGTTCACCCCCACATGCGTGGGGACAACTGCCACAGGACGATTTTCCTGCGAGGAGCCAAAGGTTCACCCCCACATGCGTGGGGACAACGACATGTGCGCGGTTCAGGTCATCAATAGCGTCTGGTTCACCCCCACATGCGTGGGGACAACGATTTAGTGGACGGCGCGACCATCCGCCCACTGCGGTTCACCCCCACATGCGTGGGGACAACTAACCAAATGGTTTTCCAACCCGTACACCAATAGGTTCACCCCCACATGCGTGGGGACAACTCTATATCACGAACAGTGATAGTGCTAACAGGCGGTTCACCCCCACATGCGTGGGGACAACAATCGCGTTACCATCCAACAACTTGCATATACCGGTTCACCCCCACATGCGTGGGGACAACACTATATTTTCCCCCTTAAATGCTCAATGTCCGTATATATGGGAGCATTGATTTGATGTCCTCCCAGCGGGACAGTGCTGCCTCCTTTTAGGGATGTGTCTAGCTTTTTCTATTCTTGCAGGGCACTTTGATTAATTGCAGACCTTCTTCCTCCACAAGAATACGACTGGTGTCTCCGGTAATCCGCATTCGAAAATGTTGTTCACAATTGCTATCCCAGATTTGCACAACCCCTCCGATCCGCTCGTCTTTTGTACACTTTTCCCACAAAGCATCCCGCACACGCGCAGACACATGCCCAACAAACACTCCACAGCGAGGTTCAATCAACCAGCGCGCTAATTCTCCGCGCACCGCAGCTGTTGTTTTTTCCAAAATCATTACAAGCATAGTTACATTAACTCCTCCCAAAGATCAGATGGCGGATCTACCCCTATTGCTTCTTCACTAGGTTCCTCAATCTCTAGAAGACCATCAATATCAGGCAATATGCGGCTAAGTAAGCGTGCTTGTCGAAAGCGTTCGCGGCATAATGTGCGGACCCTTTTTTCAACGTTTGCAGATGACTCGGCTACTGTCTCAAAAGCGGCAGGAACGGTTAACTCGGTTTTATATAGATCAGCAATATCATAGACGAACGACAATTGTCGCCCAGTGTGGATGAAGCCAAGTGCTGGTGAATATCCACCTGAAACGATAGCAGCGTGACAAATCCCATTCAGTAAAGCGTTGGCAGCAGAGAGGGCGCGATTAACAGGATCGGCAGCCTCCCACGTATCGCGGTTATATTGTCTGCCACTCCACTTAATACCATTCTGTTGAGCTGCTTGTGCATACGCTGCTTTTACTCGCGCGCCCTCCATACCACGCAAATGAGAAAGCGGCAGATCTGGTGAAAACTGTTCTCCCAACCGGTAACGATACATATTCACTACAACTCTCTGGTGGGACTGTGGATCGCAAACCATCGCTGCTTGACGGAGTAAGTGATAGGCTTTGCGAGTTTCGCCTAGTCCAAAAGCATAGCAACGTGTCACTTCTTCTCCGCACCAGAGGACTGAACATCCGTTTTCTGCAATCACTTTCATCGCAGCATGAGTGATGCTGGTACCAGGCCCAAGCATCAATATACATAAAGCTGCTACAGGCAACATTGTTCGCCCATCCTTTTGCAAAATTTCTACTGAATTCTCTTTACGATCAATGATCGCGTGCTCCACATAGAAATAACTTAAACTATCTCGTAACTTGGGGATTTCGTGGAAATTGATAGGCATATGTTGTCCTTCTAGATGGCTCAAGGGATGAGGGTCACCACAAACAAAGATTGATGCCTCATCCCCAGCCATGCCATGAATAATTCAGCCGTTCTCAGCATGCATTGGAGCAACTGAGAGCAACCCAAAGCCAAAGCCTTTGGCACTACCAATCCCTCTTTCGATTGCAAGATAAAACAATGCTTCATCCTGAACTTCTAAAACGCCATCGAAACGGACAGCAAAATGAGTCATCCGCCAGATCAGTTTTTCTCCATTATCAGCCAGATTCGTGGTGGCACGAATACGCTTATAGGCTGCTTGATTGTCCAGAGAAGTGGTCAGCAAAGATAAAACGCGGAAACCATTCTGTTCAGATTTGCGGCGCAACCATTGCTCTTGTTCTTCCATACGGTATAATGCTACACGCTTACCATCCTTATTTGGATCTTTGGATCTCAGCCGTTTGGTTGGATTTGCCAGTAAACGAAAAATCAATCGCTGTCCACGTTGAAAAGAGAGTTTGAACTCTTTGGTTTGTGGCTCCTCCAAGAGATAACCATTTTTAGTCAGTGCAGACCAATCTGGTGGCAGTGTAGATTGCACCAACAAGGTCAGATGGGGTGGTTGATGACGCATTTCAAGGCGATATAAGACGCGCTGACCAGGCGGCATTTCTATGGGGAAGGCTTTCATGAGAGTGCGATGTAATTCGTAAGGGTTCGCCAGTTCTCTTTGTACCTGACGAGATGAGGGGTTCAAGATAAGCTGGGAAATGATCATAGTATCACCTTTGAGGTAAATTGGGGCGCATCGATCATGCGTTGGGAAATGCGGCGGCTGGAAAAACGCCTGCGGGCAAATGAGACGGGTACATCCGGGCGTATCTGTTCCCCATCTGGCGATTCGATAATCAGGCGAATGCGCTTGGGGAGGCTTTCATCGCCGCCTGCCGGGGAGCAGATCCAACCATAGTTTGCCAAAGCTTGTTCTAATCTTTCTCCACGACGCAATCCATCTGGCAGATATACGGGCGCCGAAGGAACAAAAGCTTTTCGCCCCAAATACAATGCCCACACCGGCTTAGCCAGAGCATGATGAATCTGTTCTAGCAGGGACAAATCTTCACCTTCCAATCCGACCAGAAAGGCGGCATCTGCCAAGTAATAACGCCTGGAGGTAATCGAAGGCTTCCTGCTTTTTGTATCGCTGGAAAGGACATCCTGAGCAATATGATAATCGCATTGGATAGTTCCTTCTCGGTCCACCCGTACTCCCATACGAAGCCGGGCTAAGTCCTCCACGTCCGCTGTTCGCTCTCTACCCAAGGCAGCACAGATAAGCCCAATCACACCGCTCTTGGATGGTTCGGTCCCCGTATCGCGCACCGAGTAATGACTCTGGATACCCCAGGATTGCATTGGAGCGACAAGACGCATTAACAAAGTGTTCATTCGTCTACTCCTATAGTAATGTGTCGATCACCGCCTTTGTTAACTGATCAAAGTCTTTACAACGCGCATCTTTCAACGCCTCAAGACTCACATCTTCTTCCAAAAGAGCTACAAAAGTCCGAGGTTTGTCACCATAGAAAGCGCATAGTTTCTTCCAGTACTGGTCCAGTGCTTCGATGGATGCCTGAGTAAGGCTCTTGCGAGCGCTGGCATGTACAGGTTTCTCAAAAGCATTTACTAATGACCAGCCTTGCTGTTCCTCTCTCACGACTGCCATTACGAAGGAAGGCGGGTTCTGAGCGGCAAAACTGTTTTGCTTGCCGCTCGGTACTGCCCGCACAGCGGCATGGAAAAATGCTTCTACTGTTTTGCGCGCCATTTCCCGGTCGCCATTTAGATTGGTGACTAGTTGATTGAAATCAATTGCAGCATAGCGATAGAAACAAGCAGAATTAAAGGCTATTACGCCCACCATGGCAGCGCCAGTCTCTTCTTGAGGCAATAAGTCATCCACCGCCGTAAAGTAATCAATATCCATGGTCACGCGATGAGTTGAAATGGCATGTGCTACCTGACAGGCAGCATCCACATTGGTATCGGGACGATCAGCCAACATGCGGCCAAAGAGAGCTATATCTGGTGCACTAGGGCGATCTTTGTTGCTTTTTGCAAAATTCTCAGCAAATTTTTTGATCTCATCTGGATTGCTTATCTGCATCAGTTGACCAGCAATGTCTTCAATCTCCGCACGGCTGAGAAAAAGCAACACATTCGTACGACCCTTGTCCAACGCACCTTTTTCAGTTTTACTACTGTAATGTTTAGCGAATGTCTCCGCGAGATTCTGTGCCTGCTCTTCAGCAACGCCGCGTTTGAGCAGCTCCTTTTTAATTTCGCCAGCCAACAGCCGCGTGCGCATGGACGGCTCAACGCCGGTAATTTGCTGAAAAATCGGGTGATGGCGAATGGAACGTTTGAGGCATTGGGAAGAAATGCGGGCCCGACGCACGCCACCAAATTCACAATCCTTGGGATTACCCGTATCATCGCGGTTTAGATTGGATGGAGCAAAGTTTTGAATGAGGTGAAGTTCGATTATCATGGTCATACTCCCTAAAATTATTTGGAATCAGTTTGATTGGATGGGGCGGATTTATTTAGATCCCCCCAAAATGCATTTGCCCATTGTCGCTGAATCATTCTTTCTGGATGGTCCCATAACTTTAAATCCTTGAAGAGTTGCAACCAGTTTACAGGAATCTCTTTAGATTTCAGAAAAGAAACGGCCTGCCGCAAATAGTTTGGCAAATCTTCAATATGAGCATTGAGCAAGATTGTAAAGCGTCGCTCTACCGCGGCTTTATCATCCTGCCCGACAACGGCCTGGGCCATGTGATTACCAAAATTCCCATCAGATGTGTTCAATGAGTGATAAGCAAACAAGGCAGCGATCAGATAATAGAGTTTTTCTCCATCAGTACCGCGCACATCTTCTGGAAGGTAACTAATTACATAGGGATACATGCGGATGTCCTGACCTGGCGGCATACCCAATCCGCGACGCAGAATAGCCAGCTCCTGACGATCACGTTCCGGGCTAAGACTGAGCAAATGTTGGATAAATGGATTTTGGATAAAGATTTGTTCTTCAGATGTCATATTTTCCTCCTGTTATGTCGGAATTCAGCACTTTTTTAAGACCTGCCAAATACTTTACACGGGATTGCGCAACTGCCTTGAGCGCCCGAGCACTACTGCCCAGCGAAGAAATCGTGTGCTCAAAAGCATAATTGGCAGCATCGCGTAACTCATGGCTCCACCGCTTAATAGCCTCGTCCGGTTCCGAAACCAATTGGTCAAGGAAACGATAGAATGGTACTTCAAGTCTTGCCCAATACAGGCTTTCAGTATTCCAATGAGCCATCAGTTTCTCTTCATCATCGGAAATTAACTTACTTCCACCTGACGGATCTCCTTCAGGAGCAAGATAGAGGGAAGCCGCTCTCCGCAAAGCATCCCCAATCTGGCTGTGCACCTGTTCGGCTAGATCTAAGGCCTGATCCAGTCGGCTAACCAGCGACTGATCATTGAGTAATTGGTCTGGAAAATCAAACTGCTCACCCCGATAGAAAAAAACTTTCTGTTTACCAGGATCAGTAGACATACCATAGGCTGCCAGTGTTAGACGGCGCGAAGGCAAAATGTCATCGAAGATGAGAGTTTGTACATGATTTAGGACAGATGGAGGTCTGATGTTTGCTCCTTTCGTCAAGTTGAACAAAGCCGAGCTGTCCCGCCACAATGCTCGCCCTTCCGTAAAACGGAGCACTCGGTAACCCTGTTTTTCATCCATTCGGTAATGGTGCATTGGGTTGAGGAACTTATTGCTAAGTATCAAGCCAGGTGCGGTAGTTATTTGGTTTACAACCAGTTGCCCATTCTCGTGGGTAGGAAACAGCATCAGGCGGCGGTTGTGCCAAGTAAGAAAATCTAGATAACCCAGCGGACGGGTGCGCTCGGGAAAATAGGGGTCTTCCATTTCCCAAGCTGGTAGGTCCTGAAAATCTTTCTGCCATTCAAACGGCTCTTTACGATTGTAAACTACCAAGTTGAGCATCAAACTTTCAAACAAGTTGTTGCCCTGAAGAAGAATAACCACTGCTCGGGCACATGGCGCATCCGTGTAAACCAGTTTCTTCTGCGGATGGCACAGTCCAGCCAATCCAAAAGATTGGGTAGTAATCAGCGCTAAGGCTGCCTCTGCTGGACTAAGAACGACAGGGCGGGTATCTACATTGTGATCAAAAAGTGTATCAGCATCTCCTCCAGCAACAAACAATAATAAGTCATTGGCAGGTTTTATCTCAACATCCGGATGACGACTCTGGAAAAATGGACGAACCGATGCAAAAAGGTCAAAACGGGAATACCATTTATGCAGATATATTTCCAAGGGCCGAGGGTCGAAAGCACCTCTCTGCCATAGCCGTTCCCAATCGCCCGGAGTGGCGGGTCCGAAAACACGGTGTAAAACAGCCAACAATAGGCGATAAAGCGCAGCATTGGTATGGGGTAGACTGGCGCTGATGCGACTAAGTGAAGAGGCTTTGATCAGCGCATCCCACAAACTGACTTCTCGAGATACACCGTTGAGGTCAACAACAGGGATAAAAGGTTGGTCAATTAGGTTATAGGAATAGCTCATCGTATTTAACCTCACATAAAAAGACGACTGGCCGATTACTGTTGGTCTTGGCTGTACATTACTTGGGACGCTTTTCAATCCATAAAATTGCCTCCTCCCATTCGATTTGCTTCGCATAGTTGAACTATCACTCCCAATTCTTTATCTAGCCTTAGGCTCAACCCTGGTCGGAGATCACAAATTCCATCCTTGAATTCCAGTGGATATGCATGACGAAGGTAAGGTGACTTCTTCCAGGAACTTGGCACTACCTGATTCATAAAGTGTTTGACGATGGAAAAGTGACTAATCTTCACAGCGGAACGTAATGCAGCCTCGAGTGTTGAGGCTAGCGGTACGTGCTTCATGTCAACATCCAACAGTCTATCCAGGGTTTTCAAGCTTTCACCATTTCGCAATAGACAAATTAGATTAACGGTCGGTTGGGCGCTTCGAGTCAGAGCACGGAGGTCTTGATGTATATTCAAGTTTTCATCTTCATCTGAGAACTCAATGCCCGCATTCTGAGCCCTGAACATATCCAAACCATCCACATCGCTTAACAAACGGTTCTCAGCGTTGATTGCTTTAGTGTTATGGGCTTCGACCATTTTTCGGTACAAATTTTCCAGTCGTTTTTTTTGTTCATTATCTAGACTGGGTAACTCACTATTGGAATACACTTGCTCAATCAACGTGTCGCTATCCTCTGGTAAGTGTAAGCAGTTCCGAGACCGAATAACAAAATATGTGCGCTGTAGGAAGATTTCATCATAAACAAACCGGTCTGCACCGAAACTCGGCATACTTCGTTGATCCAAAGGTGGGATTGTGATAATGCAGGCGGGACATTGCAACGCCGCAGGACGCCGTGGCGGGTGAGTCTGATGCTGATGCCGCTGAAGCCGCCCAATGCGCTGGATAAGCAAATCTACTGGAGCCAAATCGGTAACCAAAAGGTCAAAATCTAAATCTAAGCTTTGTTCAATAATTTGAGTAGCAACCACAATTCCCCGCCGCGGCTGGTCCATCGGTTTTGATAACTTACCAAAGCGGGAAAGGACTTTTTTTTCCAGTTGTTCGCGCCAGCAGTATGGAAAGCGGGAATGCAGCAGGATAAGATCATTGCTGTCCCAAAAACCGGACGCGCGGATTGTTTGGAAAATTCGTTGCGCGCGGTCAACCGTATTACAAATCACCGCGGCACACCCCCCGGAACCCAAACGCTCTTTCAGCGCTAGCAAAATTGACTGATCATCATTGGTGGTATATTCCAAAAGCACTTTGCGAGATTCCACTTTTCCAATCGAAAAAACATTGATTTCGCTATTGCAGTTGATGCTCAGACGTGGAAAATCTGATGACAAAGACTTAACAGTAGATGTTGGATTAAAAGCTTTGAGGAGTTCTTCCCGTGTCTGACTGGGCAAAGTTGCAGAAAGCAGGATTGCCGAACTGCCCATACTGCGTAACCACGCAAGTAAGCGCTTGAAAATCTCAACCATGTAAACGTCATAAGCATGGACTTCATCGAAAATGACCACTTTTCGGAAAAGACCAAATAAACGCAAAGGAAAATGGCGAGCTCGTAAAACCGAAAGGAAAGCTTGGTCTACTGTGCCAACCCCAAATGGTGCGAGTAGTGTGCGCTTGCGGGGTGTGAACCATGTCATGGCGTTGATTTCACCCAGTATAGTTTCTTTTTCATCATCACTGACTGCCCTGATCGAATCAGTAAACCCTTGTTGGTGAATGAGCGCGTTCCCATGTGCCAAGATCGGTCTTAACTTACTCTCCGGCAGACTTTTCTGGAGATACCTGGCCACCCTACGATACATCTGGTTGCTAGTTGCCTGAGTAGGCATAGCAACATAGAGGCCGCGCAATTGTCTTTTCATTATCCAGTAATCAGCCACATACAAAGCTGCCTCGGTTTTACCACTGCCAGTAGGAGCTTCGAGAATTAATAGAAATGGATCATCCAACGAGGATGTCCGCTGGCTTACCTCTTGCTGTATGGAATTCATTTTGAAACCGGGAAAAATGTCCTTGAAAACAGGTTCATGTGGCAATTTTGGAAGCCAATCTTCCCAACCAATTTGTCTAACTTTATCAGATGCAACCCTCTCAACTTTCTGATAATATTCTTTGGCAGATATATTGGGCGGATGGTACGCAAACAGTGCTGTGTTGGATGCAATCCAATCCGTTGTGATTAGAAATCCGGTAAATACACTTAAGAAAGCATTTGCTATTGTACAATCCCCCCTCAATATAACCTCCTTGGGATGTGGAAATATATCCTCCAATAGCGCGAACAATTCGGTTTGCATTTGCTGCCAAGACGAATTACCAATATTCACCGCGCGATAAGTTGATTCGTTAAACTCTCCAAATGAGGGGTAAAACCCGTGATGTCCTGCAATGGTCAATAAAAATCTTTTTGCCAGGTATATTGGTTGAACAGCTAGTTTCTTGATTTTTTGTTCCAATATCCAAGCGCTTAACAAACTGTGATGGCGAATATTACTCTCATGTAGGTTTGGAAATTCCAATCTTAATCCTTCCAGCTGCGCCCTTGCTGGTGCACAGCGAATTTGAAACGAAGGAGTTGCTTTACCGATATCATGCAATGAGACCCAAAAAGCCAATAACTGAGCGATTTCGGGGAATGGCAAACCTAACCAATGACTGATTTGCTTCTTTCCTCCTTCACTTAAACCAATATTCCACAATGCACGTGCGGTTACCCCACTGTCTATGAGGTGATAAACTAGCGGATGATACTTGTTGTACCCATCCTCCCATTTGGCAGCAAAAATCAGAAGATCATTATTCATGAATTTCCTCCTTGTATAAGCGATACAAACTCTGTGTTTCTTCAATGATCTTCTGTCGAACCGATTGGGGTTCAATCACCTCACAATCCGCGCCCCAACCGCGGATCCAGGGCATCATCTCCTGCGGTTCAGCAATTAGGGCACGCCAGAGCAGGCTGCCATCATTAAGACGTTCTACCTGCTCTGTACGATGCCAGCGCGTTTCCCCTACGCGATGCGCCACGCGCGGACTGAATTTCAACACGACCTCAACCGGCTTTTCTTCAGTAAACCAGATTCCCCAGGCATACTTGAAAAGTTCTGCGGAATCAAAATCTTCAGGGATCGAGTACTTTTGTAAGGTCAACTCGATTCGTTCGATGCGCTCTACCTTTAAGGTGCGCAATGCCCCAGGCGGTTCACGATAACCAATCACATGCACTGCCTGCCCAATGGCGTATGGTTCAATGAAATAAGGGGAAAACAAATACTCAGTGATTTGCCCGGTTTCCTTGCGATGCCAGACCCTGGTGACCCGTTCCTCCGCCCAGGCAAGGGTTAGTATCTCCAGCGTGCGCAAGAAGTTTGGGTCTTGCCGTTGGTTCGCCTCATCCATTACGTCAGCGGATTTTTTGACATGGCTGCTGATGCGTGGAGCAAGCCGTTCGAGGGCAATCCCAAGTTTCCGCAATGCTGAAGCAGCGTGAGGATTATGTTTGTCCATACGGGTGGCGAGTAGGCGAGCTGCCAGATGCACAGCCATTGCTTCGTGTAAACTGAAAGCTACCTTGAGAAGATAAGCCGAACGATCCAAGCTAATGCGTCCATCATCATGGACGATCGTGGGATAAATCTTCTGGAAATCATTCAAATTACGATGGATGACCGAACGATCCACGTTCAGACGGCGGGCTATCTCAGCTTGCGAAAGACCTTCCGGATGGGATAAAAGTAGAGCTTCCATTTTCAAAAGGCGGTCTGCTTTATTCTCAGCACGGGACATAAAAAAACTCCAAAACAATATGAAATTCACAAGCGTTGACAATACCACATCTTTTGTTTTATCACCCCAAGTTTACAAAACACATGTTGCATCTATCACAACAAAAAACGTTTTTTCTGTGTAGAAATAACAACCGCCCGCAACTGCCATTCTGCTTGCGCGGGCGGCAAAAGTTTGTTATGCTAGTCTTTGCCGCAACGCGCCTTCACCGCGTTGTCTTTCCAGCCTCGCCGAAGCCACCGGCGGGGCTGGATTGTTCAATCTGGATATAAGTATAGCAAATACTGATGAATCTGTGTCATTTTGAAGGGTGGAAAATGGCAAAATCCAATCTCTACCAAACCAAAACAATAACAAACATCATACCAGTCATGGAGGTTGGAAATATGCCTTTGCTGTCTTATTGCATTGACGAGTTTTTGGAGTTTAAACGAGCTCAGCGTCTGAGCCGTTGGACTCTGCTGGATTATGAAACCGTCCTGCGGCGATTTAATAGGGAAATTGGTGATTTTGACATAGATCATATTGAACGAAAGACAATTGCCCATTATTTGGCATCACTCGATTTGTCAAAAAAAAAGAGTCAAAAACATTTACACAGCTCTTTCTTCTCTCTGGACATGGGCGGTTGAAATGGGATATTGCACAGTTCATATTATTCGTCAGATCAAGCCCCCCAAACC
>DAOTYY010000098.1:0-3378 GCA_034434695.1 Anaerolineaceae bacterium
TGCAAAAATCATCGACATCACAGAATAAAACGAGTAAACTGTCCATTGAGGGTCTCCTGGGGTTTCAACTGTTGTTGTGGTAACAAAAGTTTACTCCCTTTTGGAGATCCTCTCCTTATCCCGAACTCACGTTAACATAGTTAAAAAGCTGCGCATTGCAGGAACACGAGAGGTGATTTTATTGCATGTTCAGGATGAACGAGTGATGAAGCACAGGACACAGGAACAGTTGTCGGCTTTTGATCGGGAAGATCAAAGCCGTTTGGAAATGCGCTGTCAGGAATTATCGGAACTGGGCTTCAAGGTGCGCTGGCTTTTGCGTCATGGGAATCCTGCCCAGCAAACCATGCAAGTGGCAGACGAACAAAGGGTTGGGTTGATCGTGATGGGTTCACAGGGTCGCAGTGCCATTCAAGAATTGGTGACTGGTAGCACCATGGAAAACGTTATCCGTCTGGCAAAACAACCTGTTCTGGTTATCCGCCTTCCAAACCGGTAAATTCCTCAACTGGATAAACACTTAGTCAAGTGATTAGCGAAACGTTTTATATCATGATTGTCCCCTGTGGTTACACGTGGTAAACTTATGATGTATGTACGGAGATTACATTGAGTGAGGTTACAAAGCTGATATGCCAGTGATCTTTCCATTTACCGCCATTGTTGGTCAGCAGCGGATGCGCCGGGCTTTAATCCTCAATGCAGTGGACCCGCGCATTGGGGGCGTGTTGATTCGCGGTGAGCGTGGTACGGCAAAATCCACTGCAGCGCGCGCTCTGGCGGCGCTTTTGCCGCGCGTGAGGGTTGTCAGCGATTGTCGTTTTGGCTGCGATCCTGATCGTCCGGATACGTGGTGTACCGAGTGTCGCGAGCGGTCAGCGCGCGGGGAAGAATTGCCAGTTTCCACCCGAGCCACGCCGTTTATTAACCTGCCGGTTTCAGCAACCGAGGATCGCGTGGTTGGCACACTGGACATTGAAAAAGCCATCCAGCGCGGCGAACGGCATTTTGAGCCGGGCGTACTGGCGGCAGCAAATCGCGGTTTGCTTTACATAGACGAAGTGAACCTTCTTGACGATCATGTGGTGGATATTTTGCTTGATTCTGCGGCAATGGGCATGAACATTGTCGAGCGCGAGGGTATTTCGTTTAGCCACCCGGCGCGCTTTATTTTAGTTGGTACGATGAACCCGGAAGAGGGCGATCTGCGTCCGCAATTGTTGGACCGTTTTGCGCTCTCGGTGGATATTTATGGTATTCGCGATGCCCGTGACCGCGTGCAGATCATGGAACGCATTCTGGAGTTTGAAGCCGATCCGGAAGGTTTTCGACAAAAATGGTTACCCAAAGAAGAAGAACTTTCACGTCAAATCGAGCAGGCGCGGCGGCTGGTGGACCAAGTCACCTATACCACTCGAGATTTGCTTTCGATTGCCGCATTAACAGCTTCATTGAATGTTGAAGGTCACCGTCCCGATTTGGTCATTTTGAAAGCTGCACGTGCACAGGCTGCATTTGAGGGACGCACAGCGATCAACGATCGGGATATTGCGCTGGCGGCTGAGCTGGCGCTGCCACATCGTCTCAAACGTGGACCTTTCCAGCAAACCGAAATCAGCATGGAAGAGTTGCAGGAACGCATTGAGCAGTTGCAAGCCAGTGAAACCAGCAAATCTACCCAAACAAGTGTTGAACAACAAGTCGGAGATCAAGAGGCTCAAAAAAAAACTTAACTGAGCCTGAAACTGTCGAAGATACCAAAGAACAGGGTAAACCGGAACCGGTCCCCCAGCAGGATGTTTTCAAAAGCAATGAAGGACGCTGGTGGGAGGGCGGCGAACGCACCCGCATTGGCGAAGTTTTTGCCGCGCGCCGGTTGGACACACCGCTGGATAAAATGGTGCGCCGCAGTGCTGGACGCCGCTCGCGCACGATTTCAGAGCGTAAGCGCGGGCGCTATGTGCAGGCTCGCCCGGTTTTGGATGGTAAAGTGGATGATCTGGCGCTGGATGCCACACTGCGCGCCGCGGCGCCTTTTCAAAAAGAGCGCGCTGAAGACCGCAAACGAGTTGCCTTTTCCATTCATCCCACAGATTACCAGCGCAAGGTGCGCGTGCGTCGCTCTGCCAATCTGGTGCTGTTTCTGGTAGATGCTTCCTGGTCTATGGCGGTGGCTGAGCGCATGGCGGCAACCAAAGGAGCTATCATGTCCTTGTTGACCGATGCCTATCAGCGCCGCGATCGAGTGGGCTTGATAGTGTTTCAGAAAAACAAAGCCACGCTGGTATTGCCCCCGACCAACTCGGTCTTGCTGGCACAGCGCGCCCTGGCAGATATCCCGATTGGCGGTAAGACGCCGCTTTCGGCGGGTTTGCAGATGGCGTTTGAGGTTTTGCAGCGGGAGAAAATCCTGCACCCCGACGTTCGTCCGCTGTTGATCGTCCTGACCGACGGCGCCGGTAATGTTTCGATGGGGATGTCATCCCCGCAGGAAGAGGCAGAAAAAATCGCCAAATCTATTGCGCAGGCAAATATTCATAGTGTAGTAATTAATATGGAGCACGCTGCGTTTGATCAGGGGCTGGCGCAGGCGCTTGCGGATAACCTGAATGCTCCTTGCTATACAATTACTGAGCTAAGGGCGGAAAACCTGTATGAGACGGTGCGTTCCGAAATGGCAAACGTCAAAAGCGTTTTGGAACACGCACGACAGAGTTCTGGTTAAAATTGCTGACCAAAGGGTTGAAGGCGTGGTTGGCTTGTCAGTTCTCGTGGCTGATGATATGATACCCATCATGAGGAGTCTATGATTGAGACTCGGCAGGAACGTCGCATACGTATCCGTTCAACCCTGCTCTTCATTATCCTGGCAACCATTCCCTGTTATTGCCTTGGTTTTGTGGTTTTGCGCGCTTGTGAGCCGATTTCCCGCCTTTCCGCCACGTTCACACCCTCAGCGTCCGTTACTGTGACGTTTTCTCCCCTGCCTTCCAATACCGTCACCCTGAGCTGGGTTTCCACTCCGACTGTGACCGAAACCATCACTATCACCTGGACGCCCTCGCAGACTTTTACTCCTTTTCTGACGCCCACTTACACGATTACACCTATTCCCTCGCGCACGCCTACCCCTGAACCCAGCCTTACGCCAACCGAAACTCTAACACCTGAACCAAGCAGTACCGAAACACCTACAGAAACCAGTTCGCCATAATTAAACCAACATTTGTGGATAAACATAGATGACACTATCTTTGCACTTTAACAGAACTTGAATAGAAAGGCATGGTCAAACCGAGGATAATAAGGTTTGCTGAGAACCTAATCCTGGAGGTTGAACCATGCCCAAGCCAATTGTATGCTTATCCGAGCAGCTGC
>DAOTYY010000099.1:0-2050 GCA_034434695.1 Anaerolineaceae bacterium
AATGGAAGTTCACGTTCCGGGTCGAAAGCGCCGGCGTCAATGAGCTCAAAAATTTCCATCTCAATCCGCTCGCGTTCGCGATCTGGCATCACATCATCCGGCGCAGGTGGGACATAATCGCTGCCATCGTCCCACCAGTTTGGATAGTCGGGAATAAGAAAGGTCACATCAAACATGGCTAACCCATATACTGAGTGATCTGCTCGATGGTTTCCGGGCTGTCAACGGTGAAGTACTTGCTGATCAGCGGCTGCTGGGCAATGTTGAGCGCCAGCGTCTCGCGAATGACGTTGATGTCCTTTTGGCCGCGGCAGGCGGACTGGACATAGGCTTTGAGAAATGCCAGTGCGGTTTGGCGCTCTTTATTGTCAGCACTGTTACTATTACCATTTGCGCCATTCCCCGTCTTATACTGAGTATCCTGTTGAACAGGTTTACCGGAATTGGCTAAATAGTCATTACGGCACTCATCTTCGCTGGAGAAAATCTTCAAAAACTTGACGGTTGTCTTCTCTTTCACATTGCCGTTGCTATCGGTGTACGTGACTGGCTGACCATCCTTACCCGTAAGTGTCACAGTTTGCACTTTCACCCATTTTCCGTTCAATTCCTTTGGGTGAATGCCCAGATCACGGATCGAAGGCAGAACAAAGGATGCCCATTCCCGGCTTTCCGCAATCATGTTGCGGGTCAAGTCAAAGGTCAAACCCATCTCAACCAGCGAACGCACGGTGATGTCAATTGCCGTCCGCTGCTGATCTTGGCTGTGAATTTGGGGGTCAAACTCGATCTTTCCGATGCCTTTTTCCAAAACACAGTACCAGCTGCGGGCTTCAACTTGCCCCCAAATTTCATTGGAAAATTGGGGTTCTTTCGCCTCATTGGCGCTGTCCCAAGGATCTACTAAAGTTTGTGTGTTCATTTTTTTTCTCCTTTTCAATTGCAAATCAAATTGCGGCAGCCAATCACGTTGCCGTTCTCATCACGAATCAAGTCCCCAGGTGATACCAGGTCTTTGCGATGCGGAAAGGCCTGGCGTACCAGGGCGGATACAATATAGATGTCACCATTCTGTGGAGGGAGTTCCGCAGAGCCGTAAGACTTCCGTACCAGCTGTACCCCCTCATACTCAGTAACCGCGGTGGTTACTTCTGATAGTCTTATCGTGCCGTGTGATGGAATGTCAATCACTTCGCCGCTTGCCTTTATGATTGTGATTACATGGGGTGTTAGATTTTTGATCATTTTTTGTTTCCTTTCTTGGTATAGCGGTTTTTTATTGGATTAGTTCATAGCCGGCGTTGCGCATGTAGCGAATTACTTGTTCCAACGTCTTCGCTTTGTTTTTCAAAAACGCTGTAATCTCTTCTCCATATTTGTTCAGTATTACAATGCCCCACTTTCCTTCACTCGTCATGCAGATCAACCCTGTCCTCTCTGTTGTTGGGTTATACATGCGCAATTCCCAGCCATTCATGCACTCACGTGCAACAAGCGCCTCGCGGCCGTGGCGGAGAACGGCGTGGCTGATTGGAGGCGCGTTGTCAACGGCAATTTCAACAATGGGCAATACGGCAAGTGCTATCAGTGCAAGCAAGATCAGGATAAGCAATGCCATTCCGGGTTTGGATGCAGCAATAGCCATTTATTCCTCCATTTCTTCAGCGGCCTTGAGCCGCCGCACTTCGTCAACAACGTCTTCCCACACCGCGTCATTCGCGTTCGCCAGCGCTTCGACCCAGTCTGGTAAAGCGCGTCGGTCATAATTGGTGAGCAGGTAGCGGGCTGCGTATATCGCTACTATGCTCGAGCGTTCAGACTCAATTTCATCTGCAATATCTTTGATGTATTTCTCAAGTTTGGTCATCTCTTTTTCTTTTCCTCCATCGTTCAACGTTACCCATCCGTTGCTTGTGAAAATCCTGTGAAATTTCTCCATCATTCATTTCCTCCGTACTCGTGGGCTTCCAAAATGATCACGGATTTCGATTTCGCCAAATTCAATCTGATTGCCGAAACTTCCAATACGCCCGCGACGTTCATCTTCGAA
>DAOTYY010000100.1:0-6871 GCA_034434695.1 Anaerolineaceae bacterium
CTGGATGAAGGGCTGGCTGGGGACAATCTAGGTTTGCTGTTGCGTGGGATTGAGCGGACGGATGTAGAGCGGGGGATGGTGATAGCGAAGCCTGGGAGCATCAAACCGCACACGCGGTTTTCGGCGCAGGTGTACGTACTGAAGAAGGAAGAGGGAGGGCGGCACAAGCCGTTCTTTCCTGGGTATCGTCCGCAGTTTTACATACGGACGATGGATGTAACGGGCACGATCAAACTACCGGAAGGGGTAGAGATGGTGATGCCTGGGGACAATATCAACATGGAAGTGGAGTTGATTGTGCCGGTGGCGTTGGAGCAGGGGTCGAAGTTTGCCATTCGAGAAGGCGGCTTGACGGTTGGCGCCGGTGTGATCACCCAAGTTTATGATTAATGGAGTACTGGACTATTAAGAATAGTCTGATAGGTGAATTATGGCATCGAAAAAGAAAGATATTCGCCCAGTGATTACGCTTGCCTGCACAGAATGCAAGGAGCGCAATTATACAACCGAGAAAAACCGACGCAATGATCCTGGGCGACTGGAATTTAATAAATATTGTCCGCGCTGCCGCAAGCATACTCTGCACCGCGAGACGAAGTAATTGTGGGTATCGCGGGAGACCATATTTATGGTAAAATTGAATGGGTCTCCCATACAGGCCAGTAGCTCAATTTGGCAGAGCGCCTGTCTCCAAAACAGGAGGTTGTGGGTTCGATTCCTGCCTGGCCTGCTCTCAGGACAACGCCGTCTATAGGGGCGGCGTTTTATGCGCATGAGAGAATTGAACCTGACCCTCTATAAGTCAGGATAAGGAGTGAAGTGTGACTGAAAAAAACGAGAAAAAGCCCAATTTCTTGGTCCGCTGGTGGCGGGAAACCATTGGTGAACTTCGGAAGGTCACCTGGCCCAGCTTGCCGGAAGCGCGCCGTTTGACCTACATTGTATTGCTGGTCATGGCGATCATGAGCTTCTTGCTGGGATTGCTGGATTTTATCTTTTCCCGCGTGATCACTCTTATTCTGGCATAATGAGGGGAAAATGGTAGCAGGCAGGTAATGATGGTAATGGATGACAATTTTGACCAGGTTGATGAACAGGAGATGGCAAAACCCTCTCTGGAAGACGAAACCTCCGCTGGTGGGGAGGGTAGCCTGGGCGCGTCGGATATTCCTGTGAAAGATGAATCCCCCATTCCTGTTGAACAGCCTGCCAAAGAAACGGGAGAACAAGTTCCTTCTGTCAAAACTTCTGGTGAAGAAGCAGGCGATCAGCGTGCGTGGTATGTCATTCATTGCTATTCCGGCTATGAGAACAAAGTGCGCCATAATCTGGAACAGCGCATTGAGACGATGGGGATGAAAGACAAAATCTTTGACGTGGTCATTCCCACACAGGAAGAAATAGAGGTAAAAGACGGCAAACGCCGCGTGGTAGAACGCCATGTCTTTCCCGGTTATGTGCTGGTAAATATGATTTTGACAGAAGAATCGTGGTATGTGGTGCGCAACACGCCCGGTGTAACCGGCTTCGTTGGTATGGGAACGACCCCTACGCCCCTGCGCCCGGAGGAAGTGGCGCATATTCTGCGGCGTATGGAAGCCGAAGTACCCCATATCAAGGTGACCTTCAAAGTTGGTGAGCGTGTGCGCATCATTGATGGGCCGTTCAATGATTTTCGCGGTACGGTAGCTGAGATTGACATGGAGCGCACCAAGGTTCGTGTGATGGTCAATTTCTTTGGGCGTGAAACGCCCGTGGAGCTTGATTTCTTGCAAGTTGAAAAAGCGTGAACCGGGTCAATTTAGACTCGTGAGATCGTGGGAGGGTGTTCCCTAAATCACCCGCTAAAACCACTCAGGAGTAGGAAACTGTGGCAAAGAAACTAAAAGCAATCGTCAAATTACAAATCCCGGCTGGAAAAGCCAATCCAGCTCCGCCGATTGGTCCAGCTCTTGCCGGACACGGCATCAATATTATGGCATTCTGCAAGGAATATAATGCCCGCACATCCAATCGTGTAGGTGAGATTATTCCTGCAGAGATTACCATATATACCGATGGCTCTTTTACTTTTGTCCTTAAGTCCCCGCCAGCAGCTGAGCTGTTAAAAAAGGCTGCTGGAATCGAGAAGGGTTCCGGTCAGTCCAGCCGCGGTAAAGTTGGTAAGGTGACCCGGGCACAAATCCGCGAGATCGCTGAGATCAAAATGAAGGATTTGAATGCGATTGACCTGGAAGGTGCTGTTCGACAGATTGAAGGCACTGCCCGTAACATGGGTTTGGAGATTGTAGATTAAGATTGTGGGAGGGCGAAGCTCGGCTTTTGCCCGTTAATACCACTAAGGAGTACAAATGCCGAAACACGGAAAGAAATATCAAGCTGCAAGACAAAAAATTGACACAACTAAGAATTATTCCCCTCAAGAAGCCCTGGCACTGGTTAAGGAAACCAGTTTCACTAATTTTGATGCTACGGTGGAAGTTCACCTGCGAACGGGGTTGGATCCACGCCAGGCAGACCAGCAGGTACGTGATGTGGTCGTTCTGCCGCATGGTCTGGGTAAGACGGTGCGTGTGCTGGTGTTTGCGCAGGGTGAAGGTGTACAAAAGGCAGAGGAAGGCGGCGCCGACTACATCGCCGACAGCGATGAATGGATTACCAAAATTCAGAACGGCTGGACTGATTTCGATGTTGCCATCGCCACCCCGGATATGATGGGTAAAGTGGGACGACTCGGACGCATCCTTGGTCCGCGTGGGCTGATGCCCAATCCTAAGGCTGGTACGGTAGTACCGGCGGAAGACCTGCCCCGCGTCATTCGGGAAGCCAAAGCTGGGCGTGTAGAGTTTCGTTTGGATAAAACTGCTAATCTGCACGTTCCAATTGGCAGAGTGTCTTTTGATGTACAAAAACTCTATGAAAATATGGCAACCTTAATGGATGCAATCAAGAAAGCCAAACCAGCCGCTGCAAAGGGCGCTTATATCCGCCGCGTCACAGTGGCATCTACAATGGGTCCGGGCGTCCGGGTAGATGTGAACCTTGCACAAAATATGGAGGTTGGTGACTGAGGTCATTTAGATAACCTTGCCTTCACCATTGAAAGCCGGTGCCAAAAAGGCTTAATATCCTGCCGAGGTGAGGACTATCCAGATTGTCATTAGCCGCTTCTATAGCGGGATGGAAGTCTTTGCCCGGCAGTTGAAAGGCAAAGACTTTTTTATTTTTGAAAAGGAAGGAGGTGAACGTTCATTGGCATTCACAAAGAAACAAAAGACTGAAATGCTGGCTCAGTATGAGCAATGGCTGCGCGAGAGCAAAGCGGTTTTCATGCTTGAATATTCCCGTTTGACGGTTGCGGAGGTTAGCGCTTTGCGTGCTAAAGTTCGCGAAGCAGGCGGTCAGGCGCACGTGGTTAAAAACACGTTGTTAGAGCTTGCTCTGGATCGTGCTGGTTTTGAGCATAAGACGCTGGAAGGTACTACATTAATCGGTTTCACGGGTGAAGATGTTGCTGCGCTGGCAAAGGTATTTCATGAGGCAACCAAAACATCCGAAAACCTCAAACTGAAGGGCGGCTTTCTCGACCAGCGATACATCAGCGCAGATGAGGTCAAGATGTTGGCTGAGTTGCCACCGTTGCCGATGATGCGCGCTCAATTGCTGGGTGTTATTTCTGCCCCAGCAACCAAATTGGTCCGCACGCTGGCTGAACCTGCCCGCATGATAGCCGCCGTTATCAAAGCGAAATCAGAACAGGCTGCACCTGCCGTTGCTGGCTAGGTGTGAAATCTTCTGAAAGATACTGATAAACATACTATAAGAAATCTAATCTATTGAGGAGTGATTAAGAAATGGCTGATCTACAAAAATTAGTTGAGGAACTGAGCACGTTGAGCGTGCTGGAAGCTGCAGAACTGGTTAAGATGCTTGAGGAAAAGTGGGGCGTTTCTGCCGCTGCTCCCGTTGCAGTTGCGGCAGTTGCAGGACCTGCCGCAGGCGTTGCTGCTGAACCAGTTGAAGAAAAGACCGAATTTGATGTGGTGCTCAAGGATGCCGGTCCGCGTAAGATCGAAACCATTAAAGTTATTCGCCAGCTAACCAATTTGGGCCTGGTCGAAGCCAAGAATATGGCAGAGACAGCCGGCGCCAAAGTCTTGACTGCGGTCAGCAAGGAAGCAGCCGCGGATGCCAAAGCTAAGCTGGAAGCGGCTGGTGCTGTTGTTGAAGTAGTCTAATCGCTAAGGAACAGCAATGCAAAAATCAGGGTGGCGTAATTCACCCTGATTTTTGCTTACCCTACAATTTAGGCTGCGATGCTTTTTACCTGACGGATAACCATGACAACCTTGCCCATGATTCGCAGACGTGAGGGATCGTCAATGTAAATTGGTTTCATCGTCGGGTTAGCCGGCTCCAGACGCACACGCTTGTTTTTGTCATCTCGGTAGAAATATTTGAGCGTGGTTTCGTTGGTATCATCGAGCCAGACGGCAACCATTTCACCGTTATGAGCCTCTTCTGCGCGTTTCATGATGACGATGTCGCCGTCGTTAATCATAGCATCAATCATTGAGTCGCCTTCCACCTCTAGCGCAAACAGTTCGCCTGGTTTTTCGCGCGCAGGCAACAGACTGCGGGCAATATCTACAGTGCTTTCAGCATCAAAGTAATTCAAATCGGAGGGAGGGACCGGGATGGGTTGACCTGCACGGATGCGACCAACCAGCGGTAAAGAGATCAACTCGCCAAGAGCATTTTGTGCCACTTCGACCATTCTGCTCCCGATTGAACGCATCGGTCTTAGAATCTGGATGCTGCGCGAAGTGTTTTGGTCGCGTCTAATATATTCCATGTTTTCAAGTTGTCTCAGATAGTAGTCTACCAGCGAGGTGGATTTGACGTTAATGCTCTCGCCGATTTCCCGGATGGAGGGAGAATATCCCTTCGTTTCCTGGAAGCTGGTCAGAAACTGCATGATTTTTCGGTGTCGTTCGCCTAATCCGGTAGTTCTTCGAGCCATCATTTTATGCTCTCCTTTTTGGCGAATATGATTCGTTCATTTGTACTATTAATATAACAGAACATTCGTTCTGTGTCAAGCGGTTTTTTTAGAAAAAACCCTGTACAATCCTTTACCATGCCTTGTATCTTGCTGATCAATCCCTGATAATACCCTATCATTTGATTAGGAAGAGGTAGAGGTATATGTTGGCAAAAAACTCACGGCTCTTAACGATTTTCATCATTGTTTTTGTTGATTTATTGGGCTTCAGCTTAATCTTGCCTTTGTTACCCTACTATGCGGAAGTATACGGGGCTACGCCTTTAGTGGTTGGTTTACTGGTGGCTTCTTATGCTGCCGCACAACTTATTGGCGCGCCCGTGCTGGGTCGCCTTTCGGATCGGTACGGGCGTCGTCCGGTGTTGTTGTTATCTGTTGGTGGTACGTGGGTTGGCTTTTTGCTGCTTGCTTTTGCTGCCCCCCTCGGCAATTTCTTGGCAAGCTTAATTGCTCCTCAGTTTGCCAATGCATGGATAATTGGTGTCCTTTTCTTGAGTCGTGTTTTGGATGGATTGACAGGCGGCAATATTACTGTTGCGCAGGCTTACATTGCCGATGTGACGGATGAGAAGAACCGTGCAAGGGGATTGGGCCTAGTCGGTGCAGCGTTTGGTCTGGGGTTCATCGTTGGTCCAGCTTTTGGTGGATTTCTCAGCCGGTGGGGATATTACGTTCCAGCGCTGGCTGCAGCTTTAATTTCATTTTTGAACCTGATTGCCATTTTCTTCTTTTTGCCTGAATCGCTCACGCAAGAAGTTCGTCAGGCTTCTCTCTTGCGCAAACGTCCGCCTTTCACTTTGAAGGCACTGGTACAGGCGCTCAATCGCCCGCTAGTGGGACCTTTATTGCATGTGCGATTTTTCTACGGAATGGCTTTTGCTATGTTCCAAACCATCTTCTCGTTATATTGTCAGGCAATTGGCTTGAGCTCGCAAACAACTGGCTATCTGCTGGCTTATGTTGGATTACTCTCAGTGATCGTGCAGGGCGGTTTGATCGGAATTTTGACACGACGTTTTCGTGAGAACTGGTTAATTATCAGTGGTTTGTGGTTGATGGCTGCATCTCTCTTTACTTGGGCTTTCACATCCAAACTTTGGCAATTGATTGTTGTCATGATCCCAATCGCTCTTTCTGGCGGGGTGTTAAATACTGTGCTGCAAAGTGCAATCAGCAAATCCGTTAGTCAAGAGGAAGTAGGGGGGATTTTGGGCATCGCTTCCTCACTTGAATCGGCTACGCGGGTTATTGCTCCTTCGGTGGGCAGCTTTCTTTTGCAGGCTTTGGGAATCTGGGCGCCAGGAGTGTTTAGCGCTTTATTGATGGCATGGGCCGTTACCTTTGCTTACCGTCGTATTGTTTTGCCGGCTAAACGTCAAAGGGTATTATCAGAAACATGATGGCGGGGAGGGCGGGATTCGAACCCGCGGTCGAGGTTATAGCCCCGACAACCACTTAGCAGGCGGCCCCATTCGACCACTCTGGCACCTCCCCGGCTCAGCGGAGGAAGTGGGATTCGAACCCACGGTGGGTTGCCCCACACCTGTTTTCAAGACAGGCGCCTTCAACCACTCGGCCATCCCTCCAGAGGGATTCGTTTCCCAACGCGGCCCGATTGTATCATATTTGCGGACACTTCACAAGAAAAATTTAGTCTGCAGCTTATCTGAATAACTCACCTTACGCAGATTTGAGTAAACTTGGTGTATGAAAAACGGCAAACTCCTGGACTTGTACAGCGACTATCTGATAAGCGCCTTTGGGCAAACCACCGCGACCGGGCTGTCCTCCCTGTTGGATGGTGAA
>DAOTYY010000101.1:0-8014 GCA_034434695.1 Anaerolineaceae bacterium
TCACCATCCAACAGGGAGGACAGCCCGGTCGCGGTGGTTTGCCCAAAGGCGCTTATCAGATAGTCGCTGTACAAGTCCAGGAGTTTGCCGTTTTTCATACACCAAGTTTACTCAAATCTGCGTAAGGTGAGTTATTAAACCAAGCAGGACCTGCGCCGACTCGCGCACAATTTCCGAATATTCACGTTGTTCTTGATTCAGAGGCGTTTCTAATAGCAACTCAGCCATACCAATCACAGTGTTCAAGGGAGTTCGGATTTCATGGCTCATAGTTGCCAGAAACTCGGACTTTAGCCGTGAGCTTTCCAGAGCTCGGTCTCGCGCAATTGCCAACTCCTTATTAGTACGTACAATTTCCTCAGCATAGGCTTGTAATTGATTTAGATATTGTTCCTGTTCTATTACTGAGCTAACCCAGAGTGCCATCAAGCGTAAAGCTTCGTGTTCCGACGAATTGAATGGCTCTGCTCGGCTTTTCGTCCCCAAAAAGCACAATACTCCATATGGTTTGCCATTTACCGTGATAGGAATACCTAGGTAGCTTTCAATCTGGGTGTTATGATTGAGGATGACTTGTCTGCTATGTTGTTTTAAGTCTTCATGAGTGATCAGCTGGTTGGCATGTAAGGTAGCCTGATAGAGTGCTGTTGCCGACCCGACTAGCTCGTTGGACGCCTTCTGTGGTGCTAATTCGAATATTTCAATCGCATTGCAGGTTTCTCCCTCAATTTTTGTTAATACCCCAATTTGCATCTTGAAATATTGACAGCCCATTTGGAGCAAGGATTGCATCCTTTGGGAGAATGGGGCGTTTTCCTGTGATGTGATGTTGTATAAAACTCGTAAAAATTCCTCATTTCGTCGCAAGGCTTCTTCTGCCCGGATGCGATCGGTTAGGTCGGTGACAACAAAGATCGCTGCTGTAACATGTTCTGCGCTTACTAGAGGCGCGCCCACTATCAAGGTGAGAGCAATCTGACCATCCTTGTGCAACAATCTGATTTCATCCTGTGTAAACCTGCTTTGACTTAATTCTTCTAAAGCTCGCGAGAATAAACGAAGATCATCCGGAAATACAATTTCTGAAAATGTTGAATTTGATAACTGTTCGGGAGTATATCCCAGGAGTTTTGCAAAAGCTGAGTTAATAAACTGAAATCTGCCGTCCAGGCTGGTAATGACTAACCCTTGCCCCATTTTATTCATTACCTGCAGGGCAAAATCGCGCTGGAGTTCCAGTTCGCGTTGTAGATTTTTAATTTGACTAATGTTATTGATGGTAATGTAGATAAATGAGCGTTGGTTAAATGCTAAACGTCCAGCAGTTGCTAAGAAATCCTCACGGTTATTTTCTGTTTTCTGACAACTGATCTCAAAAGTGATGACCTGATTTTCCTTCAGTGCTTTTATACGTTGTTCAAAATCATCCAGACCGGTTATACATCCAGCCTTGTTAACCAGTTCGGGAAAATTTTCATTCGGTAGTTCTTCTCTGCTCAACCCAATCCATAAACGAAAAACTTCATTGACGTCCAGTATGTTGTAAGTTATTCCATCCAATAATGCGACAGCGACCTGCGCATTCTCCAATACCGTCAGATACAATCTGCTTCGCAAGAGCGCTTTTTGTTGGATCTCCCTGGTTTGTTCCAGTAGTGTTTGTAGGGGACGAGTCAGGATGGCTTCTTCCAGTTGATCCGGAAAATCCATCAGGTTCGGCAATTCATCTTGAGCTTTACTACGCAGTTTTTCTACCAGGTGAGTTACTGGCTGAGTTACGAGGCGGTCCACCACAAACATACCCAGCAATGCCAGGGTGACGTTTAACAAAACGAATGCCAGAAGTAAAAATTTGAGACTGATCAGTCCCTGTTGATAAATGACTCGGTTACTTGTCCATCGAAATGCACCAATACAATGCCCTTGTGAATCTATGACCGGTATATATCCTATGAGTGAGTTTTCATTCACATATTCAATCAGCTCATCATTTTGGGGATTGTTATCCGAGAAAGCTGATTGTGCTGCAGTGCTCAACTCAGCATATGGTATAAACTGGATGTCTCTTCCGCTCTGTCCTTTCAAGCGCGTCAATTCTGTTTTTAGCAGATTTCGCGCTACAATGAGAAACCCTGACCCTTGCAGGGGGTCTTTGAAAGATGGAACAGGACAGGATGAAAAAATATAGTGGTCTTCCAGGCGTCTGAACACTCCATTCTGGCAGGATTGTGTTAATTCCATCTGGAAGTTTTGTTGCAATTCGCTCGTGCTCACAAAGTCAGGAGTTTCTTCCCATTTGTTTGTTTGAGTAGAATTCCCTACCCCCAAAAGCTGGCTTCCTGAAGTATCATAAACTCCAAAAAAGTCAATTTCTTCAGAACTGAACCATAGCCAGATTGGATCACTTTCGAAGGGCGCAACATCTTGTTGATTGACTAACTTTATTATTGCGCTGTTTATTGACCAACTTTTGGCAAGTCGAGTTAAATCCTCAATATCCTTTGAAAAGATGCTGGCAATTTGATTGAGTTCCTGTTGGGCTAGCGAACGTTCAGCTTGCTCCAGAGACCTTAAGAGGATTGCACTGGAAGCAATATATAATCCTCCTGTTGATAGTAGCAGGATCACAATCACCACTAAAATTGTTTTTAGACGCACTGACACTTAAGACTCCCACAACTTTTTTCGGTGAGTAGCAATCGTCTGATGCGTTTAATCGAGCCGGGTCAGTCTGTGACAGGCATAATCACATCAGGAGTATCGTGCTCAGGTTTGTTAACCAGGTGCGATACTGGTTGGGCTACAAGGGGTAGTGAAAGGGGAACCAACATAGACTGGAGTTTTTTTTCTGGCAGGTCAGACAGCCAGACCCATGCTGAATTTGTGTCTAGAATGACCGGCATTCGATCGTGCACGAATGAGACGATCTCATTTGCTTTACACGTGATGATAGTGCAGCTCAATAATTCACTTCCATCTGGTGAATGCCAGATGTCCCAAAGACCGGCGAACATAAAAGGGCGATGATTGGGCAAGTGAAAGTAAAAGGGCTGGCGCTGTGAGGAAACCTTGACACGAGTTTGCCACTCAAAGAAACCATCCGCAGGAATCAGACAGCGTTGAGTTTGAAAGGCTCGACGAAAGGCTGGCTTCTCTTTTAGGGTTTCAGAACGAGCATTGATTAGCCGATTACCAATCTCTAGACTTTTTGCCCAGGAAGGAATCAATCCCCAACGCATCCACTGTGCAACACGCTTCAAGTTATCTTTGATTACTAGAACAGGCTGGCTGGGGGCGATATTGTAGCGCGGTTGCCAGTTGTCTGGGACGGTGCTCAAACCCAGTTCCCTTTGTAATTCAGAAGTTTCCAATGTCAAAGTAAAACGCCCACACACGTTTAAGCCCTCAATAATATTATAACTCGAGTTTAGACAAACCGTTTTTCCCTGAAAGTGACTGTTCCAAAACTGGTAAACTTAACTGACAACCGCCATATCTGGGCGATTGGGCACACTTGCTATCCCCCAAATCTGGCGGTTTCGACGCATATCTACCAAATTTGGAACAATCACAGTCTTAACCAAAGAGGCTGAAAATAATTGGTTCCAAAAAGGATGCCGGTAAAGAATCGGTTACGGTATAATCAAGTAAACATGTTTTCAGCACAAGATGGTTGTTCTTAACTCTTGATAACATAACAACGTGAGACTTTGATGGCACGAGAACAATCCACCACATATCGTATTGCTGATTTGGAAGAGAGACAACGACCGCGTGAACGTCTGGCAGAACTGGGAGCGCAGGCATTAAACGATGATGAATTATTAGCCATTTTGTTACGGGTCGGATTGGAAGGTGAAAATGCAGTGCAGGTTGGAAATCGCCTGCTCCGCGAATTGGGTGGGTTATTTGGTTTGCAGCGCGCCACTTTTGCGGAGCTATGTCAGCAGCGGGGCATAGGAGAAGCCAAAGCAGCACAGATCAAAGCTGCTATTGAGCTGGGCAGAAGATTAATGATGGTGCATCCAGACGAACGCCCAATTATCCAAAGTCCAGAGGATGCTGCAGCACTAGTCCAATATGAGATGTCAGCATTTGCCCAAGAACATCTTTGGGTGATATTGGTTGATACCCGCCACCGCGTGATTGCAGTTGACAAACTTTATACAGGCTCTTTAAATGCTTCTACCGTGCGAACCGGTGAGCTCTTTCGCATGGCGATTCAACGCAATGCAGCTGCCATTATTGTGGTGCATAATCATCCTTCCGGTGACCCAACACCCAGCCCTGAAGACATCAATTTGACGCGAGCATTGATTCAGGCAGGTAAACTACTTGATATTGAAGTGCTGGATCATTTGGTCATTGGCATGGGGCGTTTTGTCTCCTTAAAACGAGAACGGTTGGGATTTGAGTGAAAACGGCTTAAACCGGTCAGGCATTTGGCTGAACATGTGCGGTGCTAAAATGACAGGGGCAAGAAACAGGCTATACTTGGAGCAAAATCGCTGATAGCTGTCAACAAACTCGCAATACGGGCTAAAGGCGTTCTGAAATTTGTGAAATCGTGGAGAAATCATGAGTCTGCGTTCAGAGATCTTTGAGCAGCCAGCCATTCTGGAACAACTATTGACTCAGCAAACAAGATTAGCCAGAGAGATTGCACAGGCGATTTGCAGGCGCGACATTCACTATGTCTTTCTAGCAGCACGCGGCACATCCGATAATGCCGGTCGGTATGCAAATTATTTGTGGGGTGGGGCTAATCGTTTGCCTATTGCATTGGCCACACCATCGCTTTTTACATTGTATGAACAGCCGCCCAATTTACGGAATGCGCTAGTTGTTGGTATTTCACAATCCGGTCAATCACCGGATATTGTTGCTGTGTTAGAGGAAGGCAAGCGGCAAGGATGCCTGACGCTGGCAATTACCAATGCAACCGGATCACCTTTAGCAAGAACGGCTGATTTTGTACTGGACATACGCGCCGGGCAGGAACTGGCAGTAGCTGCGACTAAAACGTACACTGCCGAACTAATGGCAATTGCTATGTTGTCGGTAGCTTTGAACGAGAATGCCAATCGCCAGCAGGAACTGGAACGGGTGCCTGCATGGGTAACTGAAGCCCTAGCTTTGGAAGAGCGTATCATCCGCATTGTCGAACGTTATCGTTACATGGAGCAATGTGTGGTATTGGGACGCGGCTACAATTATGCCACCGCTTTTGAGTGGTCGTTGAAGTTGAAAGAATTGACCTATGTGGTTGCTGATCCTTATTCATCCGCCGA
The DNA here is from genome assembly GCA_034434695.1 of Anaerolineaceae bacterium. Lineage (GTDB taxonomy): Bacteria > Chloroflexota > Anaerolineae > Anaerolineales > Anaerolineaceae > DYEC01. The sequence continues at coordinate 5,292 of DAOTYY010000101.1, forward strand.
TTTCCTTCATGGGCCAATCGCGATGGTGGATCAGGGATTTCCTGTCATGGCAGCAGTACCAGATGGTCGGGTATTTGACAATATGCTAACGTTGCTCAAGCGACTACGCGTTGAACATCACGCTGAATTATTGGTGATTTCCAATCGAGAGGAAGCTATTAAGCTGGCTCAATCAGCAGTGGGCTTGCCGGCTGATATTCCTGAATGGTTGAGCCCCATCGTGTGCATTATCCCAGCGCAATTGTTTGCGTATTATCTAGCGAATATTAAAGGGTACGACACGGAGGTGCCACGCAGCATCCATAAGATTACTCGAACCGAGTAATCTTATGGAGTGATGACCTTTGTGCTTGATCTACGCGTTTTGGTCATTCAGCGAGGGGTAGTTTTTGACGAAGAATCTCAAGCACCTTGGATAAAACTTCAAGACGATGTTTGAGCATTTCTCGATATTCAACGCGGTCGGTGTGACGGATTTCATCCTTCAGGTCGTCAACGCAACACTCAAGAGTTGCAGCCAGGATATCTCGCTCCTCTGCTGATAAATTGAGCCTAATCATGGCGACCTCCTTTTCAAACACCAGTACCGATCAAAACCAACAGAGCAACCCAGAGATGACTTTCTCTGTTTTGGAGCAAACGGGTAACTTATCAACCGCCGTTGTATCAACCTTATTAATTACAATATAACATTTCCTGAATAAAAATCAAGCAATCTTGCTGGTGTTATGATATCCAATTTTCCCTGTTCGCGCAGGTCACATGCTGCCTCTAGAAAAGGAATAAAAAACTTAAGACTTTCGTGATCATCACCAGCTAATGTATTAGGGTGCCCATAGATGACAGCGTTTCGACCAAACTGCGCTGCATGCTGAATGATTGCCATTGAGTCAGCAGCGAAACCTCCACTGCTCACCTTCAGGCAAAGAATACCCTCTACCCATTCTGCCCGGGTTGGCTGCTTCACCGTTTTACCGGTCAGGCGGCGAAGCAACATGTGGTGCAAGGGTTCATAGGAGATTCGGGCGGTCCGGTAGCCTGTTTCCCGCAGTGCCTTGCAGAGTTTGGGAATATCAGTATAAGGACGTCCATTACGGCGCCAGTCATAAAGCCCAATGGATGTCTTTTTCAGGAAGGTTCTAGGTGCGTTCCAGGGAGGAGCAAATGAAATCACTGGCTTACCGGTTACCTCTTCCAATTGTTCCTTGCTTTTACGGAGCGTCTCCAGTAATTGCATATGGGTTAAGCCTGGCACCCAGTCATGCATCCAGGTGTGGCTAGCGACCTCGTGCCCACGCTGCGTCATTTCTCGAATCTGAACTGGCGCATGATAAGGAAGGTCACCGTCCAATGCGGCAAATCCAACCACAGCAAAAGTTGTTTTCACCTGATATTGATCAAGCAATTTCAGCAGTTTTTCAGTTTGTCGATAGTCTTCCATACCCCAATCGTGTTTGCCGCTGGGTGATACATCTGCACCACGTTGGAGTTCATAGTCCCAATAAATTAGGAGTCTTCCAGGATGTTTCATAAGGGGTAGTCCTTTGTCAGGTTTTGTAATGCCATGATGAGTAGTGCCAGTTCATAATAACTTTGATACCCCGCTTGATCCTCGTGCAAAATGAACATGCTCAAATATAACATATCTTGCAAAAAAATCAACTTCGGATCTCACATTGTAAGGAAGGGGCTATCTGTAAGAGAATCAAAGACAGCCCCTTATTTCTCAGTAAAGTCCTTGTTAATGCAGTTCTGGGTGCGCCGCCCAGAGTTTGGCAACCTTTTCCTCCAATGTCGGCTCAGGCAGCGGCGCCGGCAGCTCCAGACCAGCCCACTGGCGAAGTTCAGCCTCCGTCCCGTTGAACCAATTCATATCCACCTGTTTGCTCTCCATGCCGAACAGCAAGCCGTCGCCTTTATCCGTCCATTGCCAGAATGTCCAACGCGTCCATGGCGCAATCATCGTGGGCTGCGGAACGCCGTAATGTGCAATCCACAACGGATATTCCGTCAGCCAGGCAGGAACGGGTTTCAACGTGTAATAAATCATGCTTGGATTGGTATAAAACAGCGGCTTTTTGCCAAAAGCAGCTTCCAGCTCACTCAGAAACACCTGGGTCACCTTGAGCAGATTCTCCCGCGAAGGCAGGGGCCAGTAGGGATTGCGCTCCAAATCCATCACCGGCGGCAGCTCGCCGGGATCATTTTGAAGCAGTTTGATCAGGTGCTGCGCCTGCGGCTTTGGTGCCATACGGTAATCAAAGTAGTGATAAGCGCCGCGCAGGATACCGGCGGCTTTTGCCTCTCTCCAGTTATATTCAAAATCCTGATCCGTATAAGCTGCCTGACTGGCTTTAATAAACGCAAACACCGCGCCCGCGGCTTTTGCCTTCCGCCAGTTCACCTGCTGCGGGGTCGTATTGTCATCTTGCCAGAACGAAACATCAATACCTAAAGCCCGGCTCATGATCTTTCTCCTTTTGGATTACACTTGAACAAAGTTAAATTGAGTAGGGACAAAATTTCAGGAATATTGTCCAAATTCAGTATATTGAAAAGAAACAAATTGGTCAACAGGGAATTTATACCGTGTTTGTAACATCAGCGGTGGGTGAATTTCGGGAAAAGGCAAAAGGCAGGAAGTCCCCCTGCCCAATAACAGCTTAGAAAGCAGCACCGGACCCAGCCAGGAGCAGTGCAGCCCACATGCCCTGCCAGGATTT
>DAOTYY010000102.1:0-3421 GCA_034434695.1 Anaerolineaceae bacterium
TTCACCATCCAACAGGGAGGACAGCCCGGTCGCGGTGGTTTGCCCAAAGGCGCTTATCAGATAGTCGCTGTACAAGTCCAGGAGTTTGCCGTTTTTCATACACCAAGTTTACTCAAATCTGCGTAAGGTGAGTTACATATAATGTAACTAGCGATCAGCATCACCTGCATTCAGGTGAGCTGGAGATAAGCCATGGAAGAAAAAAAACACATTCTGATCGTTGAAGATAACGAAGTCACCCTGTATAAAATCAAAGCCATCTTGATCCGTTTGGGGTATGTCGTCACCGCATTTGACCGCGCCCAGGCGGCGCTTGAATGGCTGAAAGCGGCGAAACGCCTGCCGGATTTGATCATCTCCGACGTCGTCATGCCTGAGATGAGCGGCTATGAATTTATCCAGCGTGTGCGCAACAATCCGCCAACCCTAAAAATCCCCATTATTCTGCTCTCTTCTCAAGCGGAACTGAAAGACCGTCTGGCGGGGTTAGAGGCGGGCGCGGATGATTACCTGCCCAAGACCATCAGCCCGGAAGAACTGGAATTGCGCGTGAAGGCGCTGCTCACCCGTACAGAAGAGGCGCCCGTCTCCCTGACGCAGGCCGTTGCCAAAACCTTCTCGGTTTTCAGCCTGCGCGGCGGGGTGGGAACGACCTGCATCGCTATCAACCTTGCCATCGCCATCTCGCAGCTCTGGGGTATCGAAACCTGCCTGTGGGATATGGCGCTGTCCAACGGTCAATGTGCACTGATGTTGAACTTGAAACCCAAGCTGACCCTGACCGCGCTGCATGATTGGAACGAGCAAACGCTGGAGGAGACGCTGCTGCGTTCCATGCTGCTTCAACACGAAACCGGCATTAAGCTGCTCCCCGCGCCGGAGGCTTTTGAGGAAGCGGAGCTGGTCACACCGGCGGTGGTTGACCTGGTCTGGGCGCCTTTGCAAACCATCGCACCCTATGTGGTTATCGACGCAGGAAACCACTTCTCAGAAGCGGTGATACCGGTGCTGGAGCGTTCAGACGCTATTCTCCTGGTGCTGACGCCGGAACTGGCATCGGTCAATGCAGCGTATCAGGCGCTGCGTATCTTCTCGGGGCTAGGGGTTGAAAGCGACAAAGTGCACTTGGTGCTCAATCACATTTTCCCTGCCAGTACGCTCTTGCCTGCCAAAATTTCCAGCGGGCTGAAAAAAGCAATCTTCGCCGAGCTGGAATACGATAGTCAGAATTTCGTTCGTTCCATCAATCAGGGAAAACCCTATCTGACGATTGCGCCGAAGACGGCTGTCAGCCTTTCGCTTGCCAAAATGGCTTACAAGTTAACGGTCGCCGAAAAAAAGGCATGAGAGATTGATTTTAGAGGAGGACGTATGCCTGTCAAAAAAATCAATGGATTACCCGACCTTGAGGAAATTGAGAGCCGCATAGCGCAAGAAGAGTCCAAAGAGAAGCCTAAAAAGCCCAAAGGGATCAGAATAGCGCTCGTTGGGTTGAGCATTCTGGCGGCTGCGCTTGCGGTCATCAATCTGACGGCAACAACGGTTTTGCCTTCCATTGCAGGCACAGGGAGTATTAGCGGGAACGTGGTCAATCTGCAGCAGACGCCAGTCCCGGCTGAAGTATATCTTCTCAAGATGGACATCTCAGCAACGACAGATGCCGGCGGTTATTTTCTATTGAACAATGTGCCCGCAGGTGAAGTTCGTCTGATTGTGGCATACGACGGCATGAGCAGAGAAATCCCCGTGCAGGTGATCGCCGGACAAAATGTGACTGTCGGTCAGGTGCGGGTCGAGGAAACCGAAATGCCGCTTGAAGGAGAATGATAAGATGAAACAGAAACATCTTACCGCTCAGGGGATTGTGGAATATCTTCTGCTACTTTTTCTGATTGCCGCCTCTACGGCGCTGGTACTTCGGCTGAAAGGAGTAACACTTCAGCAAGTGTATCAAAAAGCGGTTAGCGGTTTTCGCGCCACCCCCACAGCCGCTGAAACAACCAGCGCCACGCCAACCGAAACGCCGACAAGCACACCAACCCTATCTATGACGGCACTGGCAACGGTCACGCCAACCGGCATAAAGCCAATCGCCACCGAACCAAAACCGATCGAGACGGCGCCGCCGGACAAAAAGGTCTATGTTTCGGATACTTTTCAAGACCTGAGTCAATGGAAGTCTATTTACGGCAAGAAAGAATGGGAGGTTAAGGATGGCTGGCTGTATGCGGACAGCCACGGCGATCAGCGCCTGATGAACACTGCCAGACTGCCCGATGATTACACAGTGACTCTGGAGCAGGTGCAGCTTCTCGATGGAAATGGCTACGGGATCATGTTTCGTCTCAGCCCCAGCGGGAGCAGTTATTCCGGCTATTCGTTTCAGGTGGACCCAGGGTATGGGCATAAGCTGATTTTCCGCCGCTATGATAAAAACGGCTACGAGCTTGGTAAACCGATTGCGGTTGGGGATGCGCCTGCGGCATTTGGCTGGAATTCGGTGCATAAAATCAGCGTTTCGGTCAAAGGAGATACGTTTAAGGCATATATAGACGACAGGCTGGTGCTGACTGCGCAAGACAGCACATACCTGAGCGGCGGGGTTGGGCTGCGCACATGGGACAGCGCAAGGGTGCGCTTCAGCGGGTTTTCCGTCACCCCGCCGATGGAGTAAATGCGGCGCGATGAAAGTCAAAAGGCGAAAGGCAATGAAAGGCAGAAGTCAAAAGGCGGAAGGCGGAAAGTTTTTATTCTTTCGTCTTCATCCTTCCGACTTTTGACTTTAAGAACCTTGCCCTACAAAGCTGCAGCGCAAGTTTGTAACTTGCGCAGGCGGGTTTGATCCTCACCCCTGCCCCTCTCCCATAGGAGGGAGAGGGGGAAATGCAGCGCAGGTTTGTAACTTGCGCAGGCGGGTTTGACCCTCACCCCTGCCCCTCTCCCATAGGAGGGAGAGGGGGAAATGCAGCGCAAGGCGGGGAAAGGCAGAAGTCAAAAGGCGAAAGGCGGAAGCTTTTTTTCGCCTTCATCCTTCCAACTTTTGACTTTAAGAACCTTGCCCTACATGTTTTGTAGCGCAAGTTTGTACACTGCGTCGGTCGGTTTTTTATCCCGCCGCCTGCAGCCCGCCCAGAAACTGCGCCGAAAGCGGCGTTTGTGCAGAAGTTTGCAGCGAAACCGCCGGCGTTTGTGCAAAATTTTGCACTTTTGCGCCGCTATGATCATAATGATCATCAAGAAGAAGATCCTCTCCCAGGATATTAACTTCTTCTTCTTGATCAGGCTGGTGCAAACTTTTGCAGTCGAATGGCGTTTTTTGAAAAGGAAGCACGGCATCATGAAAGACAATAATAAAATTCCCGTCTCCGGCTCGCTGCAATCGCAGTGCAGCGTAGGTGTCCCGGAGCTCGGAAAGATGCGC
>DAOTYY010000103.1:0-1927 GCA_034434695.1 Anaerolineaceae bacterium
CTGCTTCCTTTCTTTTGGTTTGAACCCGGTCCAGATCCACATCCGGTTTTTGCCTCCAAGCGCCAGGCGTTGAATCCGATTGCGATTCTATCGTCGCTGTGCTTGGAGGTTACATAAAATCTGTCAGTCAATCAGTAATACAACCTCTAATTGTTGAGACTTAACCATTGCGCCCAAGATCAAAGGGACAGCAACTTTTGCATATACTGTCACGCGCTTAGCAGGACCCATTTTCTCCAATGCCAGACCACGCAGCCGCTGGGCTTCAATAATTGTACTGATTTCCTGAAAAAGCAATGGGAAAAAGCGCAAAGTGGCAGAGAAAATGAAAGCAATTTTGTAAGGAATCCGAGCCCGCACCATTCCCACAATCATGCTATCCACGTCGGTCGTGAATACACCCAACGGCACTACAAGTGTAAGCGTAAGAGTTTTGAAGATGACATTAAACCCATACATTAACCCTTCAACTGTCATACGACCTCCCCCAATCAGCCACCAATGCTGAGGGAAAGAGAAAACCGGTGTCAATTCAGCTTTTCCTGTCAAAGCTTTTACTTGATCAATGTTAAAAAATCCATGCGTCAGTAACAAGAGAAGGTAAAAAGGTAACAGAATGGTGATCACCAAGCAAATGTACTTAAACTTAACCCCCACAGCAAGGGATGCCGCAATAATCAAGAGAGCTAGAATTGCTTGCATGGCAACACTCTCCCATAGGAAAGCCACAACCGTGATCACCGCCATCATAAACATTTTGGGGCGGAAGTCCAGCGCAGTAAAAAATGAATCGCGTTCAACGGTTTGAAACTTAATAGTGCTCATGCATACCTCCCATGATTAGAACAATGAAAACAACTTGCCACTTCCTCAGGCGTCAACAATTCGGGAATGGGTTGCAACTGCAAGGTTGCAATTTCCCTTGAAAGGATCACAGCTTGTGGCGGAGATAGGTAAGTGGCGCGCAATAGATCAACTGCGTGATATGCTTTACGGATTGGAGCATCCATTAAGACCGTGCCTTTGCCCATCACAATTACACGCTCAGCAAACTCTGGCATCAAATAGAGATGATGCGTGATTACTATCACCGTTTTGCCCATCTTGTGTAACTTGCGGCTGATTTCAAGAATATATTGTGCACCGCGATAATCCTGTCCGGTGGTTGGTTCATCAAAAATAATAATTTCTGGCTTCATGGCAAGAATGGCAGCGATTACCACACGTGCCCGATCACCTTTGGGCAAAGAAAGAGGATGTTGCGAACGAAACTCCAGCAAACCCATTGCTTTCAGACTTTCCACTGTTCTTAACTCAACTTCCTCTTTGCTATAGCCAAGATTTCTCAATGCAAATGCAACCTCATCACCGACCGTTGAATTAAAAATTTGATTATCAGGGTTCTGAGCAACATACCCAATACGTCGAGCCAAATCGCTGACAGAAAGTTCGCGAGTATCCACTCCGCCTACTTTTACAACGCCTTCGGTGGGTTTCAGTAAATTCAAAAAGTGTTTGACCAGTGTGCTTTTACCAGCACCGTTCTGCCCAATAATCAGCACATATTCCCCTTCAAAAATATCAAGAGAAACATCATGAATTGCTTTCGTTCCATCTGGATAAATGTGAGTGAGATTTTGAACAGACAAGAGCGGTTCTCCATCATGATGAGAAATTTCGGAAAATGTCTCAGGCGGATTAAACTTACAGCCTTGTAGAACTCGCGGCAACATGTTCACCCCTTGTTCCAGTTGCACGGGAATTCTGGGAACAGGAATCTCCTTCTTCTGAATCACTCACCTTACGCAGATTTGAGTAAACTTGGTGTATGAAAAACGGCAAACTCCTGGACTTGTACAGCGACTATCTGATAAGCGCCTTTGGGCAAACCACCGCGACCGGGCTGTCCTCCCTGTTGGATGGTGAA
>DAOTYY010000104.1:0-1504 GCA_034434695.1 Anaerolineaceae bacterium
TTTGACTGGCACAAAGAGGTGCCTTGGACCAATAATGGCACCGAGCAAGTGATTGGCAGGATGAAGATGCGCTCCCGTACAGTGCGCGGTTACAAATCCTGGCAGGGCATGTGGGCTGCACTGCTCCTGGCTGGGTCCGGTGCTGCTTTCTAAGCTGTTATTGGGCAGGGGGACTTCCTGCCTTTTGCCTTTTCCCGAAATTCACCCACCGCTGATGTTAAAAACACACATTATCTTTTGACTTGACACGTCACTGACGAAAATTCTAAAATCATTGTAGAATGTGGATATGGAATTTGATGTCTTTACCCTTTTTCCAAGTATGTTTACTTCTTATCTGCAAGCGAGCATTTTGCAACGTGCAATAATGCGCGGGTTAATTGCGGTGCGATTGCATGATATACGCGCTTGGGCGACGGGCAAACACCATGTCACTGATGAACCACCGTATGGCGGTGGTGGCGGAATGGTGATGAAGGTAGAGCCAATATTCAATGCTGTGGAAGCAATTCTTGGAAGCCCGCCCCAACATCCCGTGATTTTGTTAACGCCTCAAGGGCGGTTGTTTAATCAAAAAGTAGCACAAGAGTTGCTGACTTATTCTCGTATTGGATTATTATGTGGTCATTATGAGGGAGTGGACGAGCGGGTGCGCGAGCATCTGGTCAGCGATGAGATTTCGATTGGCGATTTTGTCCTGACTGGCGGGGAGCTTCCGGCACTTGTGATTATTGATGCGGTTTCCCGTTTGATCCCGGGGGTTTTGGGAGATGCGGATGGCGCAATGAATGATTCCCACGCGTCAGGTTTACTGGAATATCCTCATTACACTCGACCGGCAGAATACCGCGGCTGGCGTGTACCAGAGGTATTACTCTCTGGGCATCATGCTGAAATCGCTCGCTGGCGGCGAGAACAGGCGCTCAAGCGAACCTGGTTACGCCGTCCGGATTTGCTCAAAACGGCTGACTTAAGTGAAACAGACCGAAAATATTTGCGACAACTTGAAGAAGAGAGCAGGCAAGGCGATAAGTTAGAAAGAATATAAAACTTGATCCAACAAGTCATCTTGCATCCCTTTTTGAAACAGGTTATACTTATAGCATCGGGAGGGTAAAAAAAATAAAATGAGTGTTGCATGCCCTCCAAAATTTCAAATCCCATATTTGAGGAGAAGGAGAACGATATGAAAAAGTTGTATCTGCTTCTGTCCGTTCTGGTTTTGGCCTCGATGTTGTTGGCTGCCTGCGCTCCTGCAGCTACACCGCCGCCAGAACCCACCAAGGCACCCGAGCCAACCAAAGCGCCGGAAAAGCCTGCTGAACCAACCAAAGCACCGGAACCCACAAAGGCACCCGAGCAACCTAAAATAACGTGAGTTCGGGATAAGGAGAGGATCTCCAAAAGGGAGTAAACTTTTGTTACCACAACAACAGTTGAAACCCCAGGAGACCCTCAATGGACAGTTTACTCGTTTTATTCTGTGATGTCGATGATTTTTGCA
>DAOTYY010000105.1:0-2968 GCA_034434695.1 Anaerolineaceae bacterium
GAACTGCTCAAAGGCAACACCAAACTCAATCACTTTGCTCTCAAATCAAAATTGTACGTACGCGCTATCCAATCGGCTTACGCTGCTCTTCGGGAACTCAATCCCGTTCAATTGGCTGCGTAAGGTGAGTTATTAAGGCTTAAGATGCGGATAAATATCTGGTGGATTCGGAGAGATTTGCGCCTGCGGGATAATCAGGCGCTTCAGGCGGCACGGAATGATGGATCATGTGTTTTGCCATTATTTATCCTGGATTCAGCCTTGCTGAAGAATTCTGCCGAAAACAGACGGGCTTTTCTCTTCTCTGCTTTGCACTCTTTGGACAAAGAGCTACAACGTCGAGGCAGCCGTCTGTTCGTGCGTGAGGGTAGACCCCTGCGGGTGCTGACAGAGCTTATCCAAGAGCTAGGCGTATCTGCCATCTACGCGGAAGAGGACTACAGCCCATATGCGCGCCGCCGCGACGCGGAAATCAGCAGACATTTGCCACTCAAACTGACCGGCGGGGTAACCATCCACCCCCCATCGGCCGTTGTGCAGGCAGATGACTCCCCTTATAAAGTCTTTACCCCTTTTAGCAAAGCGTGGAAAGCACTGCCAGCACCCTCCCGTTCAGTCATCCCAATTCCAGAAATCTTTGCATCACCCCCAGAGATTGACAGCAAACCCTTGCCGCTCGTATCTCAACCAGCCAGCTTTCCTGCCAGTGAACAAGAAGCTCAACACAGATTGGAAGTATTTGCTAAAACTTTGATTTATGATTATCAAGAAAACCGTAATCGCCTGGATTTGGATGGTACATCCAGACTCAGCCCATATTTACGTTTTGGGTTAATCTCTATTCGTCAACTTGTCCATACAGCGTTGGAAGCAATAAAGAATGCGCCAGACCCTAAAGCGCAACACAGCGCAGAGACCTGGTTAAACGAGCTGATCTGGCGCGAGTTCTACATCGCTGTGCTGTACCACTTTCCTTATGTGCTGAGAACCGCGTTCAATGCTTCCTTGCGTGATATTCCCTGGCGAGAATCTCCTGAAGACCTATATGCATGGCAAGAAGGGCGCACCGGTTACCCGATTGTGGATGCCGCTATGCGCCAGCTAAAACAAACCGGCTGGATGCATAATCGCGGGCGAATGATCGTAGCTTCATTTCTTGCAAAAGACCTGCTGATTAACTGGCAAGAGGGCGAACGCTGGTTCATGCGCTGGCTGGTGGATGGTGAACCTGCAGCTAATAATGGGGGCTGGCAATGGTCTGCTGGCGTTGGCACTGATGCTGCGCCCTATTTCCGCATCTTCAACCCCGTGCTACAAGGCAAAAAATTTGATCCCCAAGGCACTTATGTGCGCCGCTGGGTGCCCGAACTGGCAAACGTACCCAATGAATTCATTCACGAGCCATGGTTAATGCCGGCTGATCTGCAACGCGCTACGAAGTGCCAAATTGGCGTTGACTATCTTGCCCCGATTGTAGATCACAAGCAAGCCAGAGTACGCACGCTGTCAGCATATCGTCACCTGAGAGCTTGAAAAGCCCTCGCCTTGGTCAGTCTATACCCGAAGTGAGAGCCGCCGTTCAAAGAGTTTCAACTGCCTTCGCGTGCTGAAGACTTGCCAGTTTGCGATTACGTAAAACCTCATATAGAATCCGCGGCGAAGTGATCAGTAACTGCCCCAACATATCCTGCAAAGAAACATCACCGCGGATGTTGCCAAAGACGATTTTCTGCATTTGTGGGCTGCGCGTCAAAGCCACAGAACATTGCCAGGGATAGTTATAGACCAGTCGGGCAAACCGCCTTGCTGCTTTCAATTCAGATACGATCTCAGCATGTACCCTGCGGGTGTAACGACTGGCATCAAATGGCGAACTTTCCAGGATGGCTGGTATTTCCTCAGCAGCAATATGTGCGCTGCGAACCGCGTGATAAATACCTTCTCCAATCCAGGCATCTGCCAAATTGGCAGCATCACCAACCAGCAGCACACGCCCATGATGAAGGGGTTGAAAAGCTCCTCCCAAGGGAATGCGATGACCCTGTACAGTCATTGCCCGATAGCTATCCAGCATCGGCTGTTGCGAGAGAAATTGCACCAACTGACGTTTCATATTTCCGGCGCTGCCAGAACGAGCACGAAAAACACCCGCCGATAGATGATCTCGTTTGAAAAAAATCCAGCCGTAACCTTGCTCCAGCGCGCCAAAGTCAAAAATGACCGTGCTCCCGTATTCTGCCAGTATTGCAGGTGATACCTCAAGCTCGGCTTCAAGAGCCGTACCGGTTTCCCGATTCTGCAGTAAACCACTGCATACAGCTACCTTGCTGTTGACTCCATCTGCGCCCACAACCAATCTGGCATAACAAGTGTCTTTACCAGTATAAACAGCAATCCGCTCATCTTCTTCTTCCAGACGATACACCGCAAGCCCTTCCAGTAATATCGCACCTGCTTTGACCGCTTCTTGTACGAGAAAATAATCGAAACGGTCACGCATGGTCAGCCAGCCAAAATCCTTAAGCGGCACATGCAGCATTTGCCTGCCTGAATAAGACAAAATTCCCCACCTGGCTTCCAGCTCAAGGGCAGGGCTAACATCCACAGGCAGGCTGCGGACTGTCTTCCAAGGAATTCCTCCTCCACAGGGTTTACAACGAGGCAGAGTTTCTTTTTCAATCAATAAGATATTCAGACCGCGCTTTGCCAGCAAGTAAGCTAGGACACTCCCCGCAGGACCAGCACCAACAACAATGACATCGCTCTCCATAATAGTACCCTCAACTCCATCAAAAGGGAGAACCTATAAAAACTAACTATTATCATGGTGTAAATAACGTGAGTTCGGGATAAGGAGAGGATCTCCAAAAGGGAGTAAACTTTTGTTACCACAACAACAGTTGAAACCCCAGGAGACCCTCAATGGACAGTTTACTCGTTTTATTCTGTGATGTCGATGATTTTTGCA
>DAOTYY010000106.1:0-11559 GCA_034434695.1 Anaerolineaceae bacterium
ACCATCCAACAGGGAGGACAGCCCGGTCGCGGTGGTTTGCCCAAAGGCGCTTATCAGATAGTCGCTGTACAAGTCCAGGAGTTTGCCGTTTTTCATACACCAAGTTTACTCAAATCTGCGTAAGGTGAGTTAAGTAAAAAGTGTCGGAGCGATTGTTCCAACTTTGGCAAGTAGGCATTGAAACAGCAGATATAGTGGTTGCCAATTAAGTTTACCAGTTTTGGAACGGTCATGTATCTGAATTGTAGGGAGAATTTTTACCAGTTATATGTGTTTTTGGTGTTTTATTTAATCAATCAGCTATAATTGTGCAACAGGCGGTTAGATTCTTTAGGTTCCGTAAGGAGAAATTGCTATGTCCTGGAACTTACACAGTACCCACGCTCAGGCAGGTGATCTGGTAGAACTGGTTGGCTTGCGGCATTCGCATTTTGTTGTTCGGCTGGAGCAGGGTGGAAAGCTGGAAACCCATCGAGGTATTGTTTATCACGATGATTTAATTGGAAAACCGTGGGGAACGCAGGTTTTCAGCCATTTGGGCAATCCATTTTTTCTGCTTCAGCCTTCTTTGGGTGACTTGCTGATGGATACACCGCGCGCCACTCAGATTATGTATCCAAAAGATATTGGTTTTGTCTTGGTCAATCTGGGAATTGGGCCGGGACACCATGTTGTTGAAGCGGGAACGGGTTCTGGTTCTTTAACATGTGCGCTAGCTTTTGCTGTTGGACCTGAAGGCAGAGTGACGAGCTATGATACGCGTCCGGAAATTCAACGAGTGGCAATTTCCAATATTGAGAGGCTTGGTCTATCAGATCGAGTTAGTTTCAAGTTGAAGGATATTGGGGAGGGATTTGATGAGACTGATGTTGACGCATTGTTTCTTGATGTTCAAAATCCCTTTGATTACATGGAGCAAGTGCGCAGATGCTTAAAACCAGGTGGGTTCTTTGGCAGTATTTTGCCAACGACAAATCAGGTCATCCGCCTGCTCACAACATTAAAACAAAACAACTTTGCTTTTGTTGAGGTTTGTGAGGTGCTATTGCGCTATTACCGAACGGATGCAGATCATTTCAGACCCACTGATCGAATGGCAGCACATACCGGTTTCCTGGTCTTTGCGCGCCCGGTTATTTTTGCTGATGAAGACACGCGCAGAGAAGTGCTTGGTGATTCTTCAGAAGTCATCCTGCAGTCATTGGATGAATGACTCGCGAGATAGAACTTTTGCCTTTAGACTACCTTGCCAAAGGGATGGCGAATAGATGCTATGAATGCTAATCACTTAACCGAAAATCGCATTATTGAGCTTTTGAAGAAAAATTCATCCCAGAGTTTTGAGGACGTGCCGAATGGTTCCTATCGGCGCGCTGCGGTTTTGGTGCCCCTGTTGTTAATTGAAAATGAGTGGCATTTGCTATTCACCCGGCGGACTGAAGAAGTTCAATACCACAAAGGACAGGTTTCGTTTCCGGGTGGGGCGGCTGAACCTGGAGATCGGAGCATAGAGTGGACTGCGTTGCGTGAAGCATGCGAAGAGATTGGCGTGCGCCCACGCTATGTCCGGGTGCTGGGACGGCTTGAACCAGTTACAACAATCTCGCAATATCTAGTCACCCCTGTTGTTGGTCGGGTAAAGTGGCCACTGGCGACGAATCCTGCCCCAAATGAAGTCAGCCGTATTTTTACAATACCGTTGACGTGGCTGGCAGAATCTTCAAACTGGGAAGAGCGCCCCTATGAGTTACCTGATGGTAATGTTCACCGGGTAATCTTTTTCCGCGAGTATGATGGCGAATTGTTATGGGGTATTTCTGCCAAAATTACTCTGATGCTCTTAAGGTCACTGGGACTGTTAAGTAAAAAGTTAAACAGCGGATTACTAGCCGCTGTTTAACTTCCCAATAGAGCAAATCATTGCTATTAATCTTCTGAGATTTCCTCTTCCTTCTTGCCCTTTTCGATGACTTCGGGCTCAGCGCCTTCAGCACCTTCCTCGACGATTTCTTCCTCTGTTGTGCCTCCGGTGATGATGACAATCATTTCATCCTTGTCTTCCAGAATTTCGACCTTGTCGCCGAGATTTAGGTCACGCACATATATACCATCCCCAATCTCTCGCAGATTGGAGATATCTACAGCGATCCGGTCGGGCAAATCCTGCGGCAGGCACTCAACTTCGATCTCTTCCAAACCGGTGAGAACCACGCCATTGTAGATTTTAACAGCAGGTGCTGTGCCGGTAAGAGTGATGCCGACTCTGGCACGAATTTTTTCTGTCAACGAGACCACCTGAAAATCCACATGGAGCAGTTCGTTTTTGATGAGGTCGCGTTGTTTTTCGCGAACTAGTGCCGCATGTTCCTTGCCATCCAGATTGATGGTCACAAGGCTTGAAGAGGTCAGGCGGCTAAGCGCCAATGTGGCGTCATGACGGTCCAGAGTAATTGGTGTTGGGCTGAAGTTGTGACCGTAAAGCACGGCTGGGAGTTTCCCTTGGCGACGAAGTGCACCAACTTTCTTTCCCGTCACGTCACGATGGGTTGCATGAATTATGATTTTTTCCATCTTTTCTTCCTTTGAGCGCCTCTCACCCTGCAAAGGGTTACCCTCGCTCTATAATTTTTCGGCTTGCATGCCGAAGCCGAATTTTATCGGCAATTACTTGTTTCGTCAAGAAAAATCTAAAAAACGGTTTTGTTCATTCGACTGCATTACATATTCGGCAGGATGAAAAACATAAATGATCATTGATCAAGTAGCACCTATTTTCCTTTCATGCATTCGTGTGCAGTTATGGCTATGATTTCCCCAAGCGTCGGGAAACCGTGACAGGCTCTTTCCAGTTTCTCCAACGTAAGACCATTGGTGGCGGCTAAGATGATTTCTCCAAGCAGTTCTTGAACGTTGGTGCCGATCATGTGTGCACCTAAAATCAAATGGGTATCGGCATCAGCGATCAGTTTCAACCAGCCGGCTGTATCCCCTTGGCATATTGCCATGCTGTTAAAAGAGAAGGGTAACTGAGCAACTTTGACACGATGACCACGCTGACGAGCCACTTCCGCAGTCATTCCAAAAGAAGCAATTTGAGGGTGACAATAGGTAATTTTGGGCATATTTTCGTAGTCAAGCGGTGTTGGACTAAGCCCGGCAATCTTCTCGGCAACATACCGTCCCATTTCGCGACCAGCGGCAGCCAGCATTAGCTTCCCGTTAACATCACCAATAGCCCAGACGCCTGGAATACTGGTTTGCAAGTGTTCATCGGTTTCAATCACACCATTCATTCCAAGTTTTACTCCTGCCATTTCTAACCCAAGCCCGTCGCTGTTGTGCTTAAAGTTGACTGCTTCCAATACTCGGGCGGTGCGGATTGTTGTGTTGCCCTGGCTTCCTTGGATAGTCACAACTGCGTGGTCTGCAAAACGTTGGATGGATTCAATACGCGCGCTGGTCATGACCCGAATGCCGCGCGCGGTAAATGCCTTTTCCAACTCAGTACCGATTTCCTGATCTTCATATGGCACAAGGTGAGGCATCATTTCGATAATGGTCAATTTGACTCCGAAAGCATTCCAGAATGAGGCAAATTCAACCCCTAGCGCACCACCGCCGACAATAAGCACCGACTCGGGTGGTGTTTCGTCGAGGACGGCCTGACGGTAATCTATGACTATCCTGCCGTCCGTTTCTATTCCAGGAACCTGCTTGGGTGTTGCGCCCGTAGCAATCACAATGTGATCTGCGGTAAATTGGGCTTGGGAATTTTCACATGTTATCACCTCAACTGTGTTTTTGTTCACCAATCTTGCGATACCTGAAAGAAAGTCAACACCATTTTGCTCTAGCTCATTTGCTACATGTTCAGATACAGTCTTTGCTACCTGGCGGCTGTGCAGAATGGCAGCCTTGTAATCCAATTCAAAATCGGTTGTGGAAAAACCCAATTGTCCACTCGAGTTTCGCAGCGTCCAGGCAATTTCGGCTTTCTTCAAAAGAGCTTTTGTTGGGACAGCACCCATGTTTACACAGGTGCCGCCTGCTGCATCTTTTTCGATGAGCAATACCTTCAAACCCAGTTCAGCGCTTCGCATTGCCGCTGCCACTCCTGAAGGACCTGAGCCAATGATGATGAGGTTGTAATTGTTGTGCATAAGATTCTCCGGATGAGGTATTGTATAATCAATTCAAAGGCATTTTTATTCGAGGAGGAATGCCGGAATGGCTATGTTTGATATCGTTGGCAAAAATCTGGGGCGCTATCATATTGTTGAGAGGTTGGGCGAGGGTGGTATGGCGGCGGTGTATAAAGCCTATGATACTGCCCTTGAGCGTTATGTTGCAGTTAAGGTTATTTTACCCGGTCAACAGCATTCTGATGTATTCTTGAAACGTTTTGAGCGCGAAGCGAAATCACTTGCCAAGGTTAGCCATCCCAATATCGTTCCAGTGCATGATTTTGGCGAAGAAGAAGGGGTGCCATATCTTGTGATGGAGTTTCTTCCAGGCGGCACCCTCAAGCAAAAAATGGGAACGCCCATGCCGTACACTGAAGCAGCGAAAATGCTTCTTCCTATTGCCCGGGCACTTGAGTATGCGCATCGAGAAGGTATTGTACACCGGGACGTGAAACCAGCGAATATCTTAATTACCAAGGCAGGCGATGTAATGCTTTCCGATTTTGGCATTGCCAAGATTCTGGATGTAGAGGAAACCAGTCACCTAACCGGTACGGGGGTGGGGATCGGAACGCCGGATTATATGGCACCTGAGCAGGGGATGGGTGTTCAGGTAGATTATCGTGCCGATATTTATTCATTGGGGGTTGTTTTTTATGAGTTGGTTACTGGTCGCAAGCCCTATGTAGCAGATACACCAATGGCGGTACTGTTAAAACATATTAACGAGCCGCTTCCCAGACCTAGAACCTACATACCCAATCTGCCAGATGCGGTAGAACAAGTTATCTTTAAGGCAATGGCAAAGAAACCTGAGGACCGTTACCAGAGCATGGGAGAGTTTGCGGTTGCTCTGGAACGTATTGCTCAACTGAAACTGCCAGAAACGGATGAAGCGACTGAAACCAGGACAGCCATGCATTCGTTCCCACCCCAGACACCAATAGAAAACGAGGTGCGACCTCAGAAATCTAGCCCGAATAAAGTATTGCACATTGTAGTTGTGTTAATTGGCGTTGTTTTGCTAGGGATTTGTGCAATTGCCGGAGGCACTTTGTTGTTGAGCAGTACTGGTATACTGGGTGGAGAAAAGACTCGGATTGAGAACAGTGCAGCAGTAAATACATCCCAGCCCTTACCAATGGCTCAGACTGGGAAGGAAACATCAACAAGCGGACAACCAACTATCCCTGGCGGCATGGCTGCGGAAAATACCTCACAACCGCCAATCGTGTTGGGTACTTCGCAGAGTAGCGGGGCTGTGATGGAGACCGTATCTCCAGAGTTGCTAGAGGGTTTTCCGGAAGATGTGCCTCTGGTTAAGGACCCCCAATTTTTTACCCGCTTGACTGCTGAGAACTCAGTTACATATACTTTTGTTACGAAAATGACATTGCAAGAAACGCAGAGATTTTATCAGACTGGAATGCAGCAGAATGGATGGAAGGAAATTTATAAAAGTGAATCCGGACAGATGATTTCTTATACTTACACTAAAGAGGAAACTGCTGGTCAGCGTATCGTCATGGTTACGTTGACCTCTTATCAAGAAACAGGAACGTCGGTGAATATTATGATTATCGAAGAATAAAAAAGCTGCTATTTTGCATTTTTACTTAACCTGGTCAATCAGCAGCGTTTTTCGAACGGGGTCAGCAATCAGGTAGAAAACGTTGAAAGTCTCTAGCACGTTACCCTTACGGGTAGTGTAGCGCAGTGTGACGTACACTGGTGCGGGATTGGCGTTCCAGTCTTGAAGATATGCTGAAAGCACCTCCACTTTTTCGATGGTGTTCCACCAGTTTGAATAAACTACAAACGGGTCATTGCCGGCAATTCTGCAACAACTTGATTGAAACTCAGGGGATAACATTGCCCAGGCACGCTCGTATTTACGATTGTTGAGTGCATTATAGTAATCACGGATGAATTGTTCAGGATTAGGATAGGCTTCTCGTTTCCATGGTGTCAGGGTTACTGTCGCTTGTGGGGTAATTTCAGGGAATGGTAATGGGATAACTGTTACTGGGGACGGTGTTTGAGCAAAGCGGACACTCGAAAGAGGGGGAGTCAAAGTCAGTCTTGCCAGTACAGTTGCCGCGCCCTGAGTGTATAGCATTTGAACAGATTGGGTAATATATTGAGTTACAGAGGGAGAAAACCGCAAGCTGATCTGACTGAGAACGAGCACAATGCCGACAATCAGAATGAGCAGCGGGATGATCATCCATATCCAGGCAATGCTTCCACCTTGATAGCGTTTTTGTGCCTGAACCTGGTAGGTGCCGGCGACAATTTTTGTTCCAGCGTTGCTGTTGACCAGCAATAGAAAATCCACGTAATAGGGTTTAGCTTGCCAGCTTGAAGGTGTTTGTGGCTCTAGACGTACCGTATGTTGACTGCTTTCCTGACTGTTCAGGCGAAAATTTGCAGGAAAAACTTTGACCCAACTTACCTGGGGAATAATTCGTCCGGCAAGTATTCCTGTTCCCGTGTTTGTAATAGAAAGCTGCGCAGAAGGTAACTTTGAAGCTTCAAGTGTCGGGTTAAAGATTCCGAAATCCAGGCAATCAGGTGCTATCTGAATTTCTGGATTAGAAGCCGGTTTGACAGGTAGCATTTCAAATCATTTTTGAGCGCAGATTAGACCTCTGAAACCTCCTGCAGAGTCGAGCGGTTTGGACGTCTAACGGCGACTTCGTTGATGGCAAGCGCAGTCAATATCATTGCTCCACCGATCAGCAGGTTGGGCACATTGGTTTTTTCGCCAAACACAAGCAGTGACACGGTGACCGCCAGAGGGATTTTGAGGTCGTTAAAGATTGCCAACGCACCAGCGTTGGTGCGACGAGCGCCAAAATTCCAGAGAAAGAAACCGACACCAGAAGCAATCAGACCTAGATAAAGAAGCGCCAGAATTTGTTTTTGTGTAAATACGGTTTTGCCCCAATCCGCAAAGATCAGACTGGAGATTGCTGTGATCAGGACAGCTCCAAGATATAACAAAGCAAAGATGTGTTGATCTTTGATGTGCGGTTTGTTGTTGAGCAATTGCTTATAGGCGATTTGTCCATAAGCAAAGCAGATGTTGGAAGCCTGAACGAACAGAAAGCCAACCCAGAGTTCCCATTGAAGTAGATTTTGTCCGTTAACGATAGCTGTGCCTGCAATGGTCAGCAAAGTGGTGAAGAAATTTAATTTATAAAAATGCTTTTGATATACGTTGTAAATGAGTGTGACATAGAGAGGGGTGAAGATGGTGAAGAGAGCTACCTGAAAGGATTTCAGGTATTGGAAGGAGTATATGTAGGTAATGTACATCAGTCCATATTGCACAGCTCCGATCCCTATTAACTTTAAAGCCAGTTTTCGGTCAACATCCTTCAAACGCAGTAACGGTGCGAATAACATAAACGAAATCGCCAGCCGCACAAAAGCAACAATATTCGGGTTCAATCCCGTGAGCGCGTCCTTAATAATCCCAAAAGAAAACGCCCAGATGATAGAGACTATAAACAGGTAAAGCATAGCAAAATCATCCTTGCGAGGAATTATTTTTTTGATGCCAGATATTTCTCGAGATCAACGGAGGCAATATATGGGAGGTTACGCCCTTTTTCATCAATGTCCAAACCATAGCCCACCACAAAATAATCGGGTATGGCAAAACCCAGATAATCAATTTTGATATCCACTTTATGTCTGGGAATTTTATCCAATAAAGCACAGAGTCGCAAACTGCGAGGGTTTCGGTCCAAAAGCAGCTTGCGGATGGTGTAAAGCGTGTAGCCGGTGTCCACTATATCGTCAATAAGAATGACATCCCAGCCGCTAATGTTAGTCTTATGGTCAGAGTCGATGCGAATAAAACCACTGCTTTCAGCTCCCGAATATGATGAGACGGACATGAAATCCATTGTAAGCGGCAACTGGACTTTACGCATTAAGTCGGTGATAAACATGACACTACCACGCAGCAGACCCAGCAAGAGAAGCCGGTCTGAATCGCGGTAGTCGTTTGTGATTTGTTCACCCAGCTCGGAGACTCTTTCTTCGATTTGTTCCTGAGTGATGATAATTTTATCAATGAAGTTATAAGGAAATTTGGGCGCGGTTTGCATGGCGGACATACCTCCACAACTGCAAAATATAAAAGCGGGTGCGCCCCTATTTTACCTCAAAAAGTTTTCTTTTATGCACAGGCGATGAAATCATCTATTTCTTGTCGTGTAGTGAGAACCTGCTCAATTTTGCCGTCACGCATTTGGATGACTTTATCTACATATATGCATAGACGCAGGTCATGCGTGACCATGATACCCGCTTTGTTTTGTTCGTGAATCAGGTCTGAGAAAACTTTCACCACTTGATAGGCGCGCTCAGAATCCAGATTCGCGGTAGGCTCATCTGCCAATACCAGACTGGGGTTATGGATGAGTGAACGTGCAATGGCAACGCGCTGCTTTTGTCCTCCAGATAGCCGATTAGGCAAGGAGTTCAGACGATCCTCTAATCCAAGCCAAATCAACAACTGTCGCGCTCGTTCGCGCCCCTCCTTATCCAGCTTTTGATTAAGCTTGAGCATCATTTCCACATTTTCTTGAACGGTCAGATAGGGCAAAAGGTTATTATTCTGGAATGTGAAGCTGATTTTTTCGCGCCTGAAACGGACTCGTTCTGTTTCATTCATATTGTTCAGATCATGTCCATCAATCTGGACATGCCCAAGTGTTGGTCGAAGCAGAGAGGCAAGAACAGCCAGCATGGTTGTTTTTCCGGAGCCGCTGGGTCCGACCAGGGCTACAAACTCGCCGGCTTTAACATCGAGGGAGACGTTATCCACAGCCTGCACGCTTGAACCATTGTTTGAGTAAATTTTTGAGACTGATTCGGCTATCAATACAGGTTGCATGGCAACCTCACGAAGAAAGTCCAAGAGCGATTAATGGCTCAACGGAGACGGCTAGCCGAACAGTTACCAGCCCACCCAGAGGACCAATGAGCAGTAGAGCAGTCGTTGCAATGGCTACCAGAGAGCCATTGAATATGATTGGTACCGTAGAGGGTATCAAAGCTGCTAGCATGAAAGTAACTGCTGATCCCAACACAACACCAAATGTTGTGACTAACACAATTTGTAACACGGTGGCAATTGCTACAATGGTGTTTGATACGCCAATTGCTTTCAACACACCAATTTGGGGAATTTTTTGGAGCATTTGAATCTGGAAGAAGCCGCCGATTACCAGTACTCCAATCAGTAAAGTAAAAATCTGTTGCGTGTTCAATGTGCTTTGTTGGGCAGTATAGCCCGGCAGCGCTCGTATGGCAGTGGCGATATCCGTAACTTCGATATCCTTAACTCCGCTTTGTATACGACTAGCAACTTCAGAAGCGTCCTGCCCTGCAGAGATTTTTACTGCCACAATATTGAAAATTAAGTCCGGTTTGATAATGCTGGGTGTGGGTTGAGAACGTATTTCATCCCAAGTTCGGTAGGGTACAAAGATAGACGGGCGAAACAGGTATTGTTGACCACCGTTTGTTATACCGACTACTTTGAGAACGAAAAATTTCTCATCAGTTCCCTGGACAGTTTTAATAGTAAGGTTGTCTCCAGGTTTGATCTCGAATTTTTTCGCTATACGTCGGTCAATGATGACTTCACGTGCACGAGTAGTTTTTAGACTGCGTCCTGAAAGGACGGGGGGGAGCCCTGGTTTTCCGGGTTCCACACCTATCAGTGAGACGTCTTGTTGGGATTGTTGTGAAGATGAAAAAACAATTGTCGCGCTGCTTAAACCAATGGCACCCACTGTTTCAACTCCCTCTATACGTTTGATACTGGTGAGCAGTGATTCGCCAATTTGGCTGGCATTTGCGGACAGGTCCACGTTTTTCTGGAAGACAATGAGCTGTGCGTCGAGTTTGGATAAATACTCTCGATTAGCAGAAGCCAATCCTTCTGCCAGCGCGGCGGTGAAGAGCACCAGCGTTGTGATCAGCGCAATAACCAGACTGAACAGAAAGTAGCGTCCCTTGTTGCGCCAGACCTCTTTAGACGCCAAATAAAGAGCCATGTGGTTCCCTCATGAAATGTTTTGTGAAAGTATGAGTAAATTTTAAGTTAAAGAGAAAGGTTTGTATATATTTTGTATAATGTATTATCTTCTTGAAGATTTGTGGGACTTATTAGTGGAAATCCGTATGTTGTGCTAAACTTTGAAAGATTACCCTGTCAGACACAATCTGATAGAACAAGACATGATTTACGAGGAAAGGTATGGATGAAATCTTACAGAAAATCATGAACTCGTTGGATGAAGGGGAAGAAGAACAGATTAGTTTGTTGGTACAGCAAGCGCTGGATAACGGATTCGAGCCGATGACGATTCTGGAAGATGCTTTGGTGCCGGCAATGGGCTCAAGTGGGTGAAAAATTCGCCTGTGGTGAGTACTTTTTGCCCAACTTGATTGTCTCGGCGGAAGCTATGAAACGAGCAATGACCATTCTTGAACCGCTCATGCGTCAGCGTCAACAAATTCTAAAAAGGACCGGCGTGGCAGTAATCGGTACGGTTCAGGGAGATATCCATGAAATTGGCAAAACGCTGGTTGGAACGATGCTCTCTGTCAATGGCTTTGAGGTGCATGATCTGGGTGTAGATGTTGCTCCAGAAAAGTTTGTTTTGGCAGTTACGGAGACTGGCGCGGACTTGTTAGGGCTTTCCGCACTGTTGACTACGACGATGATGGTCCAGCGTGATGTGATACAGAAACTTCAAGAAGCTGGTATTCGTAAGCAGGTTAAGGTAATGGTGGGCGGTGCGCCGGTAACACGGGCATGGGCGGATGAGATTGGAGCAGATGGTTATGCGGAGGATGCAATTGGAGCTGTTGAAGTGGCACGCCGGCTTCTCGGTGCAGGAGAAATTATATGAGGCACACAATCTTAAGCGTGGTTGATCCCAAAATACGAGTCTCTGTTTTGGATGAGGATGAGATTCGTCGTATTCATACAGCAACATTAGACGTTTTGGAGACGGTCGGTGTGCGTTTCCCTTCGGAAAAAGCACTGAGTATCTTGGAGGCACATGGTGCTCGAGTAGATTACCAGAGCATGATCGCAAAAATTCCGGGTGCTGTTGTTGAAGAGTATTTGTTAAAAGCACCTTCGATGTATACCCTATGCGGACTGGAACCAGAATTTGATTTGCCGCTGGATGGGAAACACAGCTATCTAACGTGAGTTCGGGATAAGGAGAGGATCTCCAAAAGGGAGTAAACTTTTGTTACCACAACAACAGTTGAAACCCCAGGAGACCCTCAATGGACAGTTTACTCGTTTTATTCTGTGATGTCGATGATTTTTGCA
>DAOTYY010000107.1:0-20407 GCA_034434695.1 Anaerolineaceae bacterium
TGAACTGCTCAAAGGCAACACCAAACTCAATCACTTTGCTCTCAAATCAAAATTGTACGTACGCGCTATCCAATCGGCTTACGCTGCTCTTCGGGAACTCAATCCCGTTCAATTGGCTGCGTAAGGTGAGTTATTTAATAGTGTACTTTTAAGAACTTATCGTTTTGGCGGGAGCAAAAAGGAAGGGCACTCAATGTGCGACGGCTCGAATTTTGGAATTCCCGAGTGCAGGGGGGATAATACCATGGTTGAGGGCAACCGAGTAATTGTCCTCATAATTCTTGCCTTCGCGGGTGTATTGTTCTTAACAGGCTGCTCCGGAGGCGACTTTTCGTTAAGTATTCAACCCACACCGGCTGGTGCCCATCCGGTTGATCCGGTATTTCGCGAATTCTATCAGCAGCTTGGCGGCGAACCGATATTGGGAGCAGCGATTTCGCCGTTGTTTGAAGATGGCTTTGTTCAATGCCAGTATACGGTCAACGCGCTGATGTGTTATAACCCGCAGGATAGCGGGGCAAGCCGCTTTTATCTGGCGCCGCTGGGGAGAAAGATGGGGCTTTCCTATCCGCCGGATGTTAACGCTGATCCCAATCAAGGATTGGTGGTAAATGGGTACACCATTGGGCCTGACTTTGTTGACCTGTACCGGAAGATATCCAGTGCGCGGCAGGCAGGTAGTCCATTGAGTGGGGTTATCTATAATTACAATCAACAGCGTACTGAGCAATTTTTTGAGAATGTCGGTTTTTACCATCGCTTTGACGATCCACCTGGTGTATCGCACCTGTTGCCTTATGGAAAATATATCTGTGGTGATCTGTGTAACGCATACCAAAGCCCCATTACGCTTGCCATTCCGCAAAGCGGCAGCCAACTGGGAGTGCCGTTTGCTTATACGGTGGAACGATTGGGCGGTGAACGGGATTTTGGTCGTCCGCTCAGCCGGGCTTTCTACAACGAGGACGGGGTGCTGGAACAGGTGTATGAGACGGTTGTTTTTACGGCTGCGCCTGATAACCCGACACAGATCAGGCTCAAGCCCATCACTCGTCTGCTGGGTATGTCTGCACTGCCTCCTGCGCCTTTCAATCCTGAACAACGTAATGTAGTCTTTTATCCGGTGACGCCGGATGGTCTGGGGTACCATGTACCAGTGGAGTTTGACCGTTTTATCGTCCAGCATGGCGGCGTGGAGATCTCCGGCAATCCCATCGCCGATGTGCTTTTATATTCCGAAGAGAATACCATTCGTCAGTGTTATGAGAATTATTGTCTGGATTATTATCCGAGTGCAGCGCAGGGGTATCGAGTTCGTCTGGCACCGCTTGGCAGCAAATATCTCGAGTTAATAGACCCGTCTGTGATTGCGCCGGGGGCAGTGTTGCCTGAGAAACTGGTTGTGACGCTCAGTGAGGCACGCGCCCAGTTGGCGCCCGGCGAGGTACAGCGCATTTATGTGCTGGTCACCGAGGAGATTTCTCAGAATCCCGTGGCAAATGCAACGGCAACTCTGACAGTGACCGTGAATGGGATGCAATATACCTATGCGATGCCGCCGACTGGTGAAAATGGTATTTCCAGCATTGAAATTGCACCCATTCAGGATTTACCCAATGGGACTGTGGTAAGCTATTCCGTTTGTCTGGATACGTCTTCTGGCAATTCAGTTTGTGCTTCTGATTCTTATCTCATCTGGGCGACGGGAGGATAACTTCACGGTCTGGCTTCTGCCCAGGCTTGCACATCGGCAATTTCCCCTGCTGAACTATAAACCCAAAGTGAAAACGGCTGTCCCCGGCTGGCACTTAGCGCGCCGCGCGTTTCCAGTCGCCGCAGTCCAACAGGTTGGCCGCGTTTGTCATACGCCGCTGCGACGATCCAGATTGTCTGTGCAACAGCATCACCGCTGGCAAGCCACAGCTCTCCATTGACCTGAGCGCTGAGCCGGTCAGCAGTGAGCTGAAGCCTGAGGTTTTGCACATGCACCGGCAGGTAGCGTCCATCATCTGCTTTGAGCGGCAGCGCAGTCAACAGTTCGGCGGAAGCCTGAAACGGTTGACTGAGCGGCGGTGCAAGATAAACTGCCAGCGGGATGCTTTCTCCCGCCGGAAAGCGGTTAAGCAGTGCAGTAGCAACCGCTTCGTTCAAAGTCGTCCCATCCTGCCCGATCAGCCGCAGGCGCGCGGAGACATTTTCCAGGTCGCTGTCTGGCGCGCCGTGCGCTAGAATGAAGCACCAGGCGCCCCCTTCGCCGCTCAAATAACAAACAGGCGGGTCAAGCTGGATAGGAATTGGGGTAGGCTGCTGAGGTTGGGCAGAGGTGGAAGGTTTTTCTACAGGAGGCGGAATGATCAGCACGCTGCCAACGCTGAGCAGATAGGGATCAATGCCGGGGTTAGCTTCCAGTATGGCTGAAACCGTGACCCCATAGCGATAGGCAATACCGCCCAAATCTTCGCCTGCCTGCACGGTGTGGCTGCGCGGGGTAGGGGTGGGGCTGGGTAATGGCGTTGGTGAGAGCAGCGGAGCGGTGGGCAGGCTGGTGGGGGTGCGTGTCCAATAAGGCGTAAGCTGGCGGTTTTGCGGTGAAGGAGTCGGCGTCGGCGCGGTTTGGCTTGAGACCGATAGGCAGGCTGTAAGTATCGTACAAGTAAATAGTAAGGACAAAGCAGCGGCTAGTTTCTTCATCATGACGGCTTTATTTTCGAGGAGAGTACAACAGAGGCTTTTAGCCAAACAGCGAATACTTTGCGTTATGGGTTTCTCCTGCTTCAAGTGCCTCATCTGGCGGCAGGTTCCGGTTCTGCGCTGCGGTTCTGGCGAGCTGGCCGCAGCGCTTATTTTCCGGGTGCCCGGCGTGACCTTTCACCCAAACCATTTCTACCTGATGCGCTTGACACAATTCCAACAGTTTCTCCCACAAATCTATGTTCTCCGCAGCCTCTCGACGCGTACGCATCCATCCGTTTGCCTGCCATCGGTAGACATCACCCTTATTGTAGGTATCCACCAAATAGCGCGAATCAGAATATAGCGTCACTCGGCAAGGTTTTTCGAGCACCTTCAAGCCGGCAATCGCCGCCATCAGTTCCATGCGGCTGTTCGTTGTCTTGCGAAAGCCGCCGCTGATTTCGCAGCGGTGTTCACCTATCTTAAGAATTGCAGCATACCCACCCGGACCCGGATTTCCCAAACAGGCGCCATCTGTAAACAGTTCGACATGCCTGGAATCAAACATTTAGATACTCTGCGAGAACCCTTATTCTCCGAATGGCTGCTTATAAATTTTTAAGCGTCCCATATCACCGCCGTTTGCCATGCAGGAGAGAATATCAATCCTAAATTCCAGCCCGCCGGAAAGCCATTTCAATGCCTCATGGATGATGCCAACTGCCGTGTGACAGCAGGGTTGATCTGAAGTGCGCTCCCAGCACATCGAGCATCGTTCCAGCGTGTAGATAAAGTAATCTTCGTATTCATATACATTGCTAATCTGGTCAGTAATTGCGTTGAATACACGGGCAATCGCAGGCACGCCAATCTTTAGTTTGGTGCTCAACGGCAAAACTTTGAATGCCAGGTCACCCGCTCCAGAAAGCGCGCCAAAGTTTCGCAGACCTTCAGAAAACAATCTGCGTCCGACGCGCTGCTCGAGACCACGCCCGCCACGCACGCCGTAAATGGTTTCGATGGCATCGTTCAGCGCGGAGATGTAAACAAAATCAAATTGCTTATCAAGATTATCCGGCGGATAGTGGTCAATGAATTGCGCCAGGTCTGCCAGACGCAATACGGTATTGATACCGTTTTTACCCAGCACCTCTTCGAGTGCTGTTAAGTATAGCCTTCCCATCTTGTTTGGATAACACAAGCCGCTGAGTGATTTTGCCATAAAGTGCATCCTTGATGATAGACTGTCTTTATAATTCTACTCGATTTAGGACAATAAAGGAGCCAAATTTTGCCTGTTGACGAATTTTGTTTACATTGCTGATTATTCCAATGATGCCAGCGACCCTTGACAATTATCTTGTTCACCCATATACTCACTCGGTGAGTACATAGTCACTCAGTGAGTATATTGAATGCCTGGACGCCGCCCTTCTGCTTCCATCTCACCCGAATTTGCCCTGCTGGGCTTTCTGGCACAGCGCCCGGCGCATGGTTACGACTTACATCAGCGCCTGGTGACAGAGCTGGGTGAAATCTGGCATATCCGCCTTAGTCAGACGTATAACATCCTCAACCGCCTGGAAACACAAGGGATGATCGTCGCCCGCCTGCAAAAACAGGATAAGCTGCCCGACCGTCATATCTTTGAGCTGACGCCAGCCGGTTTGAAGCGCTTTGAAGACTGGCTGCACACGCCCACGCCGTGCAGTGTGCGCGCTATTCGCGTTGAATTTACCACACGGCTGTACTTTGCGCGCGCTGGTGATCCCCGTCTGGCGCGCGAGCTGATTTCCAAGCAGACAAACACCGTCGAACAGGGCATCGCCCGCATGGAAATTGCCCTGGAGCGTTGTTCAACTGAGCAGGCGTTTAACCGCCTGGGATTGCAGTTGCGGATTGCACAATTACGCATCATTCTCGAGTGGCTGAAACAATGTGAGGTTACTTTAGGACTGGTGGAGGTTTGAGGATGGCGGGGTTAACTTTTCAAATGAAAGCTATTGGAATCATTCACAGTCCGTTTAAGACTCCGCAGGAAACGCCTATACAGTCTATTCGCTCCACTGCTGTCGGCGAAGTGGAAGTTTTTGAGGAATACGCTGAGGGATTGAAAGGACTGGAGGGGTTCTCACATATTTTCCTGTTCTACATCTGGCATCTTGCTTCCGCAAAGGTTGAACTAAAGGTCAAGCCGTTTCTGGATGACCATGTCTGCGGGCTCTTTGCCACTCGTTATCCTTGCCGTCCCAATTCACTGGGCTTTTCAGTAGTACGGTTGTTACAACGTGAACACAACCGTTTGCTGGTGCAGGGCGTGGATGTGATCGATCAGACCCCGCTGCTGGATATCAAGCCTTACAATCCGGAGTTTGACGTGCATCCGGCAGAACGGGTCGGCTGGTATGAATGCCGGGCGCATCCATAGGGAAAGGGAGGCAAAGATGAACATTGAGATTGCCGCTGAGAAAACACTCCCGCCTCTGAAGCGGCTGGCGGTTTCCCGTCCGGGCTGGTTTGGAAGGTTGTGGATGTTGGCGGCGTTGCCGGCTTTCTTCCTGTTTGCTATTCCTATCTTGGCGATTTTCCTCAGGTTAACTCCAGCCGATTTCATTCATAGCCTTCGGCAGGAAGCAGTGCTTCAGGCAGTGAATCTCAGCCTGACCACCTCACTGATTTCTCTGCTAGGGATTGTCCTGCTCGGTACGCCCACGGCTTATTATCTGTACCGGAGGCGCTCACGATTACATTGGCTTGCTGATACCCTTGTGGATTTACCGACCGTTCTACCGCCCGCAGTAGCAGGCGTGGCGTTATTACTCGCTTTTGGCAGAGAAGGGTTGTTCGGCTCGCTGCTGCGTTCATGGGGCATTAGTCTGCCTTTTACAACAGCGGCGGTAGTGCTGGCGCAAATGTTTATCGCTGCGCCTTTTTATATCCGCGCGGCAAGCGCGGGGTTTGCGGCTGTAGACTGCGAATTGAAACACGCTGCCGCATTGGATGGTGCCAACCGTTGGGAAATTTTTCGCTACATCGTCCTGCCGATGTCTGCGCCTTCGATGATCAGCGGTTGTATCATGTCTTGGTCGCGGGCACTGGGCGAATTCGGTGCCACGCTGATCTTCGCCGGCAATCTTGCTGGACGCACGCGCACCATGCCGCTGGCTATTTATATTGGCTTTGAAACCGATCTGGATATTGCATTGACCCTTTCGGCAATTCTGATACTGGTTTCTTCGTTCGTCTTGTTGGCGCTGAAAGTGCTGGTGAACCATCGTCTGCCTGTTAGCTAAATTCATTCACGACTTCTATGCTGGAGGTGCATAATGAGAAAAACACTTTTGTTATTCATAGCGCTTATCTGGTTGACAGGCTGCGAGCCTTTCTCAAACATTGACAAACAGGTGAATCCCCCGACCGCTTCGCCGCTTCCCCAAAATCCGCAGACCCTGCTTGTTTTTGCTGCCAGCTCGCTGACCGAATCCTTCACGGAATTGGGTCAGAGTTTTGAAAAACAAATCGGGACTAAGGTTGAGCTGAATTTTGCCAATTCAAATACCCTTGCAGAGCAGATTCTGCAAGGCGCTCCGGCGGATGTTTTTGCTCCCGCCGCTCTTGATTTTATGGAGAAACTGGTGGAAAAAGACAGGGTAAATGCTCAGTCAGTCAAACTGTTTGCCCGCAACCAGCTCGTTGTTATCCTGCCCAAGAGCAACCCGGCTGACCTGCACACCCTTCAAGACCTGGCGAAGCCGGGCATTAAACTGGTTATGGGAGCAAAAGAGGGTCCTCAAGGGAAATATGTTGAGGCGTTTCTGAGCAATGCTTCCGCTTCCGCAGATTTTGGTGCTGATTATAAAGACGCCGTTTATGCTAACGTGGTTTCGTATGAAAGCACGGCCAAGAGTGTGGTGAGCAAAGTTGTGCTGGGTGAAGCCGATGCCGGAATTGCGTATATTACCGATGCCGCCAGTGCGGCGGATAAATTGCTGACCATCCCCATCCCAGAGGCGCTGAACGTGATTGCAGAATATCCGATTGCGCCGCTCAAAGAAGCTTCCAACCCGCAACTGGCACAACAGTTTGTAGATTTTGTTCTCTCACCCGAAGGTCAGCAAATCCTGGCAAAGTATGGTTTTCTGCCACCGCAGGGTGAGCAGAGCGATGCTGCATCCGCCGAAATTCAAATCACCGATGCGCTGGGACGCCAAATCACGTTGCCCAAGCCGCCGCAGCGCATCGTCATTGCTGGCAAGGCATTGTTTATGCTGCTGGATGCTGCTTACGTATTCCCGCAGGCGTCTGAAAGTATTATTGGCTATGGTTCTGCCTCGCAGGGCAGCAGTAACTTTATCAGGCTCATCGATCCAAAATACGACCAGAAAGCCGTTCTGGAGTCTGATGCCGGTGCTGAACAGGTTGCCGCGTTGCAGCCGGATCTGGTGCTGATGAAAAGCTATCTGGCGGAGAAACTTGGCAAACCGATTGAAACGCTTGGTATCCCGGTGGTTTATATAGATTTTGAAACCCCTGAGCAATATATGCGTGATCTGATGGTACTCGGGGCAGTCTTTCAGGACGAGGCGCGCGCCCGCGAAGTAAATGCTTTCTATCAAAAACGACTGAGTCAGGTTGCAGAGCGGGTGAAAGATGTTCCAAGCAAGCCCAGGGTGCTGATGCTTTACTATGATGACCGGGAAGGTACGGCTGCGTTCAGTGTGCCGCCTGCGTCATGGATGCAAACCCGTCTGATTGAGATGGCAGGGGGAGAGCCACTGTGGTTGTCCGCCAATCCAGGGCAGGGCTGGGCAAAGGTCTCACTGGAGCAGATTGCTGCTTGGGATGCGGAGGCCATTTTTATCATTTCCTACTTCAAAAATCCATCGGAAGTTGTCGCCGGGTTGGAAAAGGATTCGCAATGGCAAGCGCTACGCGCGGTGCGCGAGGGGAAATTGTATGCCTTTGCCGGCGACATCTATTCATGGGACCAGCCGGATGTGCGCTGGATCCTCGGTCTTTCGTGGATGGCGCAAAAGCTGCATCCTGACCGCTTCAAGGATTGGGATATGGTTCAACAGGCGAGCGAATTTTATCAACAGCTTTACAGGTTGGATCAGACGTTCTTTGAGGAGAATATTCGCCCCAAATTTCAGGGAGATCTGCCTTGAGTGGATTGATCGAAGGGCGTGCAGCAGGCAGGCAAACCAGCCAAGGTTGGCTTTGGGGATTGGCGGGAGCGCTGGTTGTCTTATTCGGGCTGGCGCTATTGGCGGGGCGTTACCCAACCCCTGGACTGATGTCGCTCAGTCAACTTAACGGGGACGAGCTGGCAATGCGTTTGTTCCTCAACCTGCGGCTGCCGCGCCTTTTGACTGCCATGCTGCTGGGAATGTCGCTGGCTTCTGCCGGGTTGGTGTTTCAGATGCTTTTCAACAATCCGCTGATTGAGCCGGGATTTCTGGGTGTTTCGCAAGGGGCAGCTTTTGGCGCTGCTTTCTGCATTGTCTTTTTGGGCAGCAATGCGCTGGCAGTGCAGGGTGTGGCGGCAGTGTTCGCCTTGGTGGGACTGATGCTCTCCTATCTGCTGGCGCGGCGAATTCGCTATGGCGGCTGGGTACTGCGGTTGGTTCTGGCGGGTATTGCGGTTTCAGCCTTGTTTTCTTCCGGGCTGGGAGTGCTGAAATATCTGGCTGATCCGCTGACCCAACTGCCTGAAATTACTTTCTGGCTCTTGGGCGGGCTTTCGGGGATTGTCTGGGCACGCTTTCTTTCTATTCTGCCGGCGGTATGGATCGGGTTAAGTGTGCTTTTTCTCTTCCGCTGGCGCTTAAATATTCTGGCGTTGAGTGATGAAGCGGCATTCTCTTTGGGAACAACGCCGCGCCGCGAACGTCTATTATTGCTGACCATGGCTGTGCTGGCAACCGCCGCAGTGGTCTCGGTTGCTGGGATGGTTGGTTGGGTGGGCTTGATTGTTCCGCATCTGGCGCGTCGCATGTTTGGCGCTGATGCCCGGCTGGCGCTGCCGGCGGCAATGCTGCTGGGCGGCGGATTCTCTATTCTCTGTGACACGCTGGCGCGCACATTGTTGAGCGGAGAAATTCCATTGGGCATCCTGACAGCCTTTTTCGGCGCAGCTACATTCGTGATTTTAATGACTTCACGCGGGTTCCGGCTGGAGCGATGAATACTTCTATCCTTGTTTTTGATGCTGTATCCTTCCACTACCCCACAAACCACAAACAGGTACTGGAAGGTCTTACCCTATCTCTGCCTCAGGGAGCAGTAAGCGCAATCCTGGGACCGAACGGCGCTGGCAAAACCACCCTGCTGCACCTGGCGTTGGGCTGGCTCAAACCGCAAAGCGGCCGCATCTTGCTGCATGGCCGCCCGCTGGAATCCTATGCGCGCCGCGAATTAGGACGGCAGATCGGTCTTATGCCGCAAAATGAACAGATTTCGTTTGAGTACACTCTGCTGGAGTATGTGCTGCTGGGACGCGCACCCTACCTGTCACCTTTGCAGATGCCGACCGCGCAGGATTGTCATCTGGCACTCCATGCGCTTGAACAGGTTGGGCTGGCTGAACAGGCAAACCGCTCGATTCTCAAGCTCAGCGGCGGCGAGCGGCAGCTTGTTTTGCTGGCACGGGCGCTGGTGCAGCAGCCCGGTTTAATCCTAATGGACGAGCCGACAGCTCATCTGGATTTGGGCAACAAGCGCAGATTACTGGACATCCTTCATATCCTGTTGAGCAAAGGCATTTCAGTTGTGTTAACTACCCACGAGCCGGACTTTGCCGCTGCGATTGCTTCCTATCTTGTATTGATTAACGACGGCAGAGTGTTTGAAGCTGGCACGCTTGCAGAAGTGTTCACTTCGGATAAAATTACCTCGCTATACCGTACTTCTGTCAAGATTATAGATGTGGATGGGAGAAAACTTGTGAATTGGACAGCAGCATGAGGAGCGGTAATTTGCTGATCTTAACCGGTGAGCGCGGCAGCGGCAAAACAACGCTATTGCAGCGGCTGGTCAAACGTAAAACTGCACAGGGCGGCAAAGTCGGCGGCTTGTTGACACCTGCGCGCTTTGAAGCTGGAGAAAAGACTGGCATCTACGTCGTTGATTTGCACAGCGGAGAGACGCGTTTATTTGCCAGCAAAAAACCCGCTGAAATGACAGGGTTTACTTTCTGTGAGTGGATATTTGACCCGCAGGTGCTGATGTGGGGGAATCAAGTACTGGCAAGTGCTGAATCTGCCGATCTTTTCATCATTGATGAAATTGGTCCGATGGAACTGGAGCAAGGCGAGGGCTGGACGAATGCTTTAACCCTCCTGACAAAAGGCGCAAAACCCAATCAAACTATGCTGGCGGTAGTCCGTTCAGAGTGTCTTCAGGAAGCTGTGAAGCGCTTTTCGCCGCGCTGGACCGTTCACATGGGGGCGGATATGGAAAGGACATTTGAACAATTATGTGCGCTGACGGACAACTCATGAGAACCGCAAAAACACAACGCTCCTCTATCACCGAAGCGGTGTTTTCCTTTCTTGTTGCCATCCCCATTGCTCTGCTGGGCGGGTTAATCGGACTGGGTGGGGCTGAATTCCGCCTGCCAGTGCTGGTGGGCTTTTTGAAACGTTCCGCTTCGCGTTCGGTGACCATTAATCTGGCGGTCAGTCTGGTCACGCTGATCGTTTCGCTGATGACTCGCCTGCGCGTGGCTGCTTCGGCGTTTCCGCTGGCGGATTTCGCTGTCATCCTGCCCGCAATGACGGGTGGGGCGATTTTGGCGGCTTACGGCATGGCAGGGCGGCTCGCCCGTATCTCTGAACGGCAACTGGAATTCTGGATGCGCAATCTGCTGGTGGGGATCGGCGTTTTACTGATTGTGGAAGGATTTGTTACCATCGGCTCGCTTGAACTGCGTCACTCGCCTTTGCTGTTACAGGCAGTGGTAGGGGCGGGCTTTGGCGCGCTGATCGGGCTGGTCAGTAGTCTGCTGGGGGTGGCAGGCGGCGAACTGATTATTCCCACACTGGTCTTCATCTTTGGAATCGGTATCAAGTTAGCTGGCACTGCCAGTTTGATGATCAGCATGCCGACAGTATGCGCCGGGCTGATCCGCTATGCCCGTTCTGGTGTTCTGTTTGACCGCAGCGACTTAACCGGCATTGTTACCCCGATGGGTTTTGGTTCGATCATTGGTTCCATTCTCGGCGGGTTGTTGTTTGGCATTGTCTCTCCCAATCTGCTGAAAATTTTGCTGGGGGTGGTGTTGATCTATTCTGCGCTGCGCATTTTTTTGCGTCAACGCCACGAATGACATCTGCATGTATAATTATCCTAACCGTTCTTTAGAATACTTTTTGCAGGAAGGAGTAACAGCCGATGGAACTCAGTATTGTCAAAATTGAAAAGCCTGAAGAAACCAACTTCATCCTTGGTCAATCACACTTTATCAAAACGGTTGAGGATATGCACGAGGCGCTGGTCGGCGCTGTCCCTGGTATTAAGTTTGGGATGGCGTTTTGTGAAGCCTCTGGCATGTGCCTGGTGCGCTGGACAGGCACCGATCCTGAGCTGATCGAGCTGGCAAAGAAGAACGCCATGGCAATCGGCGCCGGGCATTGTTTCATCCTCTTTCTGGGCGAAGGTTTTTACCCTATCAACGTGTTAAATACCATCAAAATGCTGCCTGAGGTATGCCGCATCTATTGCGCTACTGCTAACCCAACCAGCGTAGTTGTTGCCGAAGAAGGCGATGGACGCGGCATTCTGGGCATCATCGAAGGCTCTAAACCCAAGGGCATTGAAAGCGATAAAGACATAGCCTGGCGGAAAAATTTCCTGCGTCAGATTGGCTATAAGTTTTAACTCTCCAAATCGGCGGCAAGGTGGCATAGAGCTTGCATGATGATCACCGGGCGGTGAAAAATACCTGAACGGACAGGTTCGTTCTGCCCCTCTTTGCACTTGCAGTGAGCGATTCTGTCATCAGAAGTCGGAGTTACCCATGCGAAAATTAGTTCTGGCGTTTGCGTTTTTGCTGATCACCGCGGCTGGCTGCTCGCCGCGCGGACCTTCGGATGCCGATATGGCAACGCGCGTGGCACAGATTCTGACTACTTTCCCGACCAGTACCCCTAACCCGGTGTTGAATCCAACCTTGCCGCCGGTGGCAACTTCTCCCGTACAACCGCCGACCACCGCTCCAACCGTCACCGAGCAGCCCACTGCTACCTTGCCGCCCACAGAGCCCCCCCTGCCCAGTGAAACGCCCGTTCCCTCGCTGACACCCTTGCCTTCTGCTACCCCGACCATCACCGCTACTGCCACGCCAACCGCTGTTGTTACCTTGGTACCCGGCGATCCGGTTGGCAGGCTTGGTCCCGCCACTTCGACCGACCCGATGGACAGCCCGGATACCTGGCTCTGGCCCCTCGGCGCCAGCGAATTTACCGACATGCAGTTTAAGAATGGCGCAATGTTGGTGACTGCACTCAAGGATGTCTCCGGATGGCGGCTGGAAGCAAGTAGAACGCTGGATAACTTTTATATGGAAATGGCCGCCCGGTTGGAGAAATGTTCTGGATCAGACAGTTACGGCATCATCTACCGTGTGCCGTCGCTTAAAGAGGCTGATCAGGGCTATCTATTCGGTTTCACCTGCGACGGGCGTTATTACCTCAAATCCTGGGATGGCAAAGTACAGCCTGAAGGACAGATGACCATGCTAATCCGTCCTACGACCAGCTCAGCCATTCAGCCGGGTGCGCTGGTTTTCAACCGCTTGGGGGTGATGGCAATTGGCAGCCGCATGATTCTCTATGCCAATGGCGTTCTGCTCACCGAGATCAACGATAGCAAATACAGCAAAGGCTACTGGGGTGTCTTTATCAATCAGGATAACACCCCCAATATGGTTTTGCGTGTGGATCAAATGAGTTATTGGGAAAACCCCAAACCTTAAAGTCAGGCGTTCTCCCGGAGCGCTTTGATTTCCTGCCGAACTGCACGGCTGTTGTAAGGCGCAGGCAGCTCCAGTATCTTATGGATATGCTCATTTAGTACTGAACGCATCAGCGCCTGAGATTTAAGGCGTTCAGGCGGGGTGAAGTTGGAGAGAATAAACATAAAAAGAGAATTCACTTCTGAGTTCTCGAACTCACTCGCTAATTGATACGCATCTTCTAATGTCTGAATTTCGTTTAAATGGGATTTGATGAGGCGGCGGCGCAGCTTGTGGGTAATCTTAAGCATCGAGCTGTTTGCTCTTTCTGCCAGTCTTTCAGGAGGAAGTTCGTTATATAACTTTCTCAAGTAATGGGCATGTCCTGCTTCCTCATCGGCGTAAGTTTTCCAGAAATGGGCAACTTCTGGATGTTGAGCAAAGAGCTTTGCAAAATGTCGGTAGAGATTCTCGGCAGCTTCTTCTGCTGTTATTGCCAGTTGGAACACTTCGCTCAAAGTTTCTTTTTTGGACATGGTCATCTTGCGCTTCAACAGGATATTTTATTTATGCTCTGGTGTCATTTTGTTCAACAGGTATTTTGGAGAAAATGGCTGTTTTGTCTTGAAAAGTTAGCGGTTAAGAACAAATACTGCCTGTAAGAGCAGGCAGTATTCTACCATAAAACAAAACGTCTTGAGAGTTTGCTGGGATTTAGATGAAAATAATCTGCGCGCCTTCGGTCATATCAATGAAGTCGGAGGCGGTAACGATGTCTAGAACACCGTCCAAGAAGTCTTCTTTCTTTAAGCCCATCATGTCCACGGTCATCTTGCAGGCATAGAGCTTGGCGCCGGCATCCGCCAGCATTTGGATATATTCGCGCACCGGCGGGACGCCCAGTTCGTTCATTTTCTTTTTCATCAATGCCGTGGCGAAAGCGGTCATGCCCGGCAGGACGCCCATGATGTTCGGGATGCCCAGATTGCCCGGGATACCCATCATGCTCATCTTCATACTGGTATTTGCCACCGGCGGGATCTCCAGATGATCCACGCGCGCTTTATTGATCAGGTCCAGCCCCCAGAAGGTGAAGAAGATGGTCACGTCCACACCGTTGCCCAGCGCCGCCCAACCCATAATCAGCGCCGGGTATGCCATATCCAGATTGCCTTTCGAGCAAATAAAAGCGAGTTTTCTCGGTTCGTCAGCCATTGTCAGGGTCTCCTTAATTTTTGATCTATACACAGCCTTCCGGCTTGCCCAGCCCGGCAATGCGGGCTACTTTCTTGGCAGGTCCTTTGGGGAACAGGGTAAACAACTCCTTGGTCGGGACGCCTGCACCCGTGGTAATCGTGCGCAGGGTGGGTGCTTTACCGCTGCTTACTCCAACCTGCCGGCAATACTCGATCACTTTCCAGTGAGCATCGGTCAGAGTTTCAATTCCCTCTTCTTTGGCAATTTCGACGGCAATTTCTTTTGTCCAGTCGGCGGGGTTGAGCATGAAGCCTTCCTCATTCACTTCAACGGTTTTTCCTGCATAGGTTCGTGTTGGCATAATTAACCTCCAGATATGGTCTAAAAATCAGGCAGACATCTCAGCCTGTGGTCTTAAGAGATCGGTGCGCTTGCAAGCCAGGCTCATGGTTGCCGGCAGGGGCAGTTTCAAACCGCGCATCAGGATATTCCAGTACATCCAGCGGAAGCCCAGTTTGCCGAGATGGTTCATATAGGATTCTCGCAGCAGCGAGAACGGACCGAGCAAAGGCACCGGGAAGCAGCCAGGCAGCGGCTCTACTTTATAGTTGAA
The DNA here is from genome assembly GCA_034434695.1 of Anaerolineaceae bacterium. GTDB lineage: Bacteria > Chloroflexota > Anaerolineae > Anaerolineales > Anaerolineaceae > DYEC01. The sequence continues at coordinate 14,439 of DAOTYY010000107.1, forward strand.
GTCGAGCAAAAGAGCTTTGCCATCGCCCGATTCAACAAAGCAATTGGCGTGACCGTCGAAATTCTCTTCCAATTCTTTTCCCTCAATATAGCGCAGGAAGTTTTCGCTAAACAGGTCAACGGAGTAGTGCGCCACCGAGCCGGCTTTAGAAGTGGGCAGGTTTGCAGCGTCGCCCAGGGCAAAGACGTTGGCATACTGGGTAGAGAGGAAAGTGTATGGATTGACTTTCACATAGTTCAGTTCATCGCCCAGTCCAGCGTTGCCGATGACGTCTGCGCCTTTGTTCAGCGGCACGGTCACCAGCAGGTCGTACTCCACCTCGCGTTCATCATATGAAACGATCTTCTTCGCGTCCGGGTCGGCGCGTTCGATGTAGAAATCCGGCTCGACGATGATATGCTTGCGTTCCAGCAAATCACCCAGCAGTTTAGAGGCGACCGGCTTGGTGAAAGCGCCAGAGAGCGGTGTCACATAGACCAGTTCGACACGCTCACGCATGCCGCGTTTGCGGAAGTATGAATCCGCCAGCATGAGGAATTCCAGCGGCGCAACCGGGCATTTGATCGGATTATCCACCACATTGACCACCAGCCGGCCGCCCTGCCAGTTGCGCAGCTTGTCAGCCAGCGCCACGGCGCCATCCAGGGTGTAAAAGTTGTGGATTGTCCTGCCCCATTCGTGTTCCCCTAAACCGGGGGTTTCTTCGGGATGGATGTCCGTGCCGGTGGCGATGATCAAATAATCGTAATCCAATACGTCGCCATTGGTCAAGTGTACGCGGTTGTGGTCGGGTTCAATGGACTCGATCTTTGATTGAATCAGCCGCGCGCGGGAGGGGATGTATTTTGCTTTTGGCTGGATGACATCATTCCGGCTGTAAGTGCCAAAGGGGATAAACAGGTATCCAGCCTGATAGTGATGCAGGGGGTCCTGATCCACTAAGGTCATCTGCCATTCATTCATGTTCAACATGCGGTTGAGGCGATTGGCAACCATCGTGCCGGCAGTACCAGCGCCCAGAATTAATAGTTTTTTCATGGTACAAACTCCTGAGAGGTTAGTTGAGTTAAACTGGCAATTTGTTTAAGACGTTTGATAAAGCTGGTGCGTTCGCGCAGGATGCTCTCCACGGCGCGCGCTGCAGCCAGGGGCCAGTCTTCCACTTGCGTCTGACGGACGTTTTCAATGATCGGGATGCTGGCGGCTGCCTGAAGCAGGGTTTCCTGCGGCAGGCTGTGCTGTTGCGCAAGGCTTTGAATCGCCGCTGTCTGTTGCGTGGGTTCGGGCGCCTGCAAATAAAACTGACCAACAAGAAACCACCCAACCGGCGCGCCGTCGTCGCGAATGGGCGCAGCCAGATACTGCAAGCCGGCGTGACAGGTGGGAGAGCGCCTGCCGCCTGCGCTTAGCCGGGCAAACGCACGCCAGGACTCACGGCAAGCCTGACGTCCGGAAGAACTGCTGAGCATTGCCTGACAAAAAGCGCATGGATGACTGACCTGAGTCAGCGGTTCGCCGTCCATATCTACCACCAACGCGCTCATCTGACTGACTTCGCTGAACAGGTCTTGAATGGTTTGGACGCAGTGCACCGGAAAGATCATTTCTTCTCCAGCCGTTTCGGGCTGTTCGGGTTCGGCTTTGCGGATGCCGAGCAAACGCTCAATCTCCTGGGCGGGGAAACGCCACTGTGCCCCGACCTTGACGCCCTTCAAGCGCCCATCGGACAACATGCGATAGACGGTGATGCGGTCCACCTTGAGAATATCCTGAACCTGTCGAGTGGTAAGTAAATCGTTCATCATGTTATATCTTGATATATCATTTGCTAGTGAAAAATATAACATGTTATAACAAAAAAGTCAATAGTGACAAATGTCACATTTGCCGGATGGGGGGCGGATGGTTGAACGCTTTTCAGCTTACATGAGTTTGGTTAGGATGCATATTGAAGATACCCCAATGACCACCCTGCCTTTGGGGTTACGATCAGGATGCCGCAAGATTCAAAGATTACGGTTTTTTACAATGCTTGAAATTCTTCCTGGAAGTGTGCCACGCCGCTTTGACCGGTCAGCGCTCCGGGCTGAAGTTCCAGCGCCATAAAAACCTCGTCCGGGACATTGCTAGCATAACGAATCCCCCAGCGGCTGGCAGGCAGGAAGCCAAAGCGCGGGTAAAATTCGGCATGCCCTAACACGATCACCGCTGGAAATCCCATCTGGCGCAAGGCTTCCAGCCCGGCGCGCACCAGCAGTGAGCCGATGCCGCGCCGCTGCAATTCGGGCTGTACCGCCATTGGTGCCAGTCCAGCCACGTCAAAGAATGTGCCGTCTTCTTTTTCAATCGTCACGGGTGTAAAAAAGATATGTCCGACGACAATCCCATCAAAATCTGCCACCAGCGAAAGCAGATATGCCCCGCGGGCACGCAGGGCGTCCACTGCTTCCGCCTCAGCTTCGCTGGGAAAAGCGCGTACGTTCAGGCTGTGAATGGCAGGCAGGTCTTCAGTGCGTTCTGGACGAATTTGCAGCATTTTGTCATCCTTTCTTGTTTAAGCGGTTCTCCCGCCAGACCAGCCCCAGCAGGAGGACCAGACTGACGGCACTCACGCCTGCACCCATTGCCAGCAGGGTGATATACGGCGGGTCGGGATGGTTGGCGACTACTTTGATCGCCAGGTTGACTGGCGTAGTCGGAAAAGCGGCAAAGGCTTCGGTCACCTGCCAGGCTTTCAGATGCTGCCACAGGTCATGCAGGATGAGCAAAATAGCGCCCAGCCAGGCGATCTTTTCCGCCGGCGAGGGTTTGCGCCGGTTCAGCCAGTGTTGGAACTGCACCGTTCCCAATATCAGCAGAAACACCAGCGGCAGGATAATCATGCGGATACTGGCGCGCTCGCCGGAGAAGATCGGAACGGGCAGCAGACGCATCAGGCGGTAGAAACGCCCGATGGAGAGCAGCACCATACCCCAGATTGGCAGGAACAATTGCGGATAAAGAGTTTCCCGCCGCTTGAGCCAGCCATACACGCCAAAGGCGAGCAGGAAAGCTGCTCCTGCCGCGCCAAGATATAAGTCATATTCCCACCAGCCCAGCGGACTGAGCATATTGCGCACGTTCAGTGATTCGTGTGGAAATTTGATGCTGAGCATTGAGTTGAACACATCAAAGAGCGTTGGGTAACCGCCGAGAAATTCGCTGTCAAACTCGCCCAGATGCAGCGTGGGCGGCAGCAGGCGCGCCATAGCGAGGAGGACGGCGAAAATGCCCGCTTTTAAGATCGGCAGGAGATGTTTCCAGGAGGTTGCTGCCAGCAGTCCCAGAAAGATCATCGCCCAGATGTACTGGTGGAACGACCCTTGCAGGTACATAAAAAACAACAGCAGACTGATACGCGCCGCCCATGCCCAGGAATGGTCGCCGTCCAGCAGTTGGACGATCAGCGCGGCAAAGAGCGGGAAGAGGAAATACCCCGCCCAAGTAATGTGCCCGATACTGTAATGCGCTAGAATGTGCCCATTGAAATTGAAAAGCAAGAACAGGATGGTGTATGCTGCCAGCGAAAGCCCAAAGCGCCGCCGCAGCCAGAGCAGTCCCAATACTCCCAGCGCGTAAAACAGCCAGGTATTCACCAGGATGAACTGCCCTACCTCCAGCCAGCGCAGCAGGATGATTTGCGGCGAGATGAGCACATCCGGCAGCGCCAGATAGCGCTCAGTGATGTTGCGCAATGCCGAAGCATCCGGCATGTGTAATGGCAGAACACCTTTCAGCACGGCATCACGCAGAAACGCCAGGCGCGGCGCGTTGACCTCTGCCCAGTCGTGAAAATCAAAAGGAATGTTGCCCCAGTTGAGAAATTTTCCCCACAACGCCGCCCCTGCCAGCACCAGCCCGATCAGCCAGAGCCAGCTCAACCAGCGCAACCCACGTTCTTCCTGCGGATCAAACAGCGCATCCAGCAGACGGCTGAACAAAGCAAGTGGTCGAAATAAGAAGGAAATGATTACCTCCCCGCCACAACGGTGTTCTCCTAGCGCCGGGCGAAGTCGTTGTAATTTATTGCGGTCCCGGCGGGATACCCTCAAAGGCAGCGATGACCTCGCGCCAATGTGCTGGTATCGGCAGGCTGACCTGCTGATGGTAATCAAACCCCACCGAGACGATCTCACAGCGCGCCAGCACCTGTCCGCTTTGCTGGTCTTCAATCTGCGTCTCATAGCGGATGCTTTTGTTGCCCAGCCGGGCAACGCGCACGCCCACTTGAATATCCTGCCCCAAACGGATTTGTCCCAGATAGGCAATATGCACATCGGCGGTGATGGTGCCCATATCGTGAAAACTTTTGCCATCAAACAATCCCAATGCCATCATGTAAGCCAGCCGCGCCTGTTCGATATACGCCAGAAATTTGGTGTTGTTGACATGCCATTGTGGGTCAAGGTCGCCATAGCGAACCTGAATGGGGTAGTAGAACTTGAATGCTGCCATGCCGACATTATACCGTGAATTTATTGGGGACTGAAATCCACCTTAAGGACAAAATTCCTTCACAAAGCAACTTTTTTATGGGACAATTTGCCGGGTAAAGCGTTTCAGGAAAAAAGTAATCCCCGCTGTGGGTTCACAAACCAAAGACAAGGCTGATACCATGATGGCAAACATTGCTCCCCTCACCACATCGAACCGCAAAACGACTGCCGCCGCAATTGGAGCGGCGGCGATGCTCTATTGGGCGGGGCTGTATTTCTACGTTCCTACCCTGCCGGTTTACGTGCAGGGCAAAGTCGGTAATTTGGTGGTGACCGGTACCATCCTTTCGATGTATGGCTTGTGGCAGGCGGTCAGCCGTCTGCTGGTTGGCATGGGTGCTGATGGGATGGGGCGGCGCAAACCGCTGCTTATTTTCAGTCTGTCGTTGGTGCTGGCGGGCGCTTGGCTGTTGAGCCGCATGGAGAGCGCCCTGGGGCTGGGGTTTGCCCGCGCGCTGACCGGGCTTGGCGCCGGTGCTTGGGTGTTGTTGGTGGTCGCTTTCAGCGCCAGCTTTGAGCCGGCGCAGGTTATTCGTGCTACCGGCATTCTGACGCTGGTAGCCACGTTCAGCCGCATGGTTGCCACCTCGCTGAACGGCTGGCTCAACCAGCTTGGCGGCTATCCATTGGCGTTTCAGGTTGCCATGGCAGCCGCCGGGCTGGCAATCCTGCTCGTCCTGTTGACGCCTGAGAAACCCTTGCCGGTTCAGACGCCTTCCTTAAGAAAACTGCTCTCGCTTGCTCTACGCCGTGACGTTTTACTGCCGGCGCTTCTGAATACACTGCTGCAATATGCCGTCTGGGCAGGTATTTTCAGTTTTGCGCCCATCCTTGCCCGTCAGCTTGGCGTCGGCGATATGCTCTTAAGCGCGTTGACCAGTCTGTACCTGCTTGCCATGGTGCTGGGCAACCTGATCGTTTCGCTGATCGGCAGCCGGCTGACGGCGACCGTCATCTTGCGGGCTGGCTTTGCTTTGCTGACGCTTGGGCTGGGGTTGGCGGCGCTGGCGCCGTCGGTGACAATGCTGGTCATCTCGCAGTTGATTTGCGGACTGGCGGAAGGCATCCTCTATCCGACTGCGCTGGGTGCCAGCATCCGCTATGTCAGCGAGGAAGAGCGCGCTTCGGCAATGGGGCTGCATCAATCCATCTATGCTGTTGGAATGTTCGCAGGACCCTGGTTGGGCGGCATCCTTGCCAGCCTGCTCGGCATCCAGCCGATGTTCGCGCTGACTGCCGCGCTGGCGTTTGCGCTGGCATTTTTGGGCGTGCGCGCATTGACAAGAGAATATCTAACAAACGTGAATTCGGGTTAGGCGGGCAAGGGCAGGTACTCGTCCAAGCCCAAAGACGGTTTTGATGGACGGCGGCAGTAAGCAATCAAGCCGCACAGCACATTTACAAAGAAGTTGATGATACTGCGATGGCGAGAGT
>DAOTYY010000108.1:0-6030 GCA_034434695.1 Anaerolineaceae bacterium
ACTCTCGCCATCGCAGTATCATCAACTTCTTTGTAAATGTGCTGTGCGGCTTGATTGCTTACTGCCGCCGTCCATCAAAACCGTCTTTGGGCTTGGACGAGTACCTGCCCTTGCCCGCCTAACCCGAATTCACGTATTTTTAAGCTGGCTAACCCTGCTGCGCAGGAAACTGGATGACCTCCAAAGGTTGTCATATGTGAGAGAGGGGGATCAATAAGAACATCCATGACTTCTGGTTTGCTGATAAACCCACCTAAAGGCATACCGCCTCCAATTGCTTTTGCAACTACCAGAATATCTGGGACAACTTTCCAGTGCTCACAGGCAAAGAAACGACCAGTGCGCCCAAATCCGGTCTGAATTTCATCCAGTACCAGCATTGCCCCATGCTTGTTGCACAAAGCCCGGAGCCCGGGGAGGAAACCTTCTGATGGAACATGGATACCACCTTCTCCTTGAATGGGTTCAATGATGACCATGCCAACTTCATCATTAATGGCTTGCTCGGCAGCTTCCAAGTCGTCAAATGGAATGAAGGTCACTCCAGGCAGAAGTGGCTCGAAGGGCTTTCGATACACTTCCCGCCAGGAAATAGAGAGCGATCCACAGGTTCGACCGTGAAATGCACCTTCAAAGGCAATGATTTTATACCTCCCTGTATACCGCCTCGCCAGCTTGATGGCACCCTCTATGGCTTCGGTGCCGCTATTGGTGAAGAAAATTTTATCCAACCCTTCAGGTGTTACTTTTGCTAGCTCGCGAGCCAGTTCAACCTGGACAGGGATCAAGAACTTGCCAAAGACATTGACGTGCAGTGATTGGTGCGCCTGTGCAACAATTGCCTCAACAACTTCTGGATGAGTGTGTCCGATATTATTAACTGCAATCCCCGAAGTGAAATCCAGATATTCCTTACCGCTCGCATCCCAAACTTTTGTCCCCTGCGCGTGTGTGAAAACCAACGACTTACCGAAAGGTGTGGTCTGCCCTACATAATAGCGGTCATCATCTTGATATTTTTGAATGGTTTCAGGATCATAAATCAGGTTACTCATAGCGACTTTCCTTTCTTGGTCGGTCATCATTTTTATATCATCTAGAACGAAGATTTATAGGAATACAAAGCAAGATGCGAAAGAGAAGACCTGATATACATCAGGAGACAATGCCCCCCATCATTTTTCCGATTTTTTGAATATCTGGATTTTCACCGGAAACTTCGCCGACAATCCTCCCTTCGTAAATAACAGCTATTCGGTCGCTTAATGCAAGTATCTCATCCAGTGAAGTCAAGTTTGTGCGCCATAATCCCATATCCCTTCTGAATTCATTTTTTAATCTTGTCGAATTTTACCAAATTTTTAAAAATAATTGTTGTATTATCACAGAAAGACGGAGATTTTTATACACAAAAAGTTTATTGAAGGGTACCAAAATCTACCTTGAGTGCATCTCTCCCACATGCGCCATAACTATCCGTCACTGTATCTTGTTTTCAAAAACAGAGCGATTTGGTAAGATTTGAGCGTTTTTTGATATAATTCGAGGCATGAAATATCACATCTGGACGGAAGGCTGTCAAATGAACGTTGCCGATTCGCAGCGTGTCGCTTCGGCGCTGGAACGCATCGGCTACCAGTCAACACGCCGGGTCGAAGAGGCGGACGTCATCGTTTTGAATACCTGTGTGGTGCGCCAATCGGCAGAGGATAAAGCCTATGGTCGCTTGTCTTCGCTCAAGCCGCTCAAACAGCGCCGACCCGAACTCGTGATCAATCTGATGGGCTGTCTGGTGGGCGTGCGCAACCACGATGCGCTGAAAAAACGCTTCCCATTTGTAGATGTGTTCTCGCCGCCTTCGGATCCTTCTCCATTGATCGAACACCTGTTACAACGCGAACGCCAACAACAGGCAGTGAATGAGACTCTTGCGCGTTTTGAGGCAATGGATTATGAGCTGGTGCTGCCGCTCGCCGAGCGCGGTAAACTGGTGGCGGCGTTTCTTCCCATCGTTTATGGCTGCTCGCACGCTTGCGCCTTCTGCATCATTCCTTACCGCCGCGGCGTGGAAAAAAGCCGCCCCCCCGAGGAGATCCTTGCCGAAGCGAACGCGCTGGTCGCGCAGGGCGTGAAGGAAATTACCCTGCTTGGTCAGATTGTGGACCGCTACGGCATGGATCAGAGCGGCTATCCCTCGCTGGCACAGTTGCTGCGCATGCTTCATAACATCGAAGGTCTGGAACGTATCCGCTTTCTGACCTCACATCCAAACTGGATGAACGATGAACTGCTGGACACCGTTGCTGAACTGCCCAAGGTGATGCCGCATATCGAGGTGCCCTCGCAGGCAGGCGATGACCAGATTCTGGCAGCCATGCGGCGTGGCTATACCGATGCCGACTATCGCCGCCTGATCGAACGCATCCGCAGCAAAATCCCCGGCGTCTCTATTGCCACTGACATCATTGTCGGCTTCCCCAACGAGAGCGAAGAACAATTCATGCACACCTACCGTCAGCTTGCCGACCTGAAGCTGGATGTGGCGCATCTAGCGCGTTACTCCGTCCGACCGGGCACGCTGGCAGCCCGGCAGATGGAAGACAACGTCCCTGAAGCGGAAAAGTGGCGCCGCTTCAGGATGCTGGAAGAATTGCAGGAAAGCATCGCCGCAAAGATCAACGCCCGCTATCTGGGACAAACTGTCAAAGTACTTTTTGAGGAAAAAAAGAAACAGCGCTGGCAGGGGCGCACTGAGACAAACAAACTGGTCTTTGTGGAAAGCGACGAAAACCTGCGCGGTCAGGTGCGCGAAGTGCAGATTATCTGGACGGGACCGTGGTCCATGCTGGGACAGCTTGCCAGGCAGTCAGCGCAAACGCCGTTGTTGCTAAAAACCCCTGCATCTGTCGGAGCGTAAGCATTCACCCAAACATACCCCCAAAAATACATGCAAGATACAAACCCCACGGGGCATTTGCGAAGACCAATTGAAAAGAGCCGTGATGTATGCTATAGTATAAGTGAAAGCACAATCTAAAAAGCGGCTTCGGGATTGCCGGAAAGGTCAAAGAATCCGGCCGCGCCATTTGGACGAGAGACCCGCCCATTCACCGGGCGGGTTTTTGATTAGAAAGAGAGGAGGCAGAAATGGCTGTAATGGAAGCGTCGAAAGCCCTAACCGTGTCTTCTCTGCAAATGGCGGAAGCCGCACTGGAACGCGTGTACATCGAAGAATACCTGCGCAGTAAAGGCTTGAGCTGGAGCACCATTCACAACCTTCCTGAAGAGCAGGCGAAAACCTTACTCAAGGAAGCTTCCATTTATGCTTCTTGCCGCCTGGCAGAGATTGAACAACGGGCGCGTTTTATTCATGAACTGCACGGTCAATTCAACTAGCGCACTTTGGCGGAAACGCAGGGGGAGGGTTTCTATTCCACCCGACGGATGACCACCAGTGCAATATCATCCTGGCGCTTGTAGTGACCTATGAACTGATGAACGTCCTCCAGCAAAGCCCGGTAAACTTCGCTGGCTGAGGCGCCAGTCATGGACAACGCCGCATCCAGCAGACGGTCTCCTCCATAAAATTCACCGTTCGAATTTTGCGCTTCTGTAATCCCATCGGTATAGAGAATCAACAAATCACCCGGCGACATGCGTACAATGCGCTGTTTCCAACGCGCTTGATCGGACACACCCAGCGCCATGCCGGTTGGACGCAGCGGTTCGACCGCTTCTTTGCGCCGCCAGTTAGAAATCAGAAAACCGGGCGGATGACCTGCGTTGGCAAAAACAAAGCGCCCGGTATGCGGTTCTAAGACGCCATACAGCGCTGTGACAAACATTCCGCCGCGCGTATCGGCAAGCAGACGGTTGCTTACCGCACTCAGACAAATCGCCGGCAGGGTAGGGAAACGCACTGCGTAGGTACGCACCAGCGATGACGAAAGCGCCATAAACAGTGCCGCACCCATGCCCTTATCCGTCACATCCGCCACCACCACCCCCAATTTCTTCTCGGTCAACGGGATGAAGTCATAAAAATCCCCGGAAATCTCATGCGCTGCCTCCAGACCGGCAGCAATTTCCCAGCCGGGAATGTTCGGCGATTCTTCAGGTAGAATATCCAGTTGAATCTTCCCCGCCATGTTCAGCTCGCGCGTCAACAAGCCTTCGTAGCGGCTCTGATTTGCTCTTTGTCCGAATGCCAGCATATCCTCTCCCAGCTCTTCTTCTTGATGATGAAAAACGGATGGGGACACGTCTGGTGTTTCATCAGACCGCAGGGGAAGCTGAAGAATTTGCAGAAGTGCAGCTTTGAATTCTTCTTCGGAAACATCGCGCGAGAAATAATACACCGGCAGCAACTCCAGCTCTTCCTGCACCTGGTCTTCTATTTCAGGGCGCAGCATAAGAATCACCTTGACCTTTGGACAATGGCTGTGAATACGTTTGGCAAGTTCTCGTCCAAATTCCAGCATTTGGCGCAAATCCACCAGAACAATATCCGGCTGCGCCATCTCACAAAGCTGGATTGCTTCCGTCGCGGACTGGGCTTCGCCGATGAGCTGGGTATTTTCCAGTGAAATCACCAGCGAGGATAAACCGCGCCGGTAAATCGCCTGATCCGAAGCCACTACAACTCGGGTGGAGGGCATAGAGACCATAGCGCTATTGTAATAGATTAATCCAGTTTGAAGGGAAGCTTTTTAGAGGTCTTTTACAGACTGCTCAATTGTTTCAACAGCTTATCCGCCAACGCCACGCCGTGATTAACATAACGGGCTTCACCCCTAGCATTGAGGATGATGGTCGAAGGGACACTGAGTATTCCCCACTGTCGCGCCAGCTCGGGCTGTTGCAAAACATCCACCTCCACGACTTGCAAGGACTCCCCCAACTGTTCTACAAGCTGCTGGATCACCGGACGTTGCAGGGTATGACACGGCGCGCAGGCGGGCGAGGCAAAGTACAGGATCAGCGGCGTACCGGGGCGGACACCCTCCAGTTGAAAGCGCCGCTGATGGATACGCAATAGAAAAATGCGGTTATACAGCCAGCAAGCCCCAAACCCCAAGCCAATCAAAATCAATGCCAGCAGAGCGCGCTCAAGAATTTCAGTGATCATCATCCAGCCTTGCTCCTTTCGGCTTCATGCCAGGAAAAGTACCCAGCGGAGGATGACGGTCAAAACCGGGTACACCCAGCCGGCTCAGCCAGTAATACACAAAGCACCCGACGCAAAAACCGCCAAAAACGTTCACACCTGCCAGCGCCGTCACCAGCCAGACCAATCCCCATCCCAATCCACTCACCCCGCCGAATAAAGCGATTGCCCCAGCCAGCATCACCACACCACCAAACCCCTGTGCGAAACGATGCGGCTGTGGATTATCCATCAACACTTCTGGCTTAACCCAACCCAGCGGTTTTAATAAACCCGAATAAACAAAGCCAAAACCGGGTCTTTTGAGCAGTGTTCCCAACAGCATCACCAGCGCCACCAGCAACGTCAACCAGGGCAAAACCAGTATAAACGCCGCAAGGTTCAGGAGGATAATGGTCAACTGATTGACTTTAAGCGCGGTATGATCAACTTTTTGGAGTGATTCTGTCATCGCCATTTTGTCACCTCGCAAACAGGTTTTATGAATCAACCCACAAAAAACAAAAAGGTGACAAACACCGGGCAACTGATAAAACAGATCGGCGTGCCACCTTTTTGTTATCGTTATCTTCGTTTTTCACGAAGCGGTGGCAGCCAAGCCCCGCTCCGCACACATGCAGTTATTCATTCTGACCATCCTTTGTAACACGATAGAATATGTAGAATTTACACTATTATAAAGAAAATCTCTTGAAAGTCAAGCGGGCAACACATATTTTTGTTTTTAGTACTAACCTTGCACTTTAAGAACTTCATAGAGCCAATTGGCTGCAAATCAACTCGATAGACTGACCTTCGATGAAGCGTGCTTCCAGCCAAACGAGAAGATTTCTGCGGTGTTCTTGCTGGAGCCGACGCCGAAC
>DAOTYY010000109.1:0-5474 GCA_034434695.1 Anaerolineaceae bacterium
TCTATACTGTCATACGGCCGATATTCCGCCTTCCCTAAAAATTGACAGTACTTCGTGATCGCCGCCGTCAGCGTCGTCTTCCCATGATCAATGTGCCCCATCGTCCCTACATTCAAATGCGGCTTCGTTCGTTCATACTTCTGCTTCGCCATTCTTTCTCTCCTTTTATTAAAGCAAAGAAATTCAGGTTACGGCGATGATAAGAGCCCTCAATGGGACTTGAACCCATGACCCCGTTCTTACCAAGAACGTGCTCTACCGGCTGAGCTATGAGGGCTTGCCGTTCCCTACAATTTTGGTCTTGCGACCAGTGGGCGGTGAAGGATTCGAACCTCCGAAGGCGTTCCGCCAACTGATTTACAGTCAGTCCCCGTTGGCCACTTGGGTAACCGCCCGCACTTGAGCTGTTGCCAGCTCGCAAGTGAGATTGTTTTTTGGCAGCTATACAAACCAATCTCACTTGCCAGCCCACAACCTGAGCCGACGATGGGAGTCGAACCCATAACCGACCGCTTACAAGGCGGTTGCTCTGCCGTTGAGCTACGTCGGCAAATGACAAGCACAGTGTTAAACAGCGAACTAGCGGGTAGGATTATACCAAACCAATGATATAAAGGCAAGGTTCGCGCTTTACTTTTTATTGCATTTTTTGCTTTATTGGCAGGATCCGTTCTCTTTTGATGCCTTGAACCAAACTTAACAAACCCAAATATCTGCATGGTATAATCACATTTCCAAAAACTGTCTGCTGCTGGAGAACAAATGCCAAAAGCGCTCGACTTCCAATCTATCATGCTCACCTTGCAGCATTTCTGGGCTGACCATGGCTGCCTTATCTGGCAACCTTATTATACACAGGTGGGTGCCGGGACAAATAACCCCGCCACCATTCTGCGCGTTCTCGGCCCAGAGCCATGGAATGTTGCTTACGTTGAACCTTCTATCCGTCCGGATGACGGACGCTACGGTGAAAATCCCAATCGGCTACAACAACATTACCAGTTCCAGGTCATCCTCAAACCCGACCCCGGTAATCCACAAGAGCTTTATTTGCAATCATTGGTGGCGTTGGGGATTGATCCGCACCGGCACGATATCCGATTTGTAGAGGACAATTGGGAATCGCCTGCTTTGGGCGCCTGGGGATTGGGATGGGAAGTCTGGCTGGATGGGCAGGAAATCACCCAATTCACCTATTTTCAGCAGGCAGGCGGAATGCAGCTCGATCCGGTCTCCGTTGAAATCACCTACGGGCTGGAACGAATTGCTATGCCCTTGCAGGGAGTAAGCAATTTCAGAGATATTCACTGGAATGAGCGTTTTACTTATGGCGATATGAATCTGCAAGGCGAACAGGAACACAGCAAATACTATTTTGAGCTGGCAGATGTCGAACGTGTTCAGAAAATGTATGAGCTGTTTGAGGCTGAAGCAGAAAACGCACTGGCGCATGGGCTGATTCTGCCAGCACATGATTACATCCTAAAATGCTCACACACGTTTAACATTCTGGACACGCGCGGCGCTATTGGGGTAACTGAGCGACAAGCATTTTTCGCACGTATGCGTGACTTATCACGTCGTGTCGCCGAAGCTTATCTGGCGGAGCGGAAACGACAAGAATACCCTTGGCTACCAGCAGAAGTCAAAACAACAAAAACCCAAAGTGATGCCCCAGCACTTAACATACCCGCAATCACTACACGAAGTTGTGATTTTTTGCTGGAAATTGGCACCGAAGAGCTTCCTGCTGGTGACCTGCAAGTTGCTCTTGACCAGTTGACCGAGCGCGTCCCAATCTGGCTGGATGAGTTGCGGCTTACCCACGGTGAGGTACAGGTATGGGGAACGCCGCGCCGGCTGGTGGTGCATGTCAGAGACCTCGCCACACGCCAGACAGACCGCCAGACAGTTTATAAAGGACCTCCAGCGCATCGTGCCTATGACACTGCCGGTCAACCAACACCCGCAGCCGAAGGGTTCGCCCGCAGTAAGGGCGTTGCTGTTGCTGACCTTGAGATACGCGAAATAGACGGCGGTAAATATGTAGTTGCACTGGTACATGAAGCCGGACGTCCAGCCGTCGAAGTGCTCAGCGAAGCGCTTTCGGGGTTGATTGCCAATATTCACTTCGATAAACCGATGCGCTGGAATAGTAGCAATGTTTTCTTTTCTCGACCTATTCGCTGGTTGTTGGCGCTTCTAGATGATAAGGTGATCCCCTTCAGCTATGCTGGGGTAGAAAGCGGGAGAAAGACGCGCGGTCTGCGTTTCTACGAACCTGAGGTGATTGAAATTCGGGATATTTCTGGCTATTTTCAGGCGCTTGAATCCCAAGGTATCCTGATAAATCCTGAGAAACGCCGCCAGAAAATCAATCAGCAGGTGCGGCAACTGGTCCAAGAAGTGGCGGGGAATGCGGATTTACTGGATGAAGACCTGTTGAACGAAGTGACTCATCTGGTAGAAGCTCCAACCGCTTTTCGTGGAAAGTTTGAAGAGTCTTATCTGGCTCTGCCGCCCGAAGTGCTGGTTTCAGTGATGAAAAAACATCAGCGATATTTTCCTGTCTGGTCAAAAGGCGGAGGGCTCTTACCTTACTTCATTGGCGTGCGAAATGGTGATACAGAACACCTTGAGGTAGTCACCAATGGGAATGAGCAAGTCATTCGCGCCCGTTTTTCGGATGCGTCTTTCTTCATCAGTGAAGATCTCAAGCACAAACTGGAAGATTTCCTGCCGCGTCTAGGTACGTTGATGTTTCAGACAAAACTTGGTTCTATGCTTAATAAATCACAACGCATCGAAAAGCTGGTGGAACGTTTGATGCCCATGTTAAATCTGTCACCAGATGAAGTCAATACGGTACGCCGGGCAGCCAGATTGTGCAAAGCGGATTTAGTAACCCACATGGTTATCGAGATGACTTCGTTGCAAGGAATTATGGGACGCTACTATGCATTGAAGTCCGGTGAAACACCGGCGGTAGCGCAGGCGATATTTGAACACTACCTGCCTCGATTTACAGGTGACAGCCTGCCCGAAAGCAATGCGGGACTGTTGATTGGATTAGCGGATCGGTTGGATACACTGACGGGTCTGTTTGCTGCCGGTCTGGCGCCTTCCGGCACGAAAGATCCATTCGCACAGCGCCGCGCTGCGCTGGGGCTGGTTCAACTGTTGATTGCCCGTGACCTCGATTTTGACCTTCGAAACGGACTAGCAGAAGCCGCCAGGCTGTTGCCAATCCCAGCCAGCCCGGAAAGCCTCAAAGAGTGCCTGGACTTCATCGCCGGGCGGTTACGTGTCATGTTGATAGATCAGGGTTATCGCTATGATGTCGTGGATGCGGTGCTGGCAGCCCAAAAGCACAATCCAGCAGGTTGTATGCGAGCAGTGAAGGAGCTTTCCGAATGGGTAGCACGCCCGGACTGGCATACAATTTTGCCAGCCTTTGCGCGCTGCGTGCGTATCCTTCGCACCCAACCAGGGGAATACACCTTACGACCAGAATTGCTGGATTCCGAAGAAAAAATGCTGTATCAGGCACTGTTAAAAGCCGAAAATGCCGCCCGCCGCCCTGGATCGGCTGCAGATTTCCTTTCCGCCTTTGAACCGATGATTCCGGCAATCAACCGCTTTTTCGATCAAGTGTTGGTGATGGCTGAAGATGCGGATATTCGCGCCAACCGCCTGGCGCTGCTCCAACGCGTTGCCAATCTAGCGGTTGGCGTAGCTGACCTATCCTTGCTGGAAGGCTTTTAGTCCCCAATTGCTTTCAATACGGCAGTGGAATGAGCCAGTAATTTTCGCCATCCCCTTCAGCCGTCCAACCGGTTAGACCGCTGTTTTCGACTTTAATCTTCCACCACACCCAGCCATCGGTACAAACCGGGCCCTCAATCAGTTGAATGCGCGTGTACGGCCCAATTTCGCCCACAATTTTAGAGTGCAAATTCGGCTCTACGCGCACCCGATTGGGAATAGGCGGCGATGGATTCACTTCTGCGAAATCACCCAAACGAAACTGAGTTGGGTAGCTACCCTGACAAACTTCACCAGGCGGTAACTTGGGGAGCGGTGTGCTGGTCGGCTGTAAGCGCCGTCCGGTTTCAACCTGCGTTACAAGCTGACCGCTAAGCCGATCAATTCGATATAGCCGCGCTTCGATTGGACTGTGCGCCCAGATTGCTTCTTCTGAAACGATCAGTTCGGTCAATTCTGCCCCCGTTCTCGCCAGCGCAGTGACAGCCAAAGTAGATGTATCTACCTTTACAATATCCCCGCTGTTCAACGCTACCCAAATGTTGGCATCATCTGAAACCAGGTCCAACGGATAGTCACCATCTGCAGCCACATCCACCACTTGCAGAATACGTCCATCTTGCGGATCAACACGATAAATATAATGCGAACGTCGGTCCTGGGAGATCGTATAGATACCGCTGGGATGAACTGCAAAACGTGCAAACTGATGAACATACTCCGCAGAAGTCACCGCTTTAGGCAAGGTAACGTTCACCATTTGAACGGGATCTATATGTCCCAGCAGCGTGAAAACCTCCATCGCTTGCAATACCCAAACCCCTGTACCATCCACTTCAGCCTGAAAAGGCTGGGCGGGCAATGGGTATAGCCCGATGATGGAATCTCCCTGCGGCGTGAGCCGCGCCAGGTTTGCAGTGCCCTTGCCTTGTGCTTTGCTCAAACAAGCCCACACCCCACCCTTCCCAGCAGTAATACAACGTACCCCGCCTTCCAGAAACGTTTGTCGGGCAGTTTCCTGACCAGTATAGGGGTCAATGCGGGCGATGAATGTTTCACCAGGCTTGGTTTGGTAAAGCCAAATCGTCCCCTCGCCAACTGCCATGCCGCCCGGATCAGCCGAAAGGCGGATATGCGCAAACATACTGTTCACCGCCGGGTCAATACCCACCAGCGCCGGCTCAGCAGGGTTGATCAGCCAAACCCCAATACCAGATGATGTCTTTGGCGCAACCTGCACCACAACCGAAGTTGCCGTTGGGGGTACCATCGCCGTTGCCCCCGTCAATCCAGAAGATTCCACCGTCATGGTTGCATGAATATCCGGTGATAGTTGCTCTATCATCGGTTCAGGAGTCAACGGCTGACCGGGTATTTCACATCCCACCAGCCATAACAAGAGAGTTAATGAAAACCAGAACCGCAATTTCATGTGCTAAACCTCGGCTGACAAACTTACTCACATAATTGCAGATTGCATCACAAACAAAACTTAAGCTCATCTATATTATCCCACGCAAACGATCGAAAAACAAAAAAACACTTCTTGCGATTTTTCCGCGTCTCTATTAAAGTTAACGTGAGTTCGGGATAAGGAGAGGATCTCCAAAAGGGAGTAAACTTTTGTTACCACAACAACAGTTGAAACCCCAGGAGACCCTCAATGGACAGTTTACTCGTTTTATTCTGTGATGTCGATGATTTTTGCA
>DAOTYY010000110.1:0-19146 GCA_034434695.1 Anaerolineaceae bacterium
CTTGAACTGCTCAAAGGCAACACCAAACTCAATCACTTTGCTCTCAAATCAAAATTGTACGTACGCGCTATCCAATCGGCTTACGCTGCTCTTCGGGAACTCAATCCCGTTCAATTGGCTGCGTAAGGTGAGTTAATTATATTAGCACGTTTCAGGTAGAACGCAAGTCCCTGCGATCTTTCTTAAGTGCTCCTGCACCTCTTCAGGCGATGAAAGAGTCAAACATCTCTCTGCAATAGGGCGGCATTGTGAAGTGTCCAGATTGCGGAGGGTTTCCTTTAACGCCGGGATGAGCGCCGGTGAAGCGCTGAACTCATCTAACCCAATGCCCAGCAGGAAAGGCGCAGCTAGCGGGTCGCCTGCCATCTCCCCACACAAACCACACCATTTACCGGCGCTGTGCGCGGCGCGCACCGTTTTGGCAATCAGTTGCAGCACTGCTGGATGAAACGGGCTGGCAAGGCTGGCAACGCGTTCATTACCGCGGTCCACTGCCAGCGTGTACTGAGTCAGGTCGTTGGTGCCAATGCTGAAGAAGTCCACCAGGTGCGCGGCATGTTCAGCAACCAGCGCAATGGAAGGTACTTCAACCATGATGCCAAACTGCACTTTCTCAGCACAGGGCAACCCCTGCCTCATCAGTTCGCGGCGTGTCTGCTCAAACAGTTCCCGCGCCTGTATGACTTCCCGCAGACTAGAAACCATCGGAATCATGATCCGTAAATCCACCTCAACGCCGGCTTGCAAAAGAGCGCGGAATTGCCCGCTTAACAGATCGGGGCGTTCAGAAATCATCCGAATCCCCCGCCAGCCGAGGAATGGGTTTTGTTCGCGTTGCAGTCCGAGGTAGGGGATATCTTTGTCGCCGCCGATGTCCAGCGTGCGCACCACCACCGGCCGCGGTGCCAGAATGCGGAACACCTCGCGGTATGCCGCAATCTGCTGTTCTTCGGAGAGCAAGGCGTTCTGCCCCATATAGAGGAACTCGGTTCGGAAGAGACCGACACCCTCAGCGCCAGAGTGCACCGCCTGAACGGCGTCTTCTGCCGAACCGATATTTGCCACCACCTCCACCCGCATGCCGTCCCGCGTCATGGTCGGTGCTTGTGCGCTTTCTAAAAGTGCTTTCTGCCGCGCCTGATAGAGCGCACCGCTTTGCTCCGCCGCAGCAAGCGTAGAAGGATCAGGGTCAACTGTCAGGGTTCCATGATTGCCGTCCAGAACCGCCGGTTGACCATTGCGCAGGTCCGCCAGCTCAAAAGGCACACTGACCGCAGCCGGAACGCCCAGACTGCGCGCCAGTATTGCCGCGTGTGATGTCGGCCCGCCGCGCATGGTCGCCAATCCTAAAATAACCGAGCGTTCGAACTGAATAGTATCGGAAGGGGTCAACTCTTCAGCAAGGATAATTGCAGGTTGTAGTGGGGACTGCTTGCTCTGGCTCAATCCCAACAATGCGCGAATGACCTGCTGAATCACATCCTGCACATCCTGAGCACGCTCGCGGAAATAGGCATCTTCCAGTGCCAGCATCATTTGGGAAAAATTTTGACCAGCATCCTGTACGGCGGCTTCAGCATTGATGCCCTCCTCTTGCAGGCGGCGCTGAATGTCTTCCAGTAGTTCTGGGTCTTCCAGAAACATGCGGTGAGCGTCAAAGATGGCAGCTTCTGCTTCGCCCACGCTTTGTCCGGCTCGCTCGCGCAGCGCGGCGATATGCTGCTTAACCTGTTCCAGCGCGGTCAAGACGCGTTGCCATTCGGCTTTGGGGTCGCAGCCGGCGCGGCGCGGCACTTCATAGTGTGTCGGTCGGTAGAGCCACAACGGCCCGCTGACGATGCCCTCAGATACGCCTATGCCAGTCCAGGTTTTCATCGTGCGTCTCCTGCTGTTTATGGATTGTCCCCTGCTGCTTGCGCCAGTTCCGCCAATGCCTGTTCAAACAGCGCGTCGGCAGGGATTTTGGCGTGATAGTCCACTTGATTTTCCATGAACGACACGCCTTTGCCTTTAATGGTGTGCGCCAGGACCAGCGTGGGACGGTCGAGCGTTTGCCAGGCAGTTTCGAAAGCCCGCAACAGAGCCGGGATGGAATGTCCGTTCACTTCCAGCACCTGCCAGCCAAAACTGCGCCACTTATCCGCTAGCGGTTCAAGCCGCATCACCTGCTCGGTCGTGCCACCAATCTGCAGGCGGTTACGGTCCAGCACTGCCACCGTAGGCAACCGGTAGTGAGCGGCGCTCATTGCCGCCTCCCATACCTGCCCTTCATTGCATTCACCATCGCCCAGCACTGCCACTGCCCGCGTGTCGCGCCCATTCAACCGCGCCGCCAGCATCAGCCCATTGACGATGGACAGACCCTGACCCAGCGAGCCGGTGGCGGCTTCCACCCCTGGGGTTTTGCGATCCGGATGTCCCTGCAAGTGCCCATTCAATTTACGGTGTTCGTCCAGCCATTCCGTCGGAAAATAGCCCCGTGCCGCCAGTGTGACAAACAGAATCGGCGCTGCGTGTCCTTTGGAAAGCAGCAGTGGATCGCGTCCGCTCCAATCTGGCTGTGTTGGATTATTGCGCAACACAGAAAAATACAATACTGCCATCACATCTGCCAGCGAGAGCGAACCGCCTAGATGCCCGGAACGGCTGTGGCGAAGCAGGTTCACCACGCCGCGCCGCAATTCCAGCGCAATACGCTCCAGCCTGCGGACATGCTGCGGCGAACGGTCGAAGCTGGCTGTCAGGATAGGTGTAGAGTCAACCAATGAAAGATACCTCATCTTATAAAAGCAACTCCCATAGAGGATGAGGCGCAATTTTGCGCCTCATCCGGATGGGGGGAAGAAACCACCCTCGTTCAGTTTAGCGGAGCAGTTTGGCAAGATAGCCAACCAGAATACCCAGCCACTGGAAGTCTGAATCGCCAAAGGTGGTGTTGGCGAAGCCCAGGTCGCCCAACACGGGCAGGAGCAGCGCCGCCAGGAAAGTGATGATCAGACCGTTGACGAAGGCACCGA
Source organism: Anaerolineaceae bacterium (assembly GCA_034434695.1). Taxonomy (GTDB): domain Bacteria; phylum Chloroflexota; class Anaerolineae; order Anaerolineales; family Anaerolineaceae; genus DYEC01. The sequence goes on from DAOTYY010000110.1 coordinate 3,018, forward strand.
TTACAGCACCGCGCCGTCCGCCGGTGGCATTGCCAAACACACCAGCCGTACCGCCAACGAAGAAGTGCGGCACCAGGCCGGGGATGATCACTGCTAGGCTGGTGAAGCCCAGAATGATCATGCCGATAATGCCGCCGATGAAGGACGACAGGAAGCCGATGATGACTGCGTTCGGGGCGAAGGGGAAAGTAACGGGGCAGTCCAGAGCCGGTTTGGCTTCCGGTACAATTTTCTCGGCAATACCTTTGAAGGCAGGGACGATCTCAGCCAGTATCATACGCACGCCTTGCAGGATGACCGCAACGCCGGCAGCGAAAGACAGACCCTGCACCAGCGTCCAGACGATGAAGTTCTGCCCGCCGCTGACATTGGCTTCCACATGGGCGGAACCTGCGGCAATCACGGCGATGAGGAAGATGACGATCATGATCAACCCGGTGGCAACCAGCGAGTCACGGAAGAACCCCAGACTCTTGGGCAGTTTGAGGTCTTCGGTGCTTTGCTTGGGGTCGCCAACTGCACTGCCGATGTAGCTGGATACCATATAACCAAGCTGCCAAAGTGACCCAGCGACACATCATTGCCGCCTGTAATCTTGCGCATAACGGGCTGCGCCCAGGCTGGCATCAGTACTTCCATCAAACCGAGCAGGAGAGCGCCAACGATCACCAGTGCCGCGCCGCTTATCCCGGCTGCACCCAGCACAGCTGCCAGCATGGCTGCCATGTAGAAGGTGTGATGACCGGTCAGCCAGATGTACTTCAGCGGGGTAAAACGGGCAAGCAGTACATTGACAACCAGACCAAAGATCATGATCAAAGCCGTCTGCGTTCCCAGCGTTTTGACGGCTACCGAGACAACCGCTTCGTTGTTGGGAATGACGCCGTGAATATTGAACCCAGTTTCCAGCAATGGGGACAGGTTGTTAAGGATGCCTACCAGGAACCCGGCGCCGGCGCCCAGGATGAGAAACCCGATGATGGCTTTAAAGGTGCCGACCAGAACTTCGGTAAAGGTCTTCTTGAGCGCGATCAAGCCTACCAGTGCAGCTAAACCCAGCATCACGGCAGGAACACTCAAAATATCCTGTAAAAATTTAATAATCCATTGTAGTACACTCATGATTTGATCCTCCTTCTGAAAAAATTAGAAAATTTACTTACTGGACAATGATTGAACAATGGGAATTAGCTTTTCACGCAGCTCGTTCAGGTCTAGCAGGTTGCGGATTGCCAGAATGGGAACCTTGAGATCGCCAAGTTGGGTTTCCAGCTCTTCGGATGTGACTACCAGATCTGCCTGTGTGCTGCCTGCGCCGCGGGCGCTGCTGATGTCCACAACTTCGATTTCGGCGCTCAGCCCGGCTTCTTTAAGCACCTTTTCCATCTGCATGCGCATCACCAGGCTGCTACCCAATCCCATTCCGCACACTGCCAAAATTTTTGTCAAATCGTTCACCTCCTTTCATCATTGAGATGGATTATCGAAACCCGGCTGAAACAGCGCCAGGATTTCTTCAACTTGTTGCGCCGAACGGATTTTTTCCACATTTTCGGGTTCAGAAAGAATATCGGCAATCTGTGCCAGCGCGTCAACATGTGAGCTTTCATCAATCCCGCCCAATGCGACAGCAATCTCCACCGGGTCGTTATGCGGATGCCCAAATGCCACCGGCGGCTTAAGCGTGACCAGGCTCATGCACACCCGCCGCACGCTTGGAGAAGGGCGCGAATGTAACAGTGCAATCCCAGGCGCAATCACAACATACGGACCTAGCTGGCGCACGGTATCCTTCATTTCCTCGATGTAATCTGCAGTAATTGCGCCTGTATCCAGCAGCAACTGCCCCGCCAGGTCGGTTACGGTCTGCCAATCTTTTGCGGTGGCGTTTAATCGAATGGTTTGCGGGGTCAGCAAATCTTTCAGCATCATTGCTGCACTCCTTCGAGTTGTAAAAGTTCCAGCGCCGCGGCAACGATCCGTTCGCTGGTCAAACCATATTTCTGCATCAGTTCTTCTGGCTTGCCGGATTCGCCGAAAGTGTCTTGAGTGGCGATAAAGCGCATCGGTACGGGACAATCTTCACCCAGCACACGCGCCGCGATACTGCCTAATCCGCCAAAAATGTTGTGTTCCTCTGCCACCACCACCCGTCTGCTGCGGCGGGCTGACTCAACCAGCACGGCACGATCAAAAGGTTTGAGCGTGTGGAAATTCAGCACATCGGCTGAAATGCCCTGTTGTGAAAGCATTTCGGCAGCTTCCAGCGCTGCGGAGACCATTGCTCCGCAGGCTACCAGCGTAATATCCTCGCCGGTGCGCATGCGGCGGGCGCAACCAATTTTCCAGTCCGCGTTCGGTTCTTCCAGAACGGGCACAGGGCTGCGCCCCATACGCAGGTAAAGCGGTCCCTTCCAGACAGCCGCAGCATGCACGGCGGCTTTGGTTTCATTGCTGTCTGCCGGCACCAGCACAGTCATACCCGGCAGGCTGCACATCAACGCCAGGTCTTCCAGCGTCATAGCAGTAGCCCCATCCTCACCCACACTCAACCCGGCATGGGTAACGGCAAGTTTGACGTTGGCGCCCGTGTAACAAACCGAGACACGAATCTGGTCAAAGGCGCGGCTGACGGCAAAAACAGCGTATGTGCAGACAAAGGGGATTTTGCCGCCCAATGCCAACCCGGCAGCAGTGCCGACCAAATCCTGCTCGGATATGCCCATCTCAAAAAAGCGTTCTGGGTAACGCTCCCCGAATAAGGCGGCACGGGTGCTTTCAGCCAGATCACCACTCAGCACCACCACTTGCGGGTTTTCGGTGCCCAATTCAACCAGCACTTGTCCAAAGGCGTCTCGGGTTGCCACCATGTTGCTCATGCGCTTTCGGCTTCTCCTTCGCCAAAATTGCTCGAAATTAATTCTTTCATTGCCTGTAACACGGCTTCCTCATCTATCCCTTCGGCAGTCAGGATGATTTCATCATTCATCTTGACGCCCAGCGAAAGAACCGAAAGAATGGATTTGGCATTGACTTCCTTCTCGCCTTTGCGTACTTTTACAGCGGACTGAAAACGCTTGGCAGTTTCTACAAATAAAGTTGCCGGGCGGGCATGCAGCCCTACGGGGTGTCGAACCGTTAAAGAAATTTGTTCCATGAGTATCAACCCTGATTGCGAATATCGGTTTTGTAGTATTCCTGCAGCCAGTTCAGAATTTGCACCCGGTCAGCCGGATAGAGCAGCGGATTCACCTGAATGACGGACACACCAGGCTGGCTGGGTAAACAAGAAGAGGTAGTGATGATCAGGTCCAGATCCTTGGGCAATAGATGCATGGTTTCAAAGGAACAAACTGAGACTACATCCAGCGTTGGAAACTCGGCTTTGAGGCGTGAGACCAGCATCCGCGAAGTTGCCACGCCCAAAGGACAGAGTACCGCCACGCGCGGCGGCGCCCTGTGCACGCCTCCTTCCACAGCCGCCACCAGACACATGGTTACATAGCTGATTTCTTCTTGCGGCACAGGCGCCTGAGCTGCTTTCTCTAGCGTCGCACAAACCGCGCTGGCGGCTTCAAACAGTTGCGGATAAGCGTTCTGAATTTCGTGCGCCTGCGGATTATAGAACGGCAGATGATAGCGCACGCGATAGAGCGCTGAAGGCAAATACTCCAACAGTGCCGCCCGCAGTTCGGCATTCAGACCCAGCAGCGGATCTACCCGGCTGGCAACGGTTGCCATCATTTCATCCAACAGATGGTTCAGTTCAGCGGAAGCCGGTAACGGACGGCGTACCACTAGTTGATCAGCCGGCTGCGCCTCAGCGCCCAGCAGGTTCAAACCCAGCTCGCGCACTTCCGCCACTGGCAAGGGACGACCGCTTTCCTGCCGCAAGCTATCTGCCAACGTTTCCAGAACGGTTTGCAATCCAATCAAGTCGGCAGGTTGCGGCGCAGGTTCATCCTGCCATAAAAGGTTTCCCTGCCGCAGGCGCAAACGCTGGATGGAAAGCGATAGTACCAGCGCCGCTTTGGCAATATCTGGAAAGGTAACTTTCAAACCCTGCTCTGCCCGCCGGGCAAGGCGGTAAGAACCGGGCAGGTCCAGGCGTTCTAACAGCGGCAACAGGTAGGGCAGTAGACCAGCGCGGTTTGCCATGTCCGGCGATTCAGCCCATCCCGATAACGCGGTCGGATTAACGCCGCGCGCCAGTTGCAGCAACCATTCAGTCGGCAGCAGTTCCAGCAGACGTTGCGTTGCCAGTCGCCGGCGAACGCGCTCAGCTCCGACAATTTTCACGCCGGCATTGGGACGCCGTATCAGTTCCAATCCACAGGTTTGGAAATGAGCCGCAATCGCTGACAGGTCCTTAACCAGAGTTGTTTGCGAGACGCGCAGCCAGGCAGATAGGTTTTGCAGATACACAGCCGCGTGGCTGGTAAGCAGTTCCAGCTCAAGCAGCTGCTCCCGTTCAGCAGTGCTGGGTTGGCGCAAGGGATGGCACAAGTCCGCAATTCGGCTGTCAGGCGCTGGCGCAGTTCCAGCGAAGCCTGGATTGCCAGCCCCACTTTGCGGCGGCGCATTAATTGAACGCCGCGTTCGCTTAACCAGGCGTCCATCGCCGGCAGGTGATAACGCACCACACGGGGCGAAACTGCCAGCCGCATTGCCAGAGTGCGGGCTGAGAGCGGACGGTCGGATTGGAGTAGTTGAAGCAAAATGTTGGTTTGCAACGAGTCCAGCGTGAGCATTGTCTCGAAAACGCGCCTTTACAATCGGCGCTATTCTGTCAGCATTGTGCTAAAAAATTAAGGTTAAAGAAAAATGAGAGATTATTGCGATTGTAGCACGTCCCCCAAGCCGATTCAATCGCTTTTGAACAAGTGGCGCAGAAATAGGACAATTTTATTGTGACAAAAGTTAAAGAATAAGCCATGCTGACCGACCACAGTTTATCTAACCGATAAGCGGCTTTCAGCATGGCTCATTTAGGCGTACAACGGCTGGATCAGGCAGCGGTTACCTTGCGAACGTCAATGACTCGCTCGACCAGCGGCGCAAGCGCTTTGGTGAGCGCTTCGGCAGTCACATTTTCCACTTTCATAGTTACGCGTGCCGTGGAAGGATCATCACCCATGAAGGTGCCGAGAGAGATGATGTTTCCGCCCAGATCGCGGATGGTGCCGGTCAGTTCAAACAACTTGTTGGGTTCGTCTTTGACCAGCACGGAGGCGCGGATACCTGCTTTGCGCACTCCAAACAACTCCAGAAAGAGCTTGAACAGATCCGTTTCGGTGATGATGCCAACCAGTCTGCCGTTGTCTAACACTGGCAAAGCGCCGATTTTTTTGTCTGCCATCATGCGCGCTGCTTCTTCAATTGGACAGTCGGGGCAGGTGGTGATCACGTCCTTGGTCATAATTTCTTCAACCGTCACCTTGCTGAGCCAGTAGTTCACCTCCCAAACGCTCAAAGTAGTGGCATCTGATGGGGAGGCATTGAGCAAATCCTTCTCTGAAACAATACCGATCAACTTGCCGCGTTTGTCCACCACCGGAAAACGACGCACCTTCTCGCGCCGCATCTGTGCCAGCGCTTCTTGCAAGGGCGTATCCGGCGTGATGGTGATTACAGGTTTGGTCATCCGTTCTCCAACAAGCATGGTCTGGGTCTCCTTTCTTGAAACCGGATTTGGAATCAACCGTTACATTCTTCATTGTACATAAGATTTATAAAAAAATCATCATCATTCTCTGCTCGATAGTAAAAATTTGGAAACTCACCATTGACAAAATAGAATAAATGTTCTATAATCTATGTAAATTCCTCATTTTTGCCTTGAGAGAAAGGAGTAGATCATGAATCTTTCAGGCGTTCGTAAGAGTTTTTCTTTGTTCGGTGCGCGGGTACGCCTCAGTCCTTCATTGTTGCTGGGTCTCATGATTCTCACTGCCCTGCTGGCTTTTGAGATGTTCAATTACAGTACAACCGAGTTTGCGTTGAAGGACCTGCTCGGCAATCTCAAATTCGCCGGTATCCGCTGGGCGACCATCCTTGCCATTGCCTTTTGCGGGATTGACTTTGCCGGAATTGCCCGCCTGTTCACTCCCGAACAGGGGCGAGATGAGCCCAGAGAGGTGTGGTATCTGTTTGGCGCCTGGCTACTGGCAGCGACGATGAACGCGATGCTTACCTGGTGGGGTGTCTCCATGGCGATCGTCAGTCATGATGTGCAGAGTACGGCGGTTATTCCGGCTAAAACGCTGACGCGGGTTGTACCGGCATTCGTTGCGATCATGGTCTGGGTGATTCGCATCCTGATTATTGGTACAATCTCCGTTGCCGGCGACCGCATCCTGTGGGGGGCGACCCGCCGTTCTGCCGGAACGGGAGCGCATTCCACGATTACCTCTCCGGCTGTCAGCCGACCGGCTGCAGCCTCGCCCCTGACGGGTAGCAGCCTGCGCCCTTCCATTACAGCGCGGCCAGTGCGCAGTGCATCCAGTGGTTCAATCGAGCCGCCTGCGTCCGCTCGTCCTGAACCAACATATCACAGTCTTTCCGTCCATGCACATCCGCCTTCTTCCAGCGGAAGCGATAGCCCGCGTATTCTCTAAAAAATTCGCATCCCTTCCCCCTCCCCCAAATCCCCTTCCCCGTTCTGCGGGGAAGGGTCATTTTTTGTCCTGTTTTGGTTCGCTGCCTGCTTCCATCAGCGGCAGCCACACGGTGAAGGTTGTCCCCACCCCTTCACGCGAAGCAACGTCAATCACGCCGCCATGATTGCGCACAATCCAGTAAGCAATCGAAAGCCCCAACCCAAAGCCGGTTGTCTGACCGCGCCGGCGTGACTTTTCACCCCTGTAAAAGCGCTCGAAAATGTGCGGCAGGTCTTCGGGAGGGATGCCGGGACCGCTGTCTGAAACGACAAGCTGCGCCCGGTTACCCGCGCGGCGCAGTGCCAGCGTAACCTGACCGCCTGCCGGAGTGTATTGCACAGCGTTGCTGACCAGATTAAGCATGACTTGCTTCAGACGGTCGCGATCGCCCAATACCTGAAGCTGGTCAATTTCGGTCAGTTTGAGCGTAATGCGATCGCCTGCCAGCAGTTTCATCTGCTGATAAACATCCATCAGCACGTCGTCCAGCGCCACTGCTTGTTGAGCCAGCGGCAGCCGACCGGATTCAGCCTGCGCCAGCAGGAGCAGGTCACCCACCAGACGCGTCAGGCGGTCCACTTCCTGTTCGATGCTGTCTAATGCTTCAGCGTCCGCACCCCCCAGGCGGCGCAGTAAGCCGACGTTGCCCTTAATGACCGTCAACGGTGTGCGCAATTCATGGCTGACATCCGCCAGAAAGCGCCGCTGGGTGGAGAAGAGCTTTTCCAGTCGTTCCAGTGTCTGGTTGAATGCCTGGATTAACTGACCAACTTCATCCTCTGCGGAACCTTGCAGTGGAATACGCCGTTGCAGGTCATCGGCGCGGGTCACCTGGGTTGCGATGCGTGTCATGGTTGCCAGCGGTGCAAGCGCCTGTCCGATGATCAACCAGGAGATCAGCGCTGAAACCAGAACCGTCAGCACAGCCAGCATGACGAGTGTGGTAGAGAGCGTGTTGAGGGTGACATCTACCAGAAAAAGCCGCATTGCCACTTGTAACACCCCCACCTCGCCATGCTCGGAGACTAGCGGTACGCTCAGTACCCGTAGATGCCCCAGACTCCCTTGAGCGGAGGTAAAGGTCGGTACGGTTATCCAGAGCGATTTTTCATCTAATGGTGTGTATAGACCAGGTGGTAATGCCAACTGTAAATCGCGCTCAACCCCCCAAACCTGGAGGTAGAGATTCTCGAGTGGTTGAAACCCAAGGATGGAGTGGGTATCAAAGCGCCCATTCCGACCCACACGCAGAAGGGGAACAACTTGATCGGTTGCCTGGGCAAGCTGATCGTCCACCTGTTGCAGAAGCGCAACGCGAACCAGTCCATACACCAGAGCGCCAAAGATGAGCAGTGCCCCTCCCAGCAGCGATGAATAGAGCAAAGTCAGGCGGAAGCGCAAGGACATTTATTTATTAAGAGGTTTCGCGCAGGACGTACCCCACCCCGCGCACGGTATGAATCAGACGTTTTTCGCCCTGTGCTTCCAGTTTCTGGCGCAGATAGCGAATATAGACATCCAGCACGTTGCTCTCCCCGCCAAAATCATATCCCCAAACGCGGTCAAAAATCAGCTCTCGGGTCAATACCTGACGGGGGTGACGCATGAACAGCTCCAGCAGATCATACTCTTTGGCGGTCAGATTGATGGTGCGCCCTTTACGGAATGCCTGACGGGTGTTGGTATCCAGCGTCAGATCCGCAAAGCTTAAGATCACGGCGCGTTCTTGTTGAGTGCGGCGCAGCAAAGCGCGCAAACGCGCCAGCAGTTCGCCCAGCTCAAAAGGTTTGACCATGTAATCGTCCGCGCCAGCATCCAAACCCTCAATGCGATCCTGCAAAGCGTCTTTGGCGGTCAGGACGAGGATGGGAATGTTGCCGGCGGCGCGTAAGCGCTGGCAGACTTCAATGCCGTCAATGCCGGGCAGCATCAAATCGAGGATGACCAGATCAGGCTGGCGCTCGCGCGCCAAAGTCAGCCCGCTCTCGCCGTCATAGGCAACATCTACCTGATAATTTTCCATTGTCAAGGCGCGGCGCAGTACCTTTACAATGGCTTCGTCGTCTTCGATGATCAAAATCCGCTCATTCATGCGTCCCTCCTGTGGTTCTGGAATTACTATACCACAAAGCACAGGGCAATATCAATCAAATTACTCACCAACCAGAATTGGAAAATCCTGTTGCTGAATCAGCCTGTTTGCACCATTATAGCGCAATCATCACCACAGTGGATATGGCGTTGACTTCTGGGCATGTTGAGCGCGCCCTCCTACTTTCCAGCATTGGGCAATGGTGAAAAGCGCATGGTGTAAATCTTGTTAATGGCTTGCCTTCCAGAGTATCCGGTTTGGGCTATAATTCAGGACATGTTGAGCGCGCCGCAGAGCGAATTGATCTGGGTGGAAAGACCACAGGAACTGCACAAGGCAGTCGCCAGCCTGTTGCGTTATCCCCGTCTGGCGGTGGATACCGAATCCAACAGCCTGTATGCCTATCGCGAACAGGTCTGTTTGATCCAGGTTTCTACCGGTGAGAGCGATTACCTGATTGACCCGTTGGCGCTGGATGATCTTTCACCGCTGGGGGAAGTCTTTGCCAGCCCGCAGATCGAAAAAATCTTTCATGCTGCCGAATATGACTTAATTTGTCTGAAACGTGATTTTGGCTTCAGCTTTGTCAATCTGTTTGATACCATGCTGGCAGGGCGTATTTTGGGTTGCAGCGAGACCGGTCTGGCGGCGATGCTGGAAAATGAATTTGGTATCCGGCTGGATAAAAAATATCAGCGCGCCAACTGGGGCAGACGCCCCCTGCCGCGCGAACTGCTGGATTATGCCCGGCTGGATACCTATTATCTCCTGCCCCTGCGTGAGCGGCTGGCAGAGGAACTGCACCAGCGTGGACGCTGGGAACTGGCGAGGGAGGATTTCCATCGCCTGTGTTTTACCGCTGTACCTGCGGCGAATGGGGCTTCCAATTGTTGGCGCATCTCCGGCAGCCGTACCCTTTCCCCGCAGGAGGCAGCCGTACTGCATGAGCTTTATCGCTATCGCGAGCAAAAAGCCCGTGAAGCAAATCTGCCGCTCTTCAAGGTGTTGAGCGACGAAAGTCTGCTCAAACTGGCGCTGGATCAGCCGAACAGTCTGGAAGCGCTGGCTGTCAGTGGTATTCTTTCTCCCCGCCAGATTCAGCGTCACGGCGAGGGCTTATTGCGCGCTATCCAGCGCGGTCGCCGCGCTGCGCCGCTTTATCCTCCGAACGGTGCGACCCGCCCGGCAGAAGATATGCTCCAGCGTCTGGAGGCGCTGCGTGAATGGCGCAAACAAGCCGGCAGAATGCTGGAGGTGCCTTCGGATGTGGTTTTGCCGCGCGATGTTCTAGAAGAAATTGCTCATGCCTGTCCGCGTACACTGGACGAGCTGGCTTCTGTCATGCATGATCTGCCCTGGCGCTTTCAGCAGTTTGGTAAACAAATCCTTTCTGTGGTCAGTCGTTTTCCGCCGCCCGTTGTCCGCAACAGTGTAAAAGAAAAGTTGAGCGAAAGGAGCAGCTAACCTATGCGTATTCACTTCAACGGCGCCGCCCAAACTGTCACCGGCTCGCAATTTTATCTGGAGGTCAACGGTCACCGCCTCTTGCTGGAATGCGGCTTGTTTCAAGGTAAACGGGAAGAAACCTACAGCCGCAACCGCGCCTTCAGCTTCGATGTTTCAAAGCTGGACGCGGTGGTGCTTTCGCATGCTCATATTGATCATTCCGGCAATTTGCCCAATCTGGTGAAAAGCGGGTATAACCGGGCGATATACGCTACGCCTGCCACGGCGCGTCTGGCAGATGTGATGTTGCAGGATTCCGGGCATGTTCAGGAGATGGATGTGCAGTACGTCAACAAAAAGCGTGCCCGCAAGGGTGAGCCGCCCGTTGAACCCCTTTACACCCAGGAAGATGCGCTGTTTGGTTAAGCCGTTGCTGCAAGCAGTGGAATATGAAACCCCTTTCCAGCCCATTCCCGGCGTGACGGTCACGTTTCGTGAAGCCGGTCATATTCTGGGTTCCGCCGGTATCATGCTGGATATTGAGGAAAATGGTCGCCGCAAAAAACGCCTGTGGTTTTCGGGCGATATTGGACGCCTGAACCTGCCGCTGCTGCGCGATCCCGTCCTGCCGGAAGCAGCAGATTATCTGATGATGGAATGCACGTATGGTGACAAACCGCATCGCGATCCGAACGAAGCCTATCAGGAATTTCGCGATGTGGTAAAACGTACGGTACAACGCGGCGGCAAGGTCATTATCCCCGCTTTTGCCGTTGGACGCACACAGGAACTGGTATATAGCTTGAACCGCATGATCAGTGAGCGGGAATTGCCGCCCATTCCGGTCTATGTGGACAGCCCGCTGGCGGTACAGGCTTCACAGATTTTTCGCGAGTTTCCGCAGTACTTTGACGAAGAAACCAATCAATTCATCCGTGAAAACCGCCATCCGGCGCTGATGTTTAAGGGATTGACCTATATCGGCAGCGTCGAGGAATCCAAAGCCCTCAACGAGCGCAAAGAACCGATGGTGATTATCTCTGCTTCCGGCATGGCAGAAGCCGGGCGCATCCAGCATCATTTGAGGAATAACATTGGCGATTCACGCAATACAATCGTCATTGTCTCCTGGCAGGCGCCGAATACGCTTGGGCGCCGTCTGGCTGAACGTGAGCGCATGGTTAAGATTTTTGGCGAGAGCTTTGAAGTGCGGGCAGAAGTGGCGACCATCGGCGGGCTTTCGGCGCATGCCGGGCAGGATATGCTTTTGTGTTATGCCGGCGCCAGTGCTGCCCAGCTCAAAAGCATCTTTCTGGTGCATGGCGAGCCTGCCGCTTCCAGTGCGCTGATTGGTTTGCTGCGTGATCAGCAGGATACTCCTCTCTATTATCCTGCGCCGTTCAGCGCGGTGGAAATTTAGGGCGAACATACTCCCCTGTTTTCAGTTTTTTGAAAAGCCCGGCAGGTGTATGTCATCTCTGACAGGCTTCCAAAAACCCGTCAGAGCTTGTTTAATTTGTCAAGCGAGCCATAGAAAATGTTGTGATAAAAAATGTAATTTGTACTATAATATTGGTGTTTTGCTAAACCACTTTTGGATAGATGAAGGTGCGCACAGTGGAACGACTGAATGATGACACAAAAACACAGCGTGCAACCGAAGCAGAAGTAGGGCACAAAATACGGGCGCTGCGCCGCGAGCGTGGTTTTTCGCTGCGCGCTCTGGCAGAACGCAGCGGTTTAAACGTCAATACGCTGAGCATGGTCGAGAATGGAAAAACTTCCCCCTCCGTTTCCACGTTGCAGCAACTGGCGCAGGCGCTGGATGTGCCTATCGCCAGTTTTTTTGAAAGTCGGCAGGTAGAAAGGACGATTGTTTACACCGCTGCAGATCAGCGACCAGAGATGGATTTTGGCAAGACACAGATACAGAATCTGGGCGAAGACCTGGCAGGCAACGCAGTTCAGCCTTTCGTGGTCACTCTCCAGCCAGGCGCTGCCAGCGGCGAACAGACCATCGTTCACACCGGTCATGAATTCGTCTATTGTCTGAACGGTTTGGTGCGCTATCGGATAGATGGAGAGACCTTTCTGCTCAAAGCTGGTGACAGTTTGGTTTTTGAGGCGCATCTGCCGCATTGCTGGGAAAATGCCGGCGAGGAATGTGCCCGGATTTTGCTGATCTTTTATCCCGCCGATCGGCGAGACCAGCCCGGCGGACGTCACTTCAAACCATGACAGGAGTTTACAATGAAAATCGCATTTATCACCGAAGACGGAAAAACCATCAGTCGTCATTTTGGACGTGCTCCGTATTACCTGGTACTGACCATTGAGGATGGTCAAATTGTTCACCGCGAAATGCGCAAGAAATTAGGACACGGTCAATTTGCCGGCGGTGCGCATGGTGAACAGGAGCATCATCACGGCATGGGTCATGGAGCGGATCCAGCATCTCATGATAAACACGTCAGCATGGCGCAGGCAATTGCCGATTGCGAAGCGGTCGTGTGCGGCGGGATGGGGATGGGCGCTTATGAGAGTATGCGCCAATTGAATATCCGCCCCATCGTGATCGAGTTGAGCGACATTGAAACTGCTGCCCAGGCATACCTCAACGGAACGCTGACCGACCACCCGGAAATGCTGCATTAAGGGCTTACGCTTATCATTTGCCGGCGCGTCGAAAGCTTTCACGCTGGCGGAATTCCCCGCCAGCAGGAGTATAATATCTAACCTGTGCCTTTTGACAGCGGCACTCAAAACCGTGTTAGCAACAGGCTTAATGGTGAACAATGATGAATGTTGAGAAGATCCGGCAGGATTTTCCTGCACTGGATAAAAAGCAAACTGGAAAAACCATTGTTTATTTCGATACTGCCTGTCAAAGCCTGCGCCCGCAGGTGGTGATTGATGCGGTTAACCGGTATTATCTCCAGGAACCTGCCTGCAGCGGGCGCAGTATGCACCAATGGGCGGCGGCTGTCACGCGTGAGGTGGATCGAGCGCGCGAGCTGATGGCTAAATTCCTGAACGCGGGCCGGGCGCAGGAAATCATCTTCACCCGCAATACTACCGAGGGCATCAATCTGGTAGCGAATACCTTTCCATTCCAGGCGGGGGATGTGGTGCTGGTTTCAGATAAAGAACACAATTCCAACCTGATTCCCTGGCAGATACAGGCAAAGCGGCGTGGGATTGAAGTCAAAGTGATCTCGACCCGCCCGGACAACACCTTCGATATGGCAGCCTTTGAGGCGTTACTGGATGAGCGCGTCAAACTGGTTGCGCTAGGTTTCACCTCCAATCTAGATGGCGTAACCATCCCGGCGGCAGAGATTATCCGCAAGGCGCACGGTGTTGGAGCGCGGGTGCTGTTGGACGCCGCACAAACCGCGCCGCATCATCCGATTGATGTCCGCGCTCTGGATGTGGACTTTCTGGCGCTTTCCGGGCATAAAATGCTTGCTCCCTCAGGGACAGGGGTGTTATACGGGAAGTACGCCCTGCTTGAATCCCTGCCGCCTTTTCTGGTTGGCGGTGATACGGTTGCAAATTCTACCTATGCCGATTGTGAGTTTCTTCCCCCGCCCGAGAAATTTGAAGCTGGTCTGCAGGATTACGCCGGTATCATTGGGTTGGGTGCGGCAGTAACGTATTTACAGCGTATCGGCTTGGATGCCATCCGCAAACAGGAGGTGCTCATCACACAGGCGTTGAGCGAGCAGCTCAAGGATATTCCCGGATTGAAGATCATCGGTCCGGCAGACCCGGCTTTGCGCGGCGGGATAACGACCTTTTATCTTGAGGGGATTGATTCGCACCGCGTAGCATTGATGCTTGACCAGATGGCGAACGTCCTGGTGCGCTCCGGTCAACACTGTGTCCATTCCTGGTTCAATGCCCGCCAGATCAAAGGGTCGGTGCGGGCTTCAGTATATTTCTACAATACGCTGGAGGAAGTCCGCGTGCTGGTGGAATGCCTGAGAAAGATCAGAAAGGTGCTTTAAAGCGATGTTCTGCATTGTTTCTTTTATTGTTTTATCCATTCTGGGAATTTTTTCTGCTTCTAACCGCAGTCTGGCAAAAGAAGCGTTGGATTGCGTCCTGCGGCGGGTGACTTTTCGCCCCTGCACGACCGGTTTTGACGAGAAGATGAAAGCTAAAATTCTGGGCGTGGTCATCATGCGTTCGGAGACGCTGGTGCGTTTGTTGAACAAATACTTTGAGGCGCTGGCGTGGGCGTTCTTTGCGTTGTTGCTGGCAAGCAGCGTCACTTTCGTCCGCAGTCTGTATCTGTATTACGTGACCGGCTCATGCAACGGGCTGAATCAGGCGGCGTTTTGTGTGTTTGATCCCAGCGGCGCAAATAACCAGGTGACAACCTTTGCCGGTTGCGTTGCCGGCGAAGGTGATAGCAGTAAGCTGACGCTGGAAGGAGTGGATTTGAGCGGTTTTCCAACCCTTAACCCCGCTGCACCTTCAAAAGTGGTTTTCATTGGCTGTTATACCTGTGATTACACCCGCAAGGTCTACGACAGTGTCCTGAATCTGGTCAATCGTTATCGGGTTGGGTTGGTTTTTCTGCATTATCCGGTGAACGAGAACAGTGACTTTATGAATCGGCTTGGTTATTGCGCTTATCAGCAAGACCCGGCGGGCTATTGGCGTTTGAACGAGGCATTGATCCATAGCGATAAAGCCGCCTTGAATGAACTGACAGGTAGTTCTTCCTTGTTCAGCACATTGAAGCCGGACACCAGCCGTTTCCTGGAAACGCTGGTCAGCGAGGCAGGACTGGATGCCGGGCGCGTGTTGACCTGTGTGAATGACCCGGTAACGGAATCTGCCGTTAAAAAACAGATGAATGAGATTGTCAAAACCGGCTTTTATGGCACTCCTACGCTGTTTATCGGCAGTGAGGTGTTTGTCGGACCTAAACCCTATCGGGTATATGCGATTGCCCTGAAAGGGTTATTTTTCTGGCTGAGATCGTGAGGCATTTATGCAAATCTATGAACGCTTGTTAAAAGATTTACCCGATGGCAAAGTGGTTGAGGTGTCCATTGGTTTGTTCTGGACGGCTGTGCTGGTTGAGGTAGAAGGCAGGTTGTCCTGTGGGCTGGCGGCGACCCAGCACAACCCGGAGTTTGAGCACGGACAAAGACCGGCAGTGGTTAATGCAGGCGAGCTGGAACGCCATTCGGCGTTGGCTCTGGCAGGATTGGTACACTCGGACAGTTTCACGGAGGTTTCCGTGGGACTGGCTACGATTAACGCATTGCTCCCGCCGCCTGCGCAGTCCGTGGATTTGCCGGCAGAGGAGTACATCCTGCGTCATGGCGCGCAGGCAAATGTGGCGCTGATCGGTCATTTTCCCTTTGTGGATAGTCTGCGCCCATGCGTCCATCAGCTTTGGGTGCTGGAATTGAACCCTAAAGAAGGCGATTTGCCCGCTACACAGGCGTCACAGATTGTGCCGCAGGCGGATATTCTGGCAATTACCTCGACCACGCTGATCAACCATACTTTTGAAGAGGTTTTCCAACACCGCAAACCGGGCGCAAAGGTTATGTTGCTTGGTCCAAGCACGCCGCTCTCACCGCGCCTGTTTGATTTGGGGGTGGATGTGCTTTCCGGTTCCATTGTCGAGGATATACCAAGTGTGATGCGGCTGGCGCGGCAAGGAGCAACCTTTCGACAATTCAAGGGGCGAGGTGTTCGGCTGGTCACTATCGAGAGATTATCGTGATAAAGTTTTACGAAAAAAAGAGTGAAGAATGAACGACAGAGATATACGTGAATTCGGGTTAGGCGGGCAAGGGCAGGTACTCGTCCAAGCCCAAAGACGGTTTTGATGGACGGCGGCAGTAAGCAATCAAGCCGCACAGCACATTTACAAAGAAGTTGATGATACTGCGATGGCGAGAGT
>DAOTYY010000111.1:0-4043 GCA_034434695.1 Anaerolineaceae bacterium
TCCTGGAACCCACTGGATACTTTACAACCGGAAGCGATTCCCGATTGCCATGATTCACAAGCAGAAAGAAGGTGGTTTTTTCTGGGAAGTTAATCCGTATTCAGCTTCAAAACGTCTGTGTGGTTATTCGGATACCGTGCAGAATGCGATGAAAATCATAGAAAATATTCTCGATAATGCCATAACGCAACTTTTTTTGCCTTTTTAATGAGGTTGACATGAAACAGTACAAACCAAAAAGTGTTATTTCTTTTCTTGACTTGCTGCTGGTCTGTCTACTTTCGTGGCTGCTGGTGATTGTATTTGTTGTGCTGCTGCCGGAAGTTGTCATCCGGCTGGGGTGGTGAGTATGGATAAGTCGCACATTGTTGAAGTAGTTGGTTACATCCGTTTTCCAGATGTTGACGTCAATGAATATTTCGATTTCAATTTTAAGTCGTTCTGGTTACGAGACTTGAAGTTGGGTCTGGAAAACGGCATTTTCCCACCCGGTTTGATATTTCGTGATCATTACAACCACCTTGCGGTTGTGGACTATGACCGCAAGACGCTGAAGCGGCTGGGGTGGTGAAACACGGTCCCGGCTGTGACGATTTCTACGCCGCGCTGGACGAGTATCTGAAGTCCAGGCAAATGAGGTAATAATGAATGAAAATGAGGTTGTTTGTTCCAAATGTAAAAATCCTATCGGTTATATTTATTCTGTAGGTTCAGAAGACTTGCTGAGAATTGGGGGGGTTTTAATCCGTGAAGTACACGGGATTTGTGTGCATTGTGGAACAGAATTTCATTATTCTCTTGCTGAGCGCAAATTACAAAGACTTCTGGAACTTGTAACTCGACAAAAATTATGCTAAAATAGAAGTAATTGAATAGGGAATTTCGGAGTTTACCGCCCGATCAGTTTAAGTTGACTGGTCGGGCTTTTCTGTTTTCGGGAGGGTGTTATGGATCAAATTGTCAATGGTATCCCGCTTGTAGTGCTGGTCATTGCGCTTGTAGAGTGGGTCAAGAGGTTCGGTGTGGAGGGTAAGGCACTGAACGCAGCCAGTATGGCAATCGGTGCAATCATCGGTATTGCTTACTGGTATGCTCAGTATCCACTGGTCACATTTGCGGACTGGTTTGGGGCGCTGATTTACGGTCTTGCGTTGGGTTTGACTGCATCGGGTGTGTATGACGCCGCCCGGAGCGCGCTGCGAGGATAAGCCATGACGGCCGCGGAAGAGCGTGTCAGCAATCAATCGCTCCAGCGTCAGATTATCGAGCTGACTGGACGTGTCAATCAAGTTGCGTGCGGGATAGATGACATCAAGAATATGCTAAAGCACATGGAAGAGCGCATCAGGAAACTGGAGAATAACGAGGCCGGCGCTCACCCGCTCATGGAAAGCAAGATAGATGCCGCCTGGCGCAAGATTGATGAGCACGATGCGAAAATACAAACTGTGGAGACGGCAATCAATACGATTTTGCTGTCGATCGAAGGTTTGAAACAACCCATCAAGATTGCCACGTGGGTAGCTGTTGTGGTAGGTGGGGTGATCATTACATGGATTGTCTCAAGGTGGTTGATGCCATGATTTTGGGCAGCACTGTATTTGCTTTGGGATGTGATGTGAGCCACTGGCAGGGCGAGATTGATTTCGCCAAAATGTACGCTGCCGGTGCGCGATTCGTGTTTCTCAAGGCGTCACAGGCTGCCTGGACAGACCGGCGGTTTGTTCAAAATTACAATGCCGCCCGCCAAACACCGCTTCTGGTTGGGATGTATCACTATCTTGATTGGACAAAACCCGCCATAGAGCAAGCCCGTTATTTTGCCAGTCTGGTCAAGGAGTACCCGCCAGACCTGCCGCCGGTGCTGGACTATGAATGCCGCACCAATACGCCAATGCGCGAAAAAGCCGCTGGAGAAGCCAAAGCGTTTGTGATGGAAGTCCAACGGTACACATCAATCCAGGTAATGCTGTACACGTCCCGCGGCTACTGGAATGAGTACGGGAGCGATGACCGGTTTTGGGTAGACGTGCCGCTCTGGTTTGCTTATTATACTAACCTGCCCGTTGTGATTACAGACCTGATACCGCCGCGGCCCTTCCGTGCCATTGAATTCTGGCAGTTTACCGAGCGTGGAGACGGCGCGCTTTACGGCGTGCAGAGCAAACAGATTGATCTCAACTACTACAACGGCACAGAACAAGATCTGCTCAACCGTTATGGCAAACCTGTAGAGCAGCCTGATCCGTCGCCTGTCAGTGCGGTTCGCTTGCGGGTTGTTGCTCCGGTGCTCAACGTCCGCCAATCTCCAACCACAACCACAGCCCGCATTGGACAATTGGCACAGGGCGCAGTCATCGTCGTTGAGGCTATCCACGTCGAGAGCCCCTTCCGCGTATGGGTCAAGCACAGTACTGGATGGTCGGCGGTTGTTTACGATGGCTCGATATTGATGCGTGAGGTGAGATAATGCCGGTAAGACCAAAGCGTCCATGTCTTGTCCCGGGATGCCCAAACCTTGTTGATGCGGGGGGGTATTGTGCTGAGCACGCGTCTTTAAAAGATACCCCCCGGCCTTCCGCTGCAACCCGGGGGTATGACGCTAACTGGCGCAGGCTAAGGCTAATGGTGCTGGCCGAGAAGCCTTTGTGCGCAGACCCGTTCGGTTATCATGCTGCTGATGGAATTGTGGTACTTGCGGAAGAAGTTGACCATATCATTCCTCTTGCACGTGGCGGAACAAATTTGCTGGAAAACCTGCAGCCGCTGTGCAAATCTTGTCACAGTCGCAAGACAATGATATTTGACGTGAGAAACGGCAGTACGAGTGGGGATAGGGACGGTCAAATCTCTGGGGCTTTTGGCTTTGAGACCAGCCCGGTAGTGAAAAAATCACGGCCGCAAAATGGAAGTTAGGGGACACGATGGCAGGCAGGAGACCTAAACCAACCGCTTTGAAACGCCTCGCAGGCAATCCAGGACACCGTCCATTGAATGACCGTGAGCCAGTATATCCGGATGGTGGCGACATGCGTCCGCCGCGACATCTTGACCGTGTTGCGCGGGACGAATGGCGCAGGGTGGTGAAGGATTTGACGGCCGCCGGGTTGCTGAAAACGGTAGACAGGTCTGCACTGGCGGCTTATTGTCAGGCGTACAGCCAGTGGGTGGATGCCAGTAAGCGGTTGAAAGAGCAGCCGCTGACGCTGGTTAGTCCAAACGGATATGCTTATCCGAACCCGCTGCTTGGTGTGCAGAAACGAGCCCTTGAATTGATGCATAAATTTATGACTGAATTCGGCATGACACCTTCCAGCCGAAGCAAAGTAAAAGTTGAGAAGATTGAAGAAGCGGACGAACTTGACAAGATTCTCTTTGGGGAGAATGTCAGAGTAAAGCAATGAATATGAATGAGTATATCTCCGCAGTGATGAACAACAGGATACCGGTCGGTCAGTTTGAACGGCTGGCAGTTGAGCGCTACGTGAACGATTTGAAGCACGGCGCAGAGCGGGGATTGTACTTTGATGAAAAAGCGGCCAGGCTTGCACTGGATTTCTTTGGTTTACTGAAGCACTCCAAAGGTGAATGGGCTGGTCAGACGCTTGAGCTGGAAGGCTGGCAGCAATTTGTTGTCTGGAATCTATTTGGCTGGATGCGGGAAGACCGCACACGGCGATTCCGCACCAGTTATCTGGAAGTTGCGCGAAAAAACGGCAAGTCAACCCTTGCAGCCGGCATTGGTCTGAAGTTGTTTATTGCTGACAATGAGCCCGGCGCTGAGGTGTATAGTGCGGCCACCAAACGAGACCAGGCTCGCATCACCCACAGCGAAGCAACGCGGATGGTAAAAGCCAGTCCGGCACTGCGAAAGCGGGTGCGTGTCTTCCGGGACAATTTGAATATCGAGAACACGGCATCCAAATTTGAACCGCTGGGACGCGACACGGACAGTATGGACGGCTTGAACATTCACGGTGCAATTATTGACGAATTGCATGCGCACAAAAACCGCGATCTGGTGGATATTCTGGAAACGGCGC
>DAOTYY010000112.1:0-85421 GCA_034434695.1 Anaerolineaceae bacterium
ACCATCCAACAGGGAGGACAGCCCGGTCGCGGTGGTTTGCCCAAAGGCGCTTATCAGATAGTCGCTGTACAAGTCCAGGAGTTTGCCGTTTTTCATACACCAAGTTTACTCAAATCTGCGTAAGGTGAGTTAAGTAAGCCAGACTTGCAAATGGCAAAGCCTTCAGGAAAATACTAACCCGCCGGTCTCCCATTAAGCGCAGGATCAACTTAATCCGTAGGGCTAGATCTTGTAAAACTCCGCCACCGTAAGGTTCAATGCTATTGGATGTTTTTTTACTCATAAGACCTTCTTGGTTCAATTATAGAGAGTGTTGAAAAAGTCATATATGGCGCATATCTATACAAAAAACAGGCTGCTTTACGCCATATTAGGAGTGTGTGTTTTGTTTTTCAACACCTTCATTATACCTGTTTGCCTCAAATTAACTAAAATTTGTGTTGCAAAATTCTGATATTTTTGTATAATCATAATAGTTATGCAAAAAATTGTGGGGTTTGTCGCTATAGTTTTGTTGATTCTCCTGTTTGTACAGGGAAGTGGAATTGTCAAAGCACAACTTCCAGAAGCTGAGTTTTTCGAGGAAACAGGTCATTGGGTCAAAAACGAGTTCTTGGCATTTTATCGAGCAGCGCCAGAACCAGAACGCCTGTTTGGTTATCCAATCACTGATGAATTTACGGATCCAAATACATCCTCTGAAATTTTGAAGATGCAATATTTTCAAAAGGCGCGCTTTGATTATATCATCCAGTCAGGCGCACCAGCGGTTAAGCTCTTTCCATTAGGATCAACATTCTATACACAAGGCAAAAATCCCTTGGTGCCACTTGCCATCAATACCACTTCCTGCCAGTATTTCGAGCAGAGTGGTCATACAGTTTGTTATGCCTTTCTTGATTTTTATAAGGCGAACCATGGCGGCACATTTTTAGGCGTACCAATTTCTGATCTGGAATATGAAAACGGACGGTATGTTCAGTACTTTGAGAATTGCCGTTTAGAATGGTGGCCTGAACGCCCGGCGGGTCAACGTGTGGTCGTGGCTGATCTGGGACGCGTCTATTTTGATATGCGGGTGGGCAATGATGAGTATTTACGGGTTACAAGTGGGCAAATCCCTCTGCGCAAACCCTTAAGTCTGCAGATGAATGTTTTTGCAGAACACGCGTTGCTGCCACCCAACAGCCAACAGACCATTTATCTTATCGTGCGTGACCAATATCTGAATGCCATTGAAGATGCTAATATCAGCATCAAGGTATTTCAAAGTGAAGACAGTCCCGGTATCAGTTATCGCGTTTCGAGCACCAACACAGACGGTATCAGTCAGTTTAATCTGCCAGTTGGTAACCTTCCGGTAGGACAAATGGTTCGGGTACTGGCTGAAGCAGAATATCAAGGACTGACTACCACGGCTGAAACTTGGTTCCGTATGTGGTGGTAATCTAAATAGCGGTATCTTTCACTGTATGAAATGAACGCCAGCCTTCAACCCGGCTGGCATTCGTTCTATAAAAAGCGGCGATAAAAAGCATCCACCCGCGCCCGTACCACATTCACACCTGCACGACGAGCAATCAGGTCGCGGTTGATAGCGGCTGCTTCTGTTCGCAAAACGGGATTTTCCAACGCCAGAACCAGCGCATCCGCCAGCGATTGCGGTTTGGTTGGTTCAACGAGTAAGCCATTGACACCAGGTGTAATCCATTCGCGCAGGGACTCAATATCCCCAACTACAGGAAAACATCCACATGCCATTGCTTCCAACACGGAATTTGGCATACCGTCATGTACACTAACAGATACCATCACATCTGCACGTAGAAACTGATCCCAAAGCTGTTCTTGTGACAAAAACGGCATTAATTGGACTGCGTTGTGAAGCTTTAGCTTACCCACCCATTCAATTGCCTCTTTCTGCCCTGCCATACCGGGACAAACAAAACGCACGCTTTGCAAACGCCGCAAAACCAGTGGAATCGCTTGAAAGAAGACATCACTTCGTAAACTGCCAGGGCGAAGCCCGCGCGGGTTGATCACCAGCGGAACCCCGGATGGCACACCTACCTGTGGTACATCTACAGATACCTGCCGCAAATGGTCAATCTCAATCAGATCAATGCCGCCTCCACCTGGCACTACCAGATGTGGACGCCGCTCATCAAACCCCCACATTTCAGCCAAACGTATATCGCGTCTGGCATCCGCCATTAAACCATTTGTCCTTTCAAGCACTTTACGAGTGAAACGAAACATCAGCGGCGAACCGTGTGCATGAAGTGTCAGATCATTTCCCCAGATGGAAACAATGAACGGAACATTATCAGGTGTGCCGGCTGCCAGCATCCCCTCAAATGGGATACGCAATGCATGAACTATATCTGGGTTGATAGAAGTTACCAGCCTGGTAAACTTTCTGGAATACAGTGGCAAAGTCAAAGGGCCCAGCAAATAGCGGATGAAAAGAAAACGCGCGCGAAAGCGACCTACAAACTGCCGCAATCTTCCATGAGCCTGACGCCCTGCCACACCAACCTGACTGCCGCCCCATGAACCAAAGGCTATTGGCAAAACGTATAGCGCTTCTAACCCTTCTAGGGGCATACAGGGAAAAGTTGAAACCATGGTGATACGATGCTGCAATGCTCGCAATCCAATCACCCAGCGTCGGGTGATTGGACTGCGCCCATCAGCAACCAGCAGAATGTGCATTTCAGCCGCTCCAAACTGACCGCACTGCCTGGACAAATACTTCAACCATTTTTTCCAGGTTAATTTCTTCTCGGACAATGCGATAAGATTCCTCACCCATGCGGCGCAACATTGAAATATCCGATAAAGCCGCGCTCAAGGAAACGATCAATCCATTTAAGTCACCCGACTGAACTCGCCAGCCGTTCTTTGAACGTACAAGATCAGATTGTGTGCCATCCGCTTCAGCAGCAATGACAGGCAAACCGTAAGCCATCGCTTGTTGTAAAGCAAGACCACCTGTGCCAGGCAACACAAACAAATCTGCCGCTTTAAAGAACGGTTCTAACTCTGATCCACGCCGGGCACCCAGGAAGCTGGCTTCAGGATAAACGCTTTGCGCCAGTGTCTCCAGTTCCCGCCGTGCAGGCCCATCACCCACCACCCAAAGGCGAGGGCGAATCGTATCCTCTAGCGCCGAACACGCCCGTAAAAGAAGATCAACCCGCTTACGCTTTTGTAAACGACCAACAAATAAAACTGTTGGGCGAAAGTCCGCTGCAGGGCTGGGGCGTTGTGGCAGCGGATGCCTGGGGGAAGGAACAACCGCATTCGGGGCAACGAAAATCCGCTCGGCAGGGAAACCAAGCCGCTGATATTCTTCTGCACCCTGGTGACTATAGGTGATCAATGCATCGTAATTCAGGATGAATCTTCGGCGAATTGCCTGCTGCAAAATGTTCGCCATCCCACGTTTGCTCGATGGCGCTCCTAATCCCCAGCCCACTACTGGACGACGACGGCTTTTCATCCAACGTACTGCTTGAAAAACGCACAAATTGCGCGGGTTGGTTTCCAAAATCAACGCTTCTGGCTGCCATTGTTCGAGCCAACGTACCAAACCTATCTGCCAGTAAACATAGAGTGAACCTGAAAAAATATGAACATTGTATCCTTGGGTTAGTTGTACAGAACGCAAGAGAGCTTTTGTCTCAATCATCTCATCTGCTCGGGGCTGCCCAACAAAAAGCCCCAGCCCGCCTCGGCAAACTTCTGCCAGCGCGTCAAAAAATGGCGCGCGGTAATCTGCTAAAACGCGTTGTTGTAATCCAAGCCGCAGCGGAATCGGTTTCATGCTAGAACTTTAACCACTGAACCCGTCGAGGTCTTTTCAACTTCAATGCGCGCCGGAAAAGCATCTTTCAAATCTTCCAGATGGGTGATAATCAAAACCTTTGAAAACTCCTCCCGCACCAGGTTGATCGCCTCGATCAGCCGCTGACGACCATCACTGTCCTGGCTACCAAACCCTTCATCAATCACCAGCATTTGCAGCTTAGCGCCTGCCCGCCGCGCCAGAACGCGCGAAAGCGCCAGCCGCACAGCAAAATTGATGCGAAAAGCCTCACCCCCCGAAAACAGTTCATATTCGCGCATGCCCGTTGCATCGGAAATCAGGATGTCCAGCGTTTCGAGTTTGTCCTCGCGTTTTTTATCCTTATAATCCCTTTGGGTGGCAAACCGCACCGACATTCTGCCTGCTGAAAGCCGATCCAATACATCATTCGCTTGAATCTCGATCTCAGGTAAAGCTTGCTCAATCAACAAAGCAGGAACTCCATCTTTTCCAAAGGCACGCTCCAGCTTCTTCAGAAGGACAATTTGCTGCCTCATCTCCTCGCGCTTGGCAAGTAGTTCCTCGCGCCGAGCGCGTTGCTGTTGGATCACATCCAAAGCTTGCTTCGCTCTGCCAATTTGCATATTAAGAATATTTTCGCGCTCGCGCTCATTCATTAGCTCCCGTTCAACCTGCACAACATCCGGGAGTCTGGCAAAATCCACTTCGTAAGCCCGCTGGGCTTCCTGATAAGAAGCTTCCAGCGATTGAAGCTCTTTCTCCTCCTGTTCGAGCCGCTTTTTCAAATCGCCAATCTCGCGCTCCAATGGCTCAAGCGCAGCCTGCGCTGCCTCGATCTGACGGAGTGCTGTTTCACTGGCACGCCCCTGTTGTTCCGCCTGGCGACACGCTTCGTGAGCCGTGGCATCGTACCCTAAAGCCCAAATCGCTGCATCAATTTTTGTCAGTTCGCTGCGCGCTTCCTGCGCAAAGTCTTCCTCTTCCAAGACACGTTCAACATGTTGAAGCCTTGTCATTCCTATAGACTTCCAGTTTTGCAGCATCTGTTCAATCTGCGCTCTGCGCGCCAGCGCCTGTTCCAGTCGCCGTTCCTGTTGCCGCATCTCTAGTTCTATTGCAGAGAGCTTTTTGAGCCAATCTTCGAGCTGCGACTGTCGTTCAGCATGTTCCTTAATCGTATTAGCATTCGTACGGTATTGCTCGCCTAATGTATTCCCTTCCATCTTGAGCGATTCGAGCAACCGCATACGTTGCTCAGGGGGCAAAGGCTGCCCACAAAGCGGACATTCCGCCCCACTGGCTTTTTCAACGCTTTCAATGCGCTGCTTAATTTCACTCATCAACTCTTTTAGGCGACGGTTTTCTGTCAGTAATTCCGTCTGCTTAACCTGTCGTTCTTGCAATTCCTGTTCCAGCACAGCACGTTGTTCTAACTGGTGATAAGCATTCTTAATAGCCGCTTCTATTGCGTCAATTTCTATTATTCGCGTTGATAATTCGTTTTCAAGCTGTATCGCTTGCTGCTGCTGTTCTTTCAGCGTCTTCAATTCCTGTTCCAGTCGCGAGCGTTCTGCCTCAATGGTCATCAGCGGCTGAGTTCGCTGTACCTCATACTGGCGATACTGCAAAAAAAGTTTCTCCCAATGTTCTAGCTCCTGTCGTGCTGTTTGCCAGCGCTGATAAGCAGCAGCTACCTCCTCCGCCTTTGCCAGTTGCTCATGATACTGTTCACATTCCACCTGCCGGGCAGTCAAATCCCTGCGTAATCCTTCAAGACGCGCCCGAGCTGATGTTACCTGCCCGGCTAACATTTCAATTAGACGCCGCTTTTCTTCCATTGCCGCCTGAAGTTTCTGGACACCCTCAAGCTCACGCTCTTTGGATTGACGCACTTTCACCTGACGGGCAAGGTCCTCCTGCAGTTGTTTCAAGGCTGCTTTGCGCTCTTCTTCACGGGAAAGCTCAAGCTCAATATCCGTCAAGATGCCATTTAGATATCTTTCCTCATCTTCGATGAGTTTGCGACGTTCAGCCGTGCGCCCGCGATACTCCTCCCAGACTTCCAGCCCCAGAATGCTGCTCAAGATACGCTTGCGGTCAGCCGGACGTTGCTGAGCAAACTGATCTGCCTTATCTTGCAAAAAGAAGGATGCGTTGGTAAAAGTCTCGTAGTCCAGCCGCAAGAGTCGGGCAATGCGGGATTCAGTATCACGCACAGAATGCCCGGTCAGTGCCCGCCAGCTACCTCCATCATCCTGCACATAGAATTCTAACAATGTTGTTTTATCGCGGGGTTTACTACGCTGCACTCGATATAAGTTCTTTTCGTAAAAGAAGTCGAATATCACCTCTGCCATGTCCGCCTGGCTGTTGATCAAAGCATCATCACGGCGGCGCGCCTGTCCAAACAACACCCAGGTAATCGCATCCAACAGAGATGATTTACCAGCGCCATTAACACCGGTAATGCACGCTAGATCGAATTCGGAAAAATCCAGTTCAGCCGGCTCTCGGTAAGACAAAAAACCGCATAAACGTAAATATCTGGGAATCACTTTTCCCTCCTACGCTTCCAATTGCTCGGAAGAACCCAGAATCTCGGCAGCCAGCTTTTGCAGAACGTCAATTTCATCAGGATTGGTATTGAGCGTTCTCCAATAAATTTCCAGTAATTCAAGAGGCGACAGACTGCTTACCGTTTGGTTCTCTGGCAGACGCAAGCGCGCTTCCATGCGTGGTTTGCGAATCAGATGGAACTCCAATGCCGACTCGGCTGCCCGGCGTAATGCAACTTCATCCAGCAAAGGTTCCAGCTCACGCGGGTATTCAATCACCAGGCGAACAACAGCATCCTTAAGTTCGCTGACAGGCGGCAAAGCTGCCAGCACCTGCTGCATAAGGTGCTTATCTGTATCAATGGTAACAAACCGATCAATAAACCGTCGTCCCTCCAGTCTGCGCCAGCTAACAGTAACTTTGCCTTTCTCTATCTCAGCAATGACAAAAAACTTATCATCCTCTGCCTCGCCAAAATCCACCCGCTCAATTGAACCCGGATAAATAACCGGAGGATGCAACCCTTCATTCAAGTTTTGGGCTTTGTGAATGTGTCCCAGCGCCACATAATCCAGTCGTGTATCACGCACCATGCTGCCGGGTAAAACCACGTCATTGCCCAGCATAACACTGCGTTCAGCACCGTATTGCGCACTTTGTACTGAAGCGTGAGCGGCAAGGATGATAGGAAGATGCGGATTTGCCTCATCCAGCCAAGATTGTACCAGCTCGTTCAAGCGGCTTCCGATTTCCGCATACACATCCGACGGGCGAACACCACTCAGTTGCAATGCAGCCATCAGTCCAGAGCGCGAAACCCATGGCAAGGCAATCACCTGCAACGGCAGGTTTTCCAGATCGCCTGGTCGCAGAAAACAGGGCCGCGCAACCACGTGCACATGCGGCACTTGCAAGGTTTCAAATTCTTGCAGGGTATGTGCTCGCCCTGTAGCTGGCGGTAAATCATGATTGCCCACCAACAACAAGGTTGGAATGCCAGCTTCTGAAAGCCGCATCATGCGCCGTCCCCATTCCCGTTGATAGGTGGGGGATGGTGTGCGATCCTTATAGGCATCGCCAGCAAACAAGACCAGGTCAACCTTTTCGGCGATTGCGGTATCTATGATCGTATCAAGGGCTTTCAAAAAATCCAGCACCCGGATTGGCAGACCGCTTACGGGATCCTGACGTCCTTGAGCGACCATGTCAATGTGGGCATCTGCAAAATGCAGTATTTTGAGCATAGGTCAATTAGACACTCCCAATTCCCGCAAAATTTCTTCGCTAGGTTTAAAACCGGGATGATATTTCAAACTGATACGCAAATCGTCTATCGCGCCCTGTCGATCACCCAATGCAATTTTTGCGCGCGCCCGCCAGTAAAAACTCTCCTCTAAATAGGGTTCTGAAGCCGATTCCAGCGTTGTATTGGCAAGCTCAAGCACATCCTGATAGCGACCACTATAGTAATAAGCAAAATATGGTCCGGTCTGATACCAGACAATCCGCCACGGGCGTAAGTCTTTGGGTAAATCAGGATAGATACGAAAAGCCTGATCATACGCTGTTGCTGCGGCAATGTAATCCTGTAACCGTACCAGACTGGTGCCACGATTAAACCAAGCAAAAAACAAATCCACTCCAGTTAAATTCTGTGTTTCCTTTAGAGCAATTTCAGCCGCAATTTGGTCGCTGCGAATTGGATCCGCATAGTCACCTAGAATTGCCAGTACTTCACTCTCCTGCCCCGGTGGATAAATGACCATGAAAGTGTAATCAAAGGACCGCCATTCCTGCATCAGTAAATCATACTGGATCAGATAGTCTGGCGAATAGTAAGAATCCTGAACGATAAAGTTTCGGGCAAGATCATCATAACCAGTTAAGACATTGTAATGCCCCATCCAGCTTCTTTTACCAGTAGTAGTTTCAACAATGTATGTTCCTTTTTCAATGACAACTGGAAAGCCGCTGGCGATCAATGCCTTAAGCAGCTCTTGGGTGCCGCCATATCGTTGGAGAGCACGCAAATCCGTTTCATCCTGCACAAAATTAACCATCTCATACAGCATGACGTTTTTATCTTTTTCAAAGGGTTTCAGGTATTGACCTGTAACCAGACGGTTGCCCTCCCATCCCCAGTATGAAAGCGCCATAGAGAGTGTTGCTGGCGCACAATAGTTCCATAAACCATGTTGGTCTTCATATCGAACGCCTTGCAATGCCACTTGAGCTGGCAAAGGTGTTGCGGTGATTACCGCCGTTGGAGCAGGGGTCATTGTTGTCACGATGAAGGGTTCCACGTATTGTGCGGTTTGTGTTAACGCTTGAAAGGTTGCCCGGACAATATCTTCGACCTGTTGATTAGGATCTTGAGGCTGAAAGACGGCTTCTTCTGGCGGGAACAGTGAATAAAATATTCTGGTTCTCAGTTGTTCGATCCGCCAGACCATCCGGTTACGGATGGGCGGCAAGGCAAGTAAAATGATTCCGAGAATGAAGAATCCCCCAATTGCCATTAAGACGCGTTGGGCTTTCCGATTACTCATGAACTTTATTATATCACCCCGACCAGACACGCATTAACAACGTAACAAACGCAAAATCCAGAGCAGGATAATGTGTCTTACGCCGGGTCAAGATCAATTCACCAAACTTAATCAGCTCACCAGTTTTTGCAACACGTCTTTAAACTGCTCAATCTCGCCAAGCGTGTTGTAATGAACCGCACCAATCCGTACTAATCCTCCCGATTCTTCCAATCCCAACCGCTCAGTGACTGCCAAAGCATAAAAATTACCATCCCAGACATTGATCGAATGCTCTGCCATAAACTGTGCAACTTGACGCGGCGAATGTCCGTGCAATGTGAAAGAAAAAGTTGGCACACGCAGGTCAAGACGGCTCGGATCGGAAGGCCCAAATAATCTGATACCTGAAACGGATTGCAATGCCCCCAACAATGCCCGGCTGAGTTCAAATTCATATGCGCGAATCGCGCTCATCGCCTGCTTAAAGATCAGCCGCCTACCAGAAAAAGCTTCGGTGAATAATTCGGCGTGTTCACTACCAAAGGTCAGCCCAACCCACTCCAGATAATTCAGTGCACCAAGCAAACCACTGATGCCCTCAAAGTTACCCGTGCCAGTTTCAAATTTACCGGGCGGCAAAGCCGGCGCCGGACGTACCCGGTAAGCGCGTAACCGCTCCAACAAATCATAACGACCATACAAGATGCCAAGGTGCGGTCCAAAAAATTTATAAGCTGAGCAAACCAGAAAATCACATTCTAAATCCTGGACATCTATGGGACCATGCGGAGCGTACTGAACAGCATCCACATAAACCAATGCTCCCGCCTCATGTGCCATGCTAATCAGCTTGCGCAGCGGATTAATCGTTCCCAATGCATTGGATGCGTATCCAACAGCCACCAGGCGCGGATGCTCTTCCAGCGCAGCCTGAAAGTCCGCCAGATCCAGCATCCCGCTTTCTGGATCAAAATCCACCCAACGAACCCGACAGCCTCGATCTTCAGCCACCCGCAGCCAGGGCGAAATATTAGCATCATGATCCAGATGTGTTACCACAAGTGTATCGCCCTTGCTGAATTCCTGCGCCAATGCCCGACTGATATTGAATGTCAGAGTGGTCATGTTGGCACCAAACACAATTTCGTCAGGACTGGCAGCATTCAGAAAATCTGCCATCGCCAATCTTGCTTCGTCCACGCGCCGGTCGGATTCAATGCTGGTGGGAAACACTCCACCGTGATTGGCATTGCACTCCACCAGATAATTCTGAATCATCTCCAGACTCTGACGCGCGATTTGTGTGCCCCCCGGGTTATCCAAAAAAATCGTCGGGCGGCTTAGAGCAGGAAATTGACTGCGTATCTGCTCAAGATTCAACGCCATAGACTGCTATTCCACCGAACCCTCTTCATCATCTTCATTGTCAAAATCGTCCTCATCCTCTAACAACTCCGGCTCTCTACGCACCCAGAGCAACAACACATGCCCGTCTTGTGTTTCTAAAGAACGAGCAGCCAGAATGGGGGCTCGTTCTTCCAACCCCATTGGATTACGATAATGCAAATAAATAGAGTCGCGTTTGCTCCAAGCACGATGACAACGTTCTACCAGTGCAGGGCCATTGAAGGTGCGCAGTTGGGTAACAGCTAGTTGATAGAGCGATGAACTTTCATTCAAGCCCAAAGCCCAGCCATCCTCAATCGTTTGAAATGTGGGGGGAGGACCTTCAATAATAGTAATACGATCATCCATAAGTTACAGCATCCTTAATTGGTCATCATACCATAAACGAATCAGCAAAGTTAAGAGTGAGCGAAAAACGCTCGATAAGCCCGCCGCTCAAGCGAGTATTTTACCGCGATTTCTTACAAAATATCTATCTTTTGCTAATCCTGTTTATACACCTGGCTGATAACATCATGTACAGATATAACAAAACAATATAGTGAGCCCAAGAAAATTTTGATGGAGGTGTACCATGACTTTTTATATGACTCGATTCCCGCGCCGTGCCCGACACATGATGGAACGCATGATGGAAAGCGATTGGCCCTTTGTTGAGCGTGAAGTGATTGTTCCGGTGGATGTTAAGGCTGGACAGGATGAATTTATCATTACTGCATTATTGCCAGGAGTTAAAGCAGAGGATCTCAACATCCAGATCGTCAACGAAACTGTCACGATTCAAGGTGAAATCAAAAACGAACGTGAAGAAGACGCTTCCTATTTGCTGATGGAACGCCCCAGCGGACGCTTCTGCCGAACACTCACCCTACCGGCACCGTTGGACGCCAGCAAGACGGAAGCCAATCTCAGCGATGGTGTGCTTACCTTGAGGATTCCAAAAGCTGAAGAAGCTCGTCCGAAGACTATTAAGGTTATCAGCAAGTAGTTTTTTCCACATTGGATACCACAGGCGCTGAAAAATGTTCAGCGCCTGTAGGGTCTTTTTATCAACAAAGCAAAATATGACCATCATTCATCAGGCTGCCCAGCGACTATTACTTTTAGCATAAAAAAGCGTGTACAATTGGTATCGTGAATGCAGATATACTTTGGGATAAGCTGGCTGGATTGCCCATTCCGGCAATCAAATGGTTTGACAGCATCGGTTCGACCAACGATGTGGCTCTCGAATGGGCAGAAAAAGGTGCTCCGGACGGCGCTTTGGTTATTGCCGATCACCAAAGCGCTGGACGAGGACGTATGCAGCGCCGGTGGATCACCCCCGCCGGTAGCGCACTGGCTTTCAGCCTGATTTTGCGTCCAAAAGATGAGGAAATGACTCGGCTGACACTTTTTTCTGGGCTAGGAGCACTATCAGTCAGCAAAGCTTTGGATGAGCTTGGTCTGAAAAGTGAAATCAAGTGGCCCAATGATGTGCTGATTGCGCGACGAAAAGCAGCCGGTGTACTGGTTGAACTGGTTTGGCAAGCTGAGCAGTTGCAAGCGCTAGTCGTTGGTATTGGCTTGAATGTTGCACCAGCTTCTGTACCGCCGCCTTCCGAAGTGCTTTTTCCAGCCACCTGCGTTGAAACCATGTTGGGTAAAGAAACCAACCGTTGGGAGCTGCTGAAATCTATCTTGAGACATCTTTTTGTATTACGACCGCAACTGAGTGAAACAAGCTTTATGAAAGAATGGGAAGGGCGGCTGGCTTTCTATCGGGAATGGGTGCAGGTGGAACAACCCAACCAGGCTATCCTAGTGGGACAGGTGGCAGGAATAACTGATGAGGGCGGTCTTCGGTTGCTTACAGAAAACCAAGATTTCATCGTTGTTACAGCAGGTGATATACGACTGCGTCCAATTGAAGATAAACCGTTGGTCTGAACAGGAGGTAACCCATGCTAGAAGATTTACGTAGTTCTGCTGCTTCTTCATTCTACGAGGAAGAACCAACGGAAAGCGAAGAGGCGCTTGAAGAACATCGCCGCCAGCGGGGTCCGTTTTTGGGTATGACGGCTGCGCAGCGATTTATTCTTGCGCTGTTGCTCCTCATGATGACCTGTGTATTGGGTACTTTTTGTTTGCTCGTGACCGAAAAAATGGTCCTGTTCTAACGCCCAGCATTCTTCTCGCTCTCTTGCTGATCAACCGCAGAAATGCGCGCCAGAGAAGCAACGCTATCTCCTTTCGCAAGATCCATAAAGTGAATGCCGCGCGTGGTACGACCGGTTGGGCTAATCGTTTTTACCTTCTGACGCAAAACCATGCCATTGGCAGAAATCACTGTAATCTCGTCTTCCTCCTGAACCACACGCGCTACCGCAATTTCCCCAATCTTAGACAGGTTCTTTTGATCAATCGTTGCCACGCCACCAGTTGCTCTGCCTTTGGTAGTGTATTCACGCAAAGCAGTCCGTTTGGCAAAGCCCCGAGATGTGACCACCAGCAAATAACCTTCTGGCTCAACAACCTCCATTGCCGCTACACGGTCTCCTTTTGCTAACCGAATACCGGTCACTCCTGCAGCCTGACGTCCCATCGGGCGCACTTCATCCTCTGATATCCGTAAAGCCTGTCCCATTGCAGTAACCAGAATAATTTCATCTTTTCCAGTGGTGAGACGCACCCAACCAAGCTCATCACCTTCTTCCAAAGTGATGGCAATCAAACCGGCTGAACGCACATTGGTGAATTCTGCCAGAGCAACCCGCTTGACCCGTCCGTTTACGGTTGCCATCGTACAATACGAAGCCGCCTCAAAATTTGGCACCACCACCGACGCAGTAATGCGTTCGCCCTGATCCAGCGAAAGCAAATTGGTAATCGGGATACCTCGATCAGCGCGATTTGCATCTGGTATCTGGTACACCTTTTCGGAATAAACTTTGCCACGATCAGAAAAAAACAGCACAGTATCCAGTGTGCGGGCATGGACGAGCATTAAGACTTCGTCTTCTTCGCGCACAGTTTGTCCCATTACACCGCGCCGTCCACGCGCGGTGGTTCGATAAGCGTTCAATCCCACCCGCTTAATGTAACCCCGTTGGGTAAAGCTGATGAGAACATCCTCATCAGCAACTAAATCAGCCTCCGTAAAATCCTCTCGAGCTTCCGGCGCTATGGTTGTGCGGCGCGAGTCGCTATATTTCTGGCTCAGGTTGTGTAAATCTTCTCGAATCACGCCCAATATCTTACTCGGATGGCTGAGTAAATCTTGCAGATATGCAATGCGCGCCAGCACTTCCCGTTGCTCGTCCTCGATCTTTTGCCGCTCGAGCGCAGCCAGACGGCGTAACTGCAGGTCTAAAATAGCCTGCGCCTGAATCTCAGTCAACTTGAAGCGCTTGATCAGACGCTCCCGCGCCTGTTCGGCATCTGGCGATTGACGGATTGTCTGGATCACCTCATCCAGATTTGCCAGCGCAATCATCAAGCCCTCCAAAATATGTGCCCGGTGGCGCGCTTTGTCTAGCTCATACTGAGAGCGGCGGGTAATCACTTGAATGCGGTGGTCAATAAAGATTTGCAGGGCGCGTTTAAGCGGGAGTAGACGCGGCTCACCATCCACCAGTGCCAGCATATGGACACCAAAAGTAGATTGCAGGGGTGTAAATTTATATAACTGGTTCAAAACCTGAACTGCCTGTGCACCTTTTTTTAGCTCGATCACAATGCGCATCCCATGCCGGTCGGACTCATCACGCAGGTCGCTGATCGCATCCAACTTCCCTTCCCGCACCAGTTCAGCAATTCTTTCGATTAAATTGGTTTTATTAACCTGATAGGGTATCTCAGTGACAATGATGACTGCCTTGCTGGAGTGCAACTCTTTGACTTCTGCTCTACCACGCACTACCAGCCGCCCGCGCCCGTTAGCATAAGCTTGAAGGATGCCTTCCTTTCCAACAATCACCCCACCTGTTGGAAAATCCGGACCAGGGATAAACCGCATTAAATCCTCAACCGTAACATCTTCTAACTCATCATAATGATCAATCAAATAGCAGAGAGCATCACTCAATTCTCGCAGATTGTGGGGCGGAATATTGGTTGCCATGCCAACCGCTATACCCGATGAACCATTCAGCAACAGATTAGGCAATCGAGCAGGCAACACTACAGGTTCCTTCAGCGTAGCATCAAAGTTATCAACGAAATCAACGGTATCCTTATCAATATCCGCCAGCATTTCTTCTGCCAGCTCATTCAAGCGCGCCTCGGTATAGCGCATTGCTGCCGGAGCGTCGCCATCAATTGAGCCAAAGTTACCTTGCCCGTCTACCAAAATATAGCGCATTGAAAAATTTTGCGCCATACGCGCCATCGCATCGTAAACTGCCATATCCCCATGAGGATGATATTTACCCAGCACCTCGCCAACAATACGAGCAGACTTTTTATAGGGTGAGCCTGCACGCAGCCCCATATCGTACATGGCGTACAGGATGCGACGATGGACCGGTTTCAAGCCATCCCGAGCATCCGGCAAGGCGCGCGCCACAATCACGCTCATTGCATAGTCTAGATATGCTGAGCGCATCTGATGATCAATATCCACAGAATGGACGGTACCGATTTCCATGCGATTAATCCTGCTTTTCAGTTTCGGATTTGCGAGCCGGTCGCAACCATCCGATTATACATCAAACCCACATTGATAATTCAAGCCGGGTTGCAAAATATCAGGCGTAACCCGACGCGGACTTCTTCTCAAAATAGGGGATGAAAAAGTTGTATTTGGCATCCATCTATACGAAAAACAGGTTATTTTACTCCACATATGAGGGATGTGTTTTGTTTTTCAACACCCTCAAGTGACATCTTGCAAGATTCGCTCTGATATGATAAACTCCAACTACTAAGTTACAGGAAGTACGCTTCCTGTCTTTCCGCTCCGGGCTACACCAACGGTGGAAGTCGGGGGCAAACCCAAGGAAAGGAGATTTCCAAAATGCGTGATTATGAGGTCGTTGTAGTGCTCCAGCCCGATCTGGATGAAACCAGCTTGTCAGGTTTAATGGACAAAATTAGTGGCTGGATTAACGATTTCGGCGGCAAGGTTGCCAAGATGGACCACTGGGGCAAACGTAAACTAGCATATCCAATACGAAAACATCGGGAAGGCTTTTACGTTTTGCTCAATGCCCAGCTAGCACCCTCATCCGTCCGAGAACTGGAACGCAACTTGCAATACACCGAACCTGTCCTGCGCTATTTGATCACATTAGCTGCATAGGAAAGGTCTTACTACCAGGTTATGCTTCCAACCGGCATTTTTACCATCTAGACCGGTAAGAAAGCAGGAGAAAGATATGAGCCGTGGGTTAAATAAGATAATGATCATCGGCTATCTAGGACGAGACCCGGAGATGCGATATACGCCCTCAGGCAAACCAGTAACAACTTTCACAGTAGCAACCAGCCGAACATGGAACAGCGCCAATGGCGAACGTCATACTGAAACGGAATGGTTCAATGTGGTCACTTGGGGAAACCTTGCTGAAATTTGCAAGCAATACCTGAGCAAAGGACAACAGGTTTACATCGAAGGCAGGTTGCAGACCAGACGTTGGGATGATTCGGAAGGTGTCAAACACACCAGCGTAGAGATCGTCGCAAACGAGATGATGCTACTAGGTGATCGTCGTGAAGGCAGCCAGACCGCGGTCGGTGAACCACCTGAAGCCGGTGAAGTAGAAGAAGATTATCCATTCTAGTTATGGAGTAAAACATGACTGATGAAATTATACAAGATCAAGAACGAGTAGTCGGGCGACGCTTTGTTGCCAGACCCAAAATCTGTCAATTCTGTGCGGATAAAAACAGTGCTATTGATTACAAAAACGTCGAGCTGTTGCACCGTTTTGTTACAGAAGAAGGCAAAATCCGACCACGCCGGCAAACAGGCACTTGCGCGAAACATCAGCGTGAGCTGGCAACAGCCATTAAACGCGCCCGTCACCTCGCTTTGCTACCTTTCACTCCCCAACCCTACGAAGATGCAGGGCATTGATTTTCCACCCTGCGATACTCAACCTTGAAAATATAAGGTAGCTATGGCAAAACAATCAACTCCAAAGGTGATCACGAAAAAACATCTGGCGCGCCTGGAACAGGAGCGTATCAAACGACGTTACCTGATCATTGGTTCAATCGTGATCGCTGTTCTGGTGGTGGGTGTCATCCTTTTTGGGATTTTGGATCAAACCGTGTTGAAATCTCAAAAACCAGTCGCAAAGGTTGGTGATCAAGTCATCACTGTTGCCGACCTGCAAAAGCAGGTTTATTACTACCGCTGGAATCTGATCAAAAACTACGAATATACGTATCAGATGTATCAATTTTTCGGCAACGACCCAACATTTGGCGCGCAAATTAAATCGCAACTGGATCAGATCAGTTCACAGCTTAGCACGGAAAACGCCACAGCGCTGGGCAGCACTGCACTAGAGCAATTAATTGATGCCAAAATCATTGAGCGTGAAGCCAAAGCACGCGGCATTACCGTCACAGATGAAGAAATTGAGAAAGCGATGCAGGAAGCCTTTGGCTACTATGCAAATGGTACCCCCACATCAGAGCCCACCCCTACTCAATTTGTAACATCCACTCTTTCGCCGCTCCAGCTCACACTGATCCCCCCTACAGCGACACTCCCCCCCACACCAACGCTGGAAGCCTCGCCAACCGCTACCACTGAACCAACCGCCACTCCAACGGTAGATCCCAATCTGCCAACCCGTACTCCCGAACCTACATCTACGCCGTATACGCTGGAAGGGTATAAAAACCGCCTCACAGAGTACATTGGTGAACTAAAAGATCTAGGATTCAGCGAAAGCGACTTGCGCGAAATTTTTCGCCGCGAACTGCTGAAAAACAAGGTCTATGAAGCAATTACCGCTGACATTCAACCCAGTCAGGAACAGGTCTGGGCTCGCCACATTTTGGTTGCAGATGAGGGTACTGCACAAGCCCTTCTTGAAAGGATTAAAAAAGGTGAGGATTGGGCTAAACTGGCGGCTGAATATTCAACGGATACCAGTAACAAAGATCAAGGTGGCGATCTCGGCTGGTTTGGACGCGGCATGATGGTCAAGGAATTTGAAGATGCGGCATTCCAGTTGGAGATTGGTGAAATCAGCCAGCCTGTTAAAACCCAATACGGATGGCATCTCATCCAGCTTTTAGGTAAAGATGTGCGACCACTGAGCCAGACTCAATTACAAAACCTTAAGGATCAAAAATTTGACGAATGGCTACAGTCCCAACGAGACAGTAAAGACATTGAGCGTTTCGATTTGTGGGAAACAGTCATTCCAACTGAACCGACTTTTGTACCCCAATTCTAGCAGGGTGAGACACAATAACACAGCACGGGCTGTCCCTTTGTTGAGAGCCCATGCTGTACTTTGCTTTCAAGGATAACCGGTTTATCCGATCATATCTTCTCCAATCTCATCCATCTTCAGACTGATGAGCTGGCTGGCTGAATCACGCCCCATGGTTACACCATAGATTACACCAGCCGTTTGAACTGTGTTGCGATTGTGCGTTATGACAATAAACTGGGTTTTATGACTCAGTTCCTGAAGCAACTCGCAAAACCGCCCCACATTAGCTTCATCCAACATGGCATCCACTTCGTCCAGCACGCAAAATGGCGTGGGTGACACCTTCAACAAAGCAAAGATCAAAGAAACAGCGGTAAGGCTTCTCTCACCACCAGATAGAAGCGCCAAGCCCTGCTCGCGTCGCCCCGGCAATCTGGCTTCAATGTCAATGCCAGCTTCGGTTGGATTAGCTTCATCGGATAATAATAACCGCGCCGAACCGCCACCAAATAAACGGGTAAACATCTGCCGGAACTCAACCGCCACTGCATCAAACGTCTTACGAAACTCTTTCCTCATCAGCTCATCCAGTTCTGCGATTACTTTTCGCAAGTCGGCATCGGCGCGTTTCAAGTCTTCCACCTGACTCGTCAAAAAGTCATACCGCTCGCGCACAGACTGGTATTCGCTCAAAGCTTCCGGATTAATTGCCCCCATGCGGCGCAAAAGCGAACGTTGACGATTAATGTTATCCTCCAATCCAGCAGGCAATTCGACCAAAGCAGGAAGCTGCTCTACCATCGAACCGAGAGGCAAAGGGGCTTGTGTTGGCGATCCCGGCGTAGTCTCAAAGGATACAAACCCAAAATCATCCTCAATCCGTCTGCGGAGCGAATCCAGTAATTCCCGCTGACGATTCAAGTCAAGTTGAGCCTGTGCCACATAACGCTCGGCGACCGTCACTGCCTGTTGTGCGGCTACCTGTTCTTGCTGCAATAAAGTGTACTGCTTTTCCAATTTTTCCAGCTCATTTTCTGCAGGTTCAAGCTTAAGACTCAGCTCTTCAACCTCACTGTTTAGCTGCTTTTCTAGATTTCGCAGCGTTTGTCTTTCCGTCTCTAGTGTTTGCAAGCCAGTCAAAACAACATCCAGACGTTGTGCCAGGCTGGCATGAAGCTGACGATTGCTTTCTAAGGTGTGCTGATACTCTGATAAACGACGTTCGGCATCTCTCAAAGCGCGTTCCGCCACCGCTGCGCTTGTGTTCCAGTGTGCAACGGCATTTTGAAACTCGTCCAGTGCCAATCTTGAAAGAACGCGTTGACGCTCCTGAATTTCCCCATTCAGTTGCGCAATTTTCTCTTCAAGACCTCGTTGCTCCTCAGAAATCTTCTTGAGTTCGCCGTCAGTCTGTTGTATCTGCATCTCAATGCTGTTCAACTGCTTGCGCTGCCAGTCCTGAAATTGACGCACCTGCTCCAGTTCCAGGCTTTTCTTTTGAACCACTCGCACCGACTCTTGCTGCAATTCGCGGGCACTGGTCAATTTTTCCACCAGCATGTCAACATGATTTTGCTGTGCAACAATTTTTTTCTCCACCTCCCTTTTTTGAGCGCCAGCCCGTTCTAGCTCGCGGGTTGCAACTGCGATTGACTCTTGAAGTTCGCGCTTCTGGCGTGGGCGCCCTACCAGCCCCTCACGTCCCTCACGACCAGCAACCACAACGCCATTTCCCCAAAAGACTTCCCCGCGCAATGTCACTGCTCGTGCAGTCGAAGGCAATTCCTTTGCCAGACGGCGTGCAACTGCACGGTCACGCACCAGGATTACCTCCCCCAACAACTGCCACACAACAGGCTGTAGCCAATCCGGCGACTTGACGAGTTCCGCTGCACAACCCAGAATACCCTCTCCAGAAGGAATATCCGGTCTATCGGCTGAAAAATCTGACTGTACAGGAACTAACACAGCTCTGCCCTTCTCGCCTGACTCTAACAAAAGCAATATCGGCTCCAAATCTGTTTGCCCCTGCAACAAAACACTGTCCAGAAAATCACCCAGCGCAGCAGCAACTGCTGTTTCCATCTCTTCAGAAACCTCTAACTGGCTTCCCAATATTTGATAGACACCCGGCAAGCTCCCCCGCCGCGCATTTTCAAGGACAAACTTAGCTCCCTGGTTCAGCCCGCTGAACGATTTCTCAGCCTGTTCCAAAACTTGCAACTGAGCTTTCAGTCGGCTGTTGCGAGTTTCCATCTGTGAGATATATTCCTGAACACTTAAGCGTTGCCTCTCAAGTACATTCAGCTCCTGCCGGGCTGTTTTCAAATCTGCTTCAATTGCAGCGAGGTTTACTTCCCGTTGTTCTTGTT
Organism: Anaerolineaceae bacterium; assembly: GCA_034434695.1. Taxonomy (GTDB): domain Bacteria; phylum Chloroflexota; class Anaerolineae; order Anaerolineales; family Anaerolineaceae; genus DYEC01. The sequence continues at coordinate 20,078 of DAOTYY010000112.1, forward strand.
CTTGCTCTGCGGCTTTCATGCTTTCTTGAGCCTTTTGATAAACCTGCTCCTTCTCTACAAGAGAGTGTTCCAGTGAGACTTGCGAACTTCTGAGACCCTCCAGACGATTTGTCAATTCATCCCTTTTGGCATTTAGTTCTGCAAGGCGTTTTTCACTCTTCAGACGTTCAAAGTGGATTTTCTCAAGTTCGATTTCAACCTGTTTGCGCTGATGCTGACGTTCCTCAAGTGCCTGGGCTGCCTGCTCTACCTGGCTTTGTGCTTCTCTCCATTCAACGTGTAACCGCTGACATTCCATCTCTGTTTGCTGCACCCGTTCCTGGTGCGCCGCCATTTCTTCTTCCAAACGAACCAATTCGCTCTGAAAATTTTGCTGTTGTTCGTTGAACGAACGCTGACGTTCGTCCATAATGGCTAAATCTAGGCTGACCTTCTCACGTCGGCGATGCAATTCCGACATCTGTCCATGCCACAAGTTTAGTTGTTGCCGCAATGCCTGTAGCCGGTTGCGAGCATCATTGAGTTTCTCCTCTGCCTGTGCCAACTGCTTACGTGCAGCCTCATAGCGGCTTTCTTGAGCACGCAACACTTCTTTCGCGTGAATAATTTCCTGTTGGGCATGATGCCAGTGGTAGCCGTACCAGTCACGCAGTAAAAGCTGGAGGTCTGCTTTGATGCGTTCATATTCTTGAACGCGGCGAGCCTGTTTCTCCAGGCTCACCAGGCGCGGCTCAAGCTCGCCTAAAATATCCTGAACGCGTTCCAAATTGCGCTGTGTAGCTTCCAGACGATTGAGTGCTTCATCTCTGCGACTGCGATAAAGACCAATCCCAGCCGCCTCTTCAAAGAAACGGCGCCGTTCATCCGGACGCAGCGAAAGCGCCATATCCACCAATCCCTGCCCAATAATGGTATAGGTGCGTTCCGCCAATCCCGATTGAGCAAGCAATTCAGATATTTCTTTCAAGCGCACACGCTGACCATTCAAAAGGTATTCATTCGTTCCATCCCGATAAGCCCGTCGAGTGACCGAAACTTCGGCGTAATCTATCGGCAACCAGCTATCTTCATTATCAAAAGTGATTGTGACCGAAGCCATGCTTGCGCGTGGTCGTTGTTCCGACCCGGCAAAAATCATATCCTCCGTCTTACGACCTCTTAGTAAAGAATAAGATTGTTCTCCCAAAACCCAGCGGATCGCATCAGCAACATTTGACTTTCCAGCCCCATTTGGACCCACAATTGCAGTGATGCTCGCCGGGTATTCCATCACTGTACGTCCAGCAAAGGTTTTGTACCCCTGCAATTCAAGCATTTTCAAACGAGGACTCATGAAGATACCTTTGCGTTAAGAAATTTTTGCAACCCCGGATTATTCATCCAGTAAGCCAAGCCGCTTCAGCGCGTCCAGAGCTGCTGCTTTCGTAGCCAGTTGCTTGCTTGACCCGCTACCACTGCCATATACTACCCCATCAATCAAAACATCCACATCAAACATTTTCGAGTGGTCTGGTCCACTGGCTGAGCGCGTCACATACTGTGGTGTTGACAATCCCTGTCCCTGTGCCCATTCCTGCAAACTGGATTTCGGATCTTCGTTCTTGTGATGAAGCAAGACATCCTCTGCCGCTTCTTCCAGCAGCGGAAACAGGAATTTTTGAACAGCCTCAAGACCTGCATCCAGATATAGCGCACCGATAACCGCCTCAAATGTGTCGCACAGTAAGGCAGTGCGCTCACGTCCTCCAGCCTGAATCTCGCCACGACCCAACCGCATTGCCCGCCCCAAATCAAGTTTGCGAGCAAAATGAGCCAGTTGCTCAGTATGCACCAGTGCCGACCGCATTCGCGTCAGATCACCCTCGGGCATTTCGGGATACAAATGATACAACCAGGCACCAACCACGAAATCCAAAACCGCATCCCCAAGAAACTCCAGGCGTTCATTATCCTCAAGCGCTTCTGGATGCTCATTGAGATAGGAGCGATGCGTCAACGCACGGCTGAGCAACAACCAATCACTGAACTGCAAACCCAAACGTCGCGCCAGCTCTTCAGGCTGCTCTGTAATAGTGGAATTCACCTTTTGATCCATGAGTTCCTCCCCGAACTCAGGGACCGCCAGCCACCCGCCAAAAACCAGAGTGGCTGGCGGTCCGTCAGTTCGCTCAATCATCACAGGCTAATTTTAAATCAAAAATTTCGTCTTCAGTCATCTCTACCTGGAATGTAATGACCTTCTACCCACTCCTCCCCGTGGGGTCCGATTTCTTTTTTCCAAACCGGTACAATTTCCTTCAGACGGTCAATACCATAACGGGCAGCTTCAAATACGCCGCTATCACGATGCGCGGCAGAACAAGCGATAATCACCGTTGGCATGCCGGGTTTTAACAAACCAATCCGTTGCACCATTACAATCCCCTGCACTTCAGGCCAGCGCTGACGAATTTCCGCAGCAATCTGCGCCATTTTCATTTCTGCCATCTGGTTGTACGCCTCATATTCCAGTGAGGTTGTCTGACGCGGATTGTCGCGCGTTGTGACGCCACGCACAAATCCAGTAAACATGCACACCGCGCCGGTTTCTGGAGAGACAATTCCAGCAACGAGTTCATCCAAATCAAGGTCTTCAGATGTGATCTTAAAAACTTCCAGATGACTGCCCCCGCCACTGACCGGTGGAAAGAGGGCAACTTCAGCGCCTTCAGGGATAATGTCGTCGTCTGCAGCAAAAGCATGATTTATTGCCACTAAGGCGATTGGAAGATGAGGAATTAATGCCGGATATAGCACTCCCAGATTGTGTTTCAAATCACTCACCCGCCTGTGCTCATCCAATTCAACCGTCACGCTCTTACTCCCCACTTTGTCTCTCAAAGTCGCAAAAAACAAAACCTCTATTTTCATCCTACACCTACTCGTTAATCACATCACCACTACGCCCGCCGTGTTTTTCCACCAAGCGAATATTTTGAATGCGTCCGGTCTTCTCCACTGCCTTGACCATGTCATATACGGTTAAAGCCGCCACAGAAACAGCGGTCAGGGCTTCCATCTCTACTCCAGTCTTGCCAAATGTACGCACCCTTGCCATAATCTGCACGCCCGGAAGAGCATCGTCCAATTCCAACTGCACATCCACCTGATAGATTGGTAAAGGATGACAAAGGGGGATCAGCTCATGGGTACGTTTGGCTGCCATAATACCGGCAATCTGCGCCACACCAAGCACATCGCCCTTTTTCATCAGTCCCTGACGCATAAGGTCAACTGTTTCAGGTTTGAGATGCACCTCGCCTCTGGCAATGGCAATCCGAACGGTATCGGCTTTATCGCCAACATCCACCATGTGCGCTGCACCGTTTTCGTCAATATGAGTAAGCCTGTTTTCTTCTGACATGCCCAAATTATACCCTGTCTGAACCCCTCAAAGCTAAGACCTGATATAATCTTCTGCGTGAGTTTTCAAATTGCTGCTCAACATGTAGAAGGGTATCAGGTCAGCACAGATGTCTATGAAGGGCCGCTCGACCTTTTGCTAAGCCTGATCGAACGCGCTGAGCTGGACATCACTACACTTGCATTAGCACAGGTCACCGACCAGTATCTGGCTCATCTGCAAAATGTGCAGGAACGCAACCCGGATGAGGTTTCAGCTTTTTTGGTTATTGCTGCGCGTTTGTTACAAATTAAGTCTTCTGTATTACTACCCAAACCTGCAATGGTGACACAACCTTCTGACGAAGAAGACCCGGGTGAGGCACTAGCACGCCAGCTCATCCAATACAGACGCTTTAAACAGCTTGCCGGCTGGCTGGCAGAGCGCGAAGCGCGCGGTCTGCGTACCTACCTGCGCGTGGCTTCTCCGCCAGTAAAGGTCTCGGCAAAATTGGACCTGAGTGGCTGGACGCTGGAGGACTTGGTAAGAACGGCTCGCGAAGTGCTGGGACACCAAAATAGCTTTACCAATCTTAGCAAGGTAGTTGCGATGCCTCACATCACCATCCGGGAACGTATTCATACTATTCTGCAGGTTCTCAAACACCAAAAGATAGCCAGCTTTCGCTCCATGCTGCTATCCCATAACCGAATGGAAGTCGTCATCACTTTTCTTGCAATGCTGGAACTGATCAAGCGGCGCGTTATTGAGGCACAACAATCCATCCTGTTTGGTGACATCCAGCTTCAGCCCACAGGAGATTTGGATGAGAAAGAGGTTGGCGCATCCGAATTCGGCGAATAAAGCCAACCTCTCTAATGAAGCATAACAACCATCTTGTGCCACGCTATTCGGCTGGAATAATCAGCCATAACAGAATATAAGGCAATAGTCCTGGTACACCTCCGGGTAACAGCGCAATAAAGAATGCTAGACGAAACCAAAAAGCACTAATCCCGAAGAATTCTGCCAGTCCACCGCAAACCCCCGCAATCATCCGATTACGGCGTGATCGCCGCAGAACATGTTGTGTTGTATTCATGTTTTTGCCCTTTCTTTCGCTCATTCGCGTTCCACCCCAATATACGAAGAAAGAGCGGTTCTGGTCGCGCCTAACTTCCCCGGTTTATCTGCTCGCTAATTTCATCCAGGATTTGCACCTCTTCATCGTTCAGACGCCATCCTAATGCGCCAGCATTCTGCTCAACCTGCTCAAAGGTCTTTGCTCCCGGAATGGGCAATGCGCCTTTACATAAAACCCAGTTCAATGCAACCTGAGCCGGGGTTTTATCGCCATGATTTGCCCCAATTCTGCGCAACTGGACAATCAACGGTTGAATTCGCTCAAGATATTTACGCGAGAAACGACCACCTCGCGTACCTCGCGGCGGATGTTCTGGCGTGTATTTTCCAGTCAACAACCCCATGGCTAGAGGACTGTAGGCAATCACTGTAACACCCAATTCTTGACACAGTTTGAGCAACCCATTCTTTTCAATTTCCCGGTTCAAGAGATGATATTCCACCTGATTTGAAGCCAGAGCAACCCCGTGACGCGCCAGCGCTTCATAAGCCCTTTGTGTCTGCTGGCAATTAAAATTTGAAACACCAATCGCCGCGGTCAACCCCGCCTGATGAGCATCCAGCATGGCAGACATCCAGGTTTCCACCGTCAATGGCGGCAAAGGAAAGTGAATCTGATAAAGATCAACCCGGCTCAATCCCAGGCGGTTCAAGCTATGACGCAAAGCCCGCATCAGACTGGAGCGGCTCAGCCGCCACGGAAAAGGCATAAATTTGGTCGCCACTTTGACAGAGACGCCGCTTTCTCGGATAAATTTCCCCAATATCTTTTCGGATAAGCCCAACCCATAAACCTCAGCAGTGTCAAAGAACGTGACACCTAATGCCAAAGAACGCTCGAATGCGGCGCGCAAGTCGCTCTCCGAATAGCCACGTCCATATCCCCAGACCATCCGATCCCCCCATGCCCAACATCCAATTCCAAATTCAACTCCTTCAAATACCGGATGCTTCTTTGAGAAAGGCTGATCCATGTCATCCTCCTATTCCACCGGGCCGCCACCCGGATGAATAAAGACTTCATTTTGTTCAGAGACTACTGCTGAGGCTGGTTTTACAGAAATCAGATCATCAAAAAGAGGCAGTTTGCCGGTTCGAACCGCCGCCTCTGCGAAGAGAAAAGAAGAAGCAGACCATGCCTGCTTGGGATACCCCATTGGATGTCCGGTTTCACCATGCAACCACTCATTAAATTCCCAACTATTTTGACGATTAGCTTCTGCCAGCAAAATCAACAAGCGCTCAGCTTCTGCGTACCATTTTCGCTGCACCAGAGCCGCCACATGAAACCCACCGATCATTGGCCAAATACCGCCGTTATGATACTGATGAGGCAGATTCAAATTGCGGCTACGATAATACTCACGCCAGTTTGCCTCGCCCGGATAAATGGGAGGATGGATTGCCTTCGTTGGAAACGGCTTTGCCATCCCTACTTGCTCCATATAGCGCAAAATATGCCAGGAACGATGCCCATCAGCAATACCACATAAGATTGCCAGCAAATTCGCCAGACTGTCACACCAATCTCCATATTCGCGAAAAGCCAGCCAAGGCAGGTAGAACGGTCGGCTGGAAATCGTTCCAACATTGTGATACAACATGAACCATTCCAAACGAATAGTTTTGAGCTTCTCCAGATGTTCAGCAAAATGCGCCGCCACCCAACACCGATCAATCCAGAACAACAAATTGATGCGTTCATGAATACAGGCTGCGTCCGCCTGACAGGCTGGCCGCTCAATCCGGTTTGGCATTTTCTTGCTCATTTCCTGATATGCCAGTGAAGCAGCATAATATAGCGTGTTATCATACAAGGTATTGTAACGTACTGCAAGCAAATCCATCCAGTTGCCTGCCTCAGGGATTTCCAGCAAGCCGCAACCATTGGAGTCCTGATAATCCAACCAAAGCATGGCTTTTTGGATAATTTCCCAATTTTTTGTCAGAAAATCATCGTCACCGCTCAATCTGTTGTATAAGTAATGTCCCAAGATAAACCACAGGTTTGAGTCCATTGCCCCTGCGTTTTCAGTGCTGATATAGCCGGTATCCGGATTAACATTCAACGGAATCAAGCCAAATGATGATTGATGATTTCCTAGCGTTTCCAGGGACGCTTTTGCAGCTTTGATTAATTCCGTCTCGCCACTGGCAGCCGCGCCCAAAAACGTTACCATGCTGTCCCTGCCCCACACCTGAGGATACCCCGCTGCTAGCGCTGAAGCGCGGAAGCCAGCAGGGGTAACGCAGCTAAATAGCACTTCCAGAGCGTGCTCACGAGCTTCCAAAATCAATTGTTGCTGGGATTTCTTCATCGCTCACCTCAAGTATCAGCGTTTCAAACGCCTTCTTGTTTGCCAGACCAAACGAAAGTAATGATATACATGACGCAACGGTCGAATGTGTGATTTCTCGTCGGCGTAAATCGTCCGAATCGGAACCCAATCCAGCGAATAACCGCGCTGCAGGCAAACTACAATCATGTCCACCTCAAACTCAAATCCCCCTTCCTGACTGCTCAACATAGCTTCCATGAGGCGGTTACTGACCAACCGATAACCGGATTGGTTATCCGGAACATATTTCCCTGCCGCCCATGAAAACAAATAACGCCCAATGGTATTCGTCGTTCTACGAATCACCGGCATTTTGGAAAAATCCCGTAACCCAATGATCAAATCTGAATGTTCTTGGTGATAGGCTTTCAGGAAAAGTGGAATCTCCTGCGGGTCATGCTGACCATCGGCATCCAGCATCACCACTGCCTGAGCACCAGCTCCCAAAGCATAACGAAAGCCAGTACGCAAAGCCTCCCCCTTGCCCTGATTGGGCTGCTGACGGATCACGTATGCGCCGGCAGCCTCAGCATACTCAGCAGTGCGATCCCGAGAGCCATCATCTACCACCACAACCGACAGATAGGCGCGCGCCTGTTCAACAACGCGAGCAATATGTTTTTCTTCATTGTAGGCAGGAATTAAAGCCAGAATCTTTTCAGTATCAATGCTCATTGTCTTCTTCTCGTTAACGTCCGATTCCGCATTCTAATTGTACATCAATTCCCCCTTGCTGAAATGGTGATGCCAATTTAGAATGTTAGTGTATGTCTGAAGATGTCACTCCAATCCGACAGCAATACCTGAAAATCAAACGACAATATCCGCACGCCATTCTCTTCTTTCGGTTGGGGGATTTTTACGAAACCTTTGATGAGGATGCGCACATCACTTCTCGCGAGCTGGATATTGTACTCACCTCGCGAAACGTTGCCAAAGGGGTACGCGTCCCGATGGCCGGAATTCCTTACCACGCGGTTGAGAATTATCTGGCACGGTTGATTGAAAAAGGCTATCACGTTGCCATTTGCGAGCAGGTTGGCGACCAGCCCACACGCGGATTATTCCCACGCCAGGTTGTCCGTGTCGTTACCCCGGGGACAGTCGTTGAACCTGGTATGCTCCACAGCGACCGCAATAACTATCTAGTCAGTTTCGTGATTCAGGAAAACTTGGCTGGGTTGGCTTATGTGGATATTACAACAGGAGAATTTTCTACCAGTGAATTGAGCGGCGAAGATATCCGGGCTGTATTACGGGCAGAACTGGTGCGCCTGAAACCTGCAGAGATCCTGATACCCGAAGGAACTGCATTACCTGAAGAAAGTCCAGGTTCTATAACAAAATGGCCTATCTGGCGCTTTGAGCTGAGCCGTTGTCAGGAAACTCTCTTGCGGCATTTTCAGGTTGCAGCTTTGGATGGCTTTGGCTTGCGTGGCAAGGTATTGTCCATCCGAGCCGCTGGCGGTATCCTCCAGTACCTGCAGGAAACCCAGCCTGCAGCGCTTTCACTGCTGACCACCCTCTCGACGTACTCGCTAAGCGAATTTATGGTTCTGGATGCCGCCACGCGAAGGAACCTTGAATTGACTGAGACTATCCGCAGCGGAGAGGTTCAGGGGTCGCTGCTCGGCGTACTGGATCATACAGTTACCCCAATGGGAAAACGTCTGATGCGCCAATGGGTTAGTATGCCTCTGCTGGATTTATCTCCCATCCTGCGCCGCCAGCGGGGAGTGAAGTATCTGGTAGAAAATGGTTTGTTGCGCGCCGAATTGCGTCAGGCGCTTAAACCGCTGGCAGACCTAGAGAGACTGACAAACCGGGTGATTGCCAGTCACGCTACGCCGCGCGATCTGGCAGCCATGCGCGCCACATTGGCTGCCCTGCCTGCTATTCGCAAGATATTCAACAATCAAGAAACACCTCTCGAGCACATCCTGAGTAAATTACACCTCTGTTCCGAAGAACTTGCCCTGTTACAAACTGCCATTGTAGAAGACCCGCCAGCGACATTACAAAACAGTGGTGTTATCCAGCCGGGGTACTCGGCAGAGCTGGATCAAATCATCCAGGCTTCGCAACATGCCCGCGAGTGGATCGCTAATCTCGAAAATGTGGAACGAGAGCGTACCGGCATCAAATCGCTCAAAGTGGGTTACAACAAGGTTTTTGGATACTACATTGAAGTTACAAACAGCAATGCCAGTCTGGTGCCGCCAGAATATATCCGCAAGCAGACTCTGGTTAATGCTGAACGATACATCACACCAGAAATGAAAGAATACGAAACGCTGGTACTCAATGCAGAAGAGCGTATTCGAGAAGTGGAAACGCGTCTGTTTCGCGAATTATGCCAGAAACTTGCCCGGTCCGCTCGGCAGCTACTGGAGACCGCCCGAAGCATTGCCGAACTGGATGCGCTTGCCTCGCTGGCGGAGGCGGCTGCGCTCAATGGTTACATCTGCCCAGAACTCAGCATTGATACCCGTCTGGAAATTCGCGATGGTCGCCATCCTGTGGTAGAGAAAACATTGACCGGTGAACGCTTTGTTCCTAATGACGCAATTTTTGAGCCTGGTGAGATTATCCGTATCATTACTGGTCCAAATATGAGCGGTAAAAGTACTTTCCTGCGCCAAGTGGCGCTAATCGTCCTTATGGCGCAGATGGGAAGTTATGTTCCTGCCTCTTCTGCTCACATTGGATTGGTAGATCGTATTTTTACCCGAATCGGTGCTCAGGACGAAATTCACGCCGGACAGTCCACTTTCATGGTGGAAATGATCGAAACCGCCAACATTCTGAACCACGCCACAGAACGCAGCCTGCTCATTCTCGATGAAATCGGACGCGGTACAAGCACTTATGATGGAGTTTCAATCGCTTGGGCAACCGTCGAGTTTATCCACAACCATCCCAGTCTGCGCGCTCGCACCCTATTTGCCACGCACTATCACGAGCTTACCCAGCTCAGCGAGCTGCTCCCCGGCGTGCGTAACTATAATGTCGCCGTGACCGAATCAGAGGGTCATGTTGTCTTTTTGCATAGAATTGTACCGGGTGGAGCGGATCGTTCTTATGGTATCCACGTGGCGCAATTGGCTGGTCTGCCGCGTCCGGTGATACAGCGCGCTGCGTCCATCCTTAAGCAATTGGAAGCATCTTCAGGAAAAGCCGTGCAAATCCAGCCAGATACAGCCCAACAAATGGCACTTTTTCCGGAAACCAATCCTCTGCTGGAAGAATTGGAAGCATTAGATATTAATACACTTTCCCCTATTGAAGCGCTTAACAAGCTTTATGAATGGAAAAGACGTTTTCTGGATGGAAAAGGTTAATTTTGTTTTTTAGCAGTATGGAGGAATGATGAGTAAATTAAGCGACTTTAAATGCGTTCCATGCAAAGGAGACCTTCCCCCAATGGAATTGGAAGAAGCCCGTCAACTTCTCGCTGAAATCCCCCATTGGGAAATCATTGTTGAGGAAAATGTTCCTCGCTTGCGACGCATTTTCAAGTTCAAAAACTTTGTCGAGGCACTTAACTTTACAAACAAGGTGGGTGAAATTGCCGAAACAGAAGGACATCACCCGATGCTAATCACAGAATGGGGCAGAGTAACCGTAGTCTGGTGGACTCACGCCATTCGAGGCTTACATAAAAACGATTTTATTATGGCTGCAAAAACGAATGACCTTTACGAAGCCAGACAGGGATAAATGGCTATATCTTCCCCATCTGCTCGGTTAAGTATTTCCAAAGGCGATCGGGACGACGGGCAAATTGATCCAATGACATTTGTCCTTCTGTCATGCTGAGCAGCACATTTGTAAGAATCCGGTTGACCGGCGTATCCACTTTTACCTGTTCTCCAAAACGTGCCACAGCACCGTTTAGATAAACCACTTCACTTTTTCCACGTCCACTGTGCAGGTCAATATGAAACGAAGGCATTTTTGCCCCGCGTCCCTTGCCCACACCCCATTGCAATAAATGCCGGCTGATAAAAGCAGGCAACGAGCACACCATCCAGCTCACGGCACGCACTGGCGTAGCTGGCAAATCAATAACCGGTATCTTCAACGCCTCCATGACGGTCAGCGCCTCACGCAGTTGAAGCAACTCCATCCAGCCGCCAAACCGATCAGCGAATACCTCTGCCGGCGTCATATTTAGGATAGCGGCAGTGGCATTGCCCATCAGATTGGTTAACATCTTTGACCACTTCATGCTATCCACCCGCTCATACAGACGAGCGCGCAATCCCGCCTCCGTCATTGCATCTGCTAATTTTTGAGACAAAGGATGTCCGCGGGCAATACCCACTCCACGCCGTCGCTCTAACACAATATCGCCTGCAGCCCGTCGCCCAACAGCGCTGGTTACTGTTGCGGCAATGACACGGTCTACGCCCAATACGCCAGCCAGCAGAGTCTCGTTCTCAACACCATTTTGTAGGCAAAGCACTGGAGGAAATACAGAAACATAGGGTTTAATGGAGTTAACAAACTCCATTGTATCAAAAGATTTCACCGCCAGAAGGACAACATCGTATGCGCCCGTCCGAAAAGCCTCACCAACAGTTTCAACCACCATCGGGCTATCCACCTGATATTCAGTGCCGCCCAATTTCAGGCGCAAACCACGACGGCGAACCTCATTCGCAATGCCCGTTCGGTCAACAAAAACCACCCTGTGCTTCGCAAGAGCCAGGCTGCCACCAATATAGGTGCCAATCGCCCCTGTTCCAACACAGAGAATCCTTAACTTATCTGTCAAAGCTATTTGCACTTTCCGCTTAATGAATTTTGACTGCCAGTTAGTATGATTGCCATTGCCGCGCGCCGCGCAAAAAGACATCACCCGTCATTGACCGTTTCCCAGCCGGTTGAACCTCATCCAATACAATGTACCCTTTGCCTGTACCAATCGCAGGGAAACCGCCGACCACCTTGTGTTCCCCCACTCCAATTGGATCGTTAGATAATAGCGCATGTGCCCTTATCACTTTCAGAGGGACGCCTTGCCAGAAGAAAAATGCTGAGGGCCAAGGATTAAATGCGCGTACTTGTCGGACAAGTGTATCTGCATCCTTGCTGAAATCCAGTAATCCATCTTCTTTCCTCAATATCTTGGTATAGGTGGCTTCGCCTTCATCCTGCGGTCGAGGAATCAACTGACCGGAAAGATAGAGAGATAATGTCTCAATCAACAGCAAAGCTCCTTCTTGCGCCAACCGTTTTGTCAAAGTACCGCCGGTATCGTCCGGTAAAATCTCAACCGGGCGCTGCGACAGGATCGGACCGGTATCTACACCGGTATCCATTTTCATGATCGTTACCCCGCTAACTGTGTCACCATGCAGGATAGCCGCCTGAACCGGTGACGCGCCGCGCCAGCGCGGTAACAGAGAGGCATGGACATTAATACAACCATAGGGGGGCAAATCAAGTACATTTTGGCGCAAAATTTGTCCAAACGCAGCCACCACAATCAAGTCGGGTTTCCATGCCTGCAACTGCTCAAAAGCGCTCGGTTCTTTCAAGCGTTCAGGTTGAATAACCGGAATACCCAATTTCTCAGCCAGCACCTTAACTGGCGGGGGTGTCATCATCCGCCCACGTCCGGCAGGTCTATCCGGCTGGGTCACAACACCGACGACCGGATAACACTTTGTCAATTCTCTCAAAGTGGGAACAGCGAAATCCGGTGACCCCATAAATACAATGCGTGGTTTTTCCATGGCAAAAATTTTAACACGATATGAGTACGAAAAACGATCGTTCTTATCGTCTGTAAATACAACATCCTCGAAAAAGCCCGGTCAATCATCCAATCTGATAACCATTTTAGTGTTGATATTTTGCAAATCTGTTGTAAAATGAATTTATCTGTATCCAAAAATCTAATTACCAATGGAGGAAAATATCATGTCAGAACAGGTAAACCCAACACCAGAAATCACCAGCGACGACAAGCTCTGGGCTCTTTTATCGTATATCCTAACTCCTCTCGTGCCAATTATTGTACTTCTACTCGAGGAAAAAAAGAATAGACCATTTATAAAATTCCACGCAATGCAGGCACTGGTTCTAGGCATTGTGTTGTTGGTCGTTAACATCATTCTCAGCTTCGTTATCATCGGTCTATGCACTTCTGTACTGACCCTTGTGCTGTTAATTTACTACGGCATTAAAGCTTACCAGGGTGAATATATTGAAATTCCAGTTGTAACTAACTTCGTCAAAAATCAGGGCTGGGTCTGATTCGATTGAGAAATTGTAATGATGATTAAGCCTGTCAGAAGTGGCAGGCTTTTTTGCAACTTTTACTCATCACAAACGTATTAAGAAACGACAAACTTTTTTCAGGGAGCAAACAAAATGTCTGAACAGTATTCTACGCCGACCCCACCAAGTATGCCGCTCACCCCATCAGATGAACGCACGTGGGCAATGCTGGCACATCTCTCTATTTTGATTAACCTTGTTTCTGGCATTCTTGGACCCGTTGCAGCCTTAATCATTTATCTGATTTACAAAGACCGATCCCGTTATGTTGCCTACCAATCTCTCCAGGCTTTAATCTTCCAGTTGATTGCATGGGTGGGCGCCGGTGTTATTGTCGGAGTCAGTTGGGCAATTGTTGGCTTTCTTTCTGCTATCATTGTTGGTATCTGTTTGATACCCATAGCAGCAATCATCAGTCTGCTTCCCCTAGCGGCATTGATCTATGGAGTCGTTGCTGGCATCAAATGCTCGCAAGGCGAAGACTTCCGTTACTGGCTGGTTGGCGACTGGGTACGAAGCACCTATACAGGCTGATCTGCCTTATTCCTGTTAGTTATCCGTGACTGTTCCAAAACTGGTAAACTTAACTGACAACCGCCATATCTGGTGATTAGGAACACTTACTATTCCCCAAATCTGGCGGTTTCGACGCATATCTACCAAATTTGGAACAATCACCAGTTGCCCGCGCCGTGTCCAAGTTTTGGGGTAAAATAGGTACCAATCCGTCGCAAAAGTAAAAAATTCTTTGAGGAAACGAGCGTAAATCCAAACTATGGAACAATCCCAAGAAATCATCGTCTACGGGACTAACTGGTGTGGAGACAGCCGTCGAGCAAGGCGGTTTTTAGATGAGCATCATATCGCTTACCGCTGGATAGATATTGATACAGATACCGCTGCGCGAAAGTTTGTCGAAGAAACTAATCACGGTTTCCGAAGTGTTCCTACCATCGTATTTCCAGATGGCAGTATCCTAGTTGAACCCAGTAATGCCGAGCTTGCCAGAAAACTCGGCATCTGAAAACCTCTTTTAAATTTTTTAGTGTAACCGGCGCAACACCCAAACGAGCAAAATGCCCAAAAACAACCCAGCAGCCACAACCAGCAGTCCAATGCTGCTGGATGCATTCTCCAGCACCACAGATGGCGAGTTCACCAGGCGATAACGCAATGTACTGGTAAAGACTGGATCGGGAGGAACCGGATGTAGCGAAGTGTCTAGGCTGCGTTCTAACCTGTTTAGTAACTCTTCTGTGTGTTTCTGAGCAAAAAATCGCCCCATATCTTTAGACAAAGCTCCTCTCCACAGGGTAAGCTACAAGACCCACCGTTCCGGGACCTAAATGGGCAGCCACAGGAATAGATAACTCCATCACGACCAATTCTTTGAAATTGAGCACTTGCTTTGCTCTGTCAATCATCGCCTGAGCCGCTCCCGGATCCACCGCGTGGACCACCGCCAGGTAAATCCCCTGAGCATCAAAACGCTCGCGCGCATATTCAATCACCCGCTCAATCGCTGCCTGGCGAGTGCGCACTTTCTCTGACATCTGAAGTAAACCATTCTGTAAAACGATGATAGGCTTAATTTTGAGTATTGAAGAAAGGGCATTTTGTAACGCATTGACACGACCGCTTAAACGGGCAAACTCCAGGTTGTCAACCGTCAACACTACAATCAACTTTTGACGGATCTGTTCCAACCGCGCAAGGATTGCTTGCATCGAAAAACCATTTCGATTAAGTAGACGAGCTTCGCGGCACATGTAAGCCAGCGCAGCAGAGCCAGCACCTGAATCAAAAGTTGAAATATTATATTCTTGCTGCATCTCTTTAGCAGCCATCTGGACAATTGAATAAGTACCTGATAGCTTACTACTCAAGTGAATGGAGAGAATCTCATCTCCTTTCTGAGCAATCTTTCGATAAAACTTCGCCACCTCCCCGGGGGACGGCAAAGAAGTGTTTGGGATTTTTCCCGTCTTTCGCACCATGTCATAAAACTCAGCACTGGTTAAATTGACACCTGGTGTAAAACTGCGTTCACCAAAACGAACATACAAAGGTAAAACATCAATCTGATACTCAGCAGCCCACCCATCGGGCATATCCACTGACCCATCTGTGACAATTCTCAACATCCTCACTCCTTTTGTTTATCCAATCGTTCAAGAGCATCCCGCAGCGCCAGTAGCGTCCGATGGTACAGGCTCTTAATCGCTCCTTCACTTCTACGCATGATAACCGCAATTTCCGCATTTGACAAATCATCCACAAACTTCAGTATTAATAATTGCTGACGATCATCGGGAAGAGTACGAATAGCTCTTAACAGACGCTCTTTTTCCTGTAATTCAACGAGTGAGGATTCTGGATGCTCCGATTT
The DNA here is from genome assembly GCA_034434695.1 of Anaerolineaceae bacterium. Taxonomy (GTDB): domain Bacteria; phylum Chloroflexota; class Anaerolineae; order Anaerolineales; family Anaerolineaceae; genus DYEC01. The sequence continues at coordinate 35,622 of DAOTYY010000112.1, forward strand.
TGGAATTTGAGGATGATCATCTAGGGGAACCTCACGCCGTCTACTATTATCCCTGTACCAGTTGGCTACCAGGTTATGGGCAATCCGGTACAACCAAGCTGAAAAAGGAATCCCTGTGTTACGATACGAGCTGATGTGACCAAAAGCCCGATAAAACACCTTTGCTGTCAGGTCTTCAGCATCTACTGCACTTCCCGTACGGTAAAAAACATAGTTGTAAATACGTCCAACATACCGCTCATACAGAACGCTAAATGCTTCGGTGTCACCTTTGACAGCCCGCTCCAAAGCAGCATCATCGCTGAGCTCAGTCACCGTTGCGCCTCTGTGTTTTGCGTTCGTAATGAATAACCCTGTTCGGGCATAATCGTTTCTTATGCCAAGGACAAATTTTCATTTTCTTCTAAATTCTAACGCTTTCTGAACCGCGGCATAGGCATCCACCAGCCCAAATCCTATCGCGTTGCGGTCATCACCACTTTCTTCAATACATTCTGGCAGAACTCCCTCATAGGGCTTTGCAGTTTCATTCAGTATTTGCTCCGTCAAATCAATCTCTCCAATCAAATCTGGGTTCGCCGACCACATTAAAGCCACCACACCAGCAACATGAGGTCCAGCCATCGAGGTCCCGCTGGCAATCTCGTAACTGCCGTTGGGGTAGGCTGACAACACACTTACCCCCGGAGCTACAATATCTGGCTTGATCCGATAACTGCCATCCACTTCAACGGGTCCAAGACTGCTGAATTCAGCGAGTTGCCCATAGCGATTGATTGCGCCCACAGAATATACTTCATCATATAAAGCGGGTGGATCCTTCACACTCCCACAGCCAGAATAGCCAGCATTTCCTGCCGAGACAACCACAAAAACCCCGGCAGCACGCAGAGCCTTAACCGCCGAAAGATAGACCCCTGCATCGCATCCCTCAACCACCGGACACCCCCAAGAATTATTAAGGATATGTGCGCCCATAGCAGGTTTCCCATCCTTGAATGGATTGCCGCTTTGCGGAAAAGGTGCCAGCATAAATTGCCAACAATCCAGATACAGAGCCGGATTACCAAGATTACGTGCCAGATTGACGCAGCCAATCCAGCTCGCATCCGGCGCCACACCAACGGAATTCCCAACAATCGTCCCTAACGTATGCGTGCCATGTCCACCAATATCAGTCGGATAAGTTGTCCCATTCCAGGGATCAAACCAGTTATAGTTATGGTTGCCATCCCTGCCGCGATAACTGTCCGCCAACTCTGGATGATTACCTTGCACTCCAGAGTCGGACTGTCCAATCACGATACCTGCCCCTCTTATTCCCAACTCCCATACCTGATCAGCGCCGATCAGTTTCAGATTCCAATCTGGACTCTCTGGTTTTGTTTCAAACCCTCTTACAGGTATTGCAGCTCGCGGCAGCGGTCGTAACACTGGGCTGTCCAATACCCGGTCCACCTCCGATCGAGTTTGCAACCACCAGCGAATCAACGGACCGCCTTGCACCTCAAGCGCATTGACCAGATAATAAGGCTTATAGGGAACACGCCATCGTTCCAACGTCTTGCGCAGCTCACTCTGCGACTCATCCGCCTTTTTGACAAGGGTCTGATAAACAAACTCCCGCCTTACCTGGTCATCCACAATACCCGCCGCCCGAGAGACATCCGCCTGATCCTTCAAGATGACAAAAAGCCGTTCACCATAAAAACCCGGGCGACCATAAGCAAAGTAAACTATCACAAAACCAGCAAACCAACCTACAGCCAATATCCATTTTCCCAGCCAGAGTAAACGCATACCATTTTCAATAATGGAACGACGAAAAATAAACCAGAATATGTTCAGGAGAAGAATTATCACAACAGTTAACAGAGTGGCTTTATTCGCCCAGTATATAAGCTCTCCCGGTGAGCCATTGATGACCAGCATCAATTCATCTGCATCAACAAAAATCAGGGGCCAGGCAGTAACAAGCCCGACACAAATTGCCAATGTCCCCCAGTTTTTGCTACGTTGTACAATCATTCCATAACGGCTCAACAAAACCAGAATCCAGGAAATTGGTGATACCGATAAAAATAACAAAGCCTGATTACCATTTTGAGCCAGACCACCCACCATGATCAGCAAAACCAGAAAAACAGCAGCACCATCCCGCAATACATTCAATCCTCGGTAAGGGTTCTGAACATGGACAACCGGGAAAAAGATCACATCTAACAAAAACCCAACACAGGCACCAAACAATAATCCAACCATCAGACCCAGAATAGTATCCGTTAGCGACCCTAATGCTCCCCAAAGCGCCCAAGGGAAAACCACCATCCCCCCGCTCACCAGACCCCAGCTCAAACCCGCCAATGGTCTGGAATGCCGGTCAGGTGAGCTATTCGAAAGCCGCCGTGACCAGACCAGCAATCCCAGAAGAAATAATGCAAGAACAAGAATCTGATATGCCATAACGCTTTGCATATCTGTAATTGAAAAGAAACGCGCAGGAACCAAAAAGAGCGCAAACAGACTGGCAAAGAGCAATGAACGATAAAACGCCTTTTGCAACTGGTTTTTGCTCAATAAAAACACAACAAAAAACGGTATCACTAGAACAAGAGCATAGCCGAGCGCAATCAGCCAACGAAAATCCTTAACGCCCAAACTGCCCTCAAAGATTGTCTGTTCCAGCATCCAAGCGCCAGATTGAAAAATGATTGTGTTGCCAACAATCCATACAGCGGTCAGTATCGTCAGCACCAACGACATACACCCTTTACCCTTCGCAGCAGAGGTTGCTTCCCAGAGCATTTCCGATTCGGTTTCACTCATCAAGTTTGCTCAATCCTCAAAGCTTAGTACAAACTGTCCATTTTTATACAACAGTATATCGTCCACCCAAATCTCCCCACCTTGCCGCAAGTCACAAATCATATCCCAATGAACAGAAGATTCATTTTTGCTTCCGCTCTCCGGGTAGCCTGCACCCAAAGCCATGTGAAAACTGCCGGCAATCTTCTCGTCAAAGAGAATCTCGCGCGTGAATTGTGTAATGCCAGCATTCGTCCCGATAGCAAACTCGCCAACATAACGCGCCCCTTCATCAGTATCCAATGTTGCAAGCAAGAATTCCTCATTCTTCTCTGCACTCGCCTTGACCACACGCCCTTTTTCAAACCACAAACGCACACCAGTGACTTCCCGACCACCATAAATCGCCGGATATGAAAAATAGACCCGCCCTTCGACACTGTCTTCAACGGGACCAGTAAATATCTCGCCATCTGGTACGTTTTCATGACAATCGCAATTGATAAATGTGCGCCCAGCAATGCTCAAGCGTATATCTGTTTCCGGGGCGAGCACACGTACCTCGCGTTTATCCTTCAACCACTCAATGACCCTCTTCTGTTTAGCAGAAACCTTACGCCAATACCCCACCGGATCGTCCATGTCCGGCATACAAGCATTGTAGACAAAATCCTCGTACTCCATCAGGCTCATTTCAGCATCCTGCGCATTGGCATTCGTGGGAAACAAAGTCACTGTCCAGCGCAATTCCTTTTTCGCCGCCCTTATTAGGAATGTTTTCATCAGTTCCTGATATGCCTGCTGACGCAGCACTGTTTTACGAGGGTCAACCCGACTGAGCGCTTTTGTATTCGAGGCACCCATAATCGCGATCTGAACATCATACGTTTCATATAAGAGCTTCACTGGCGGCGGTACAAACTGAAGCTGCTGATCAGAAGCATAATGATAAAACAGCTCTTCCATACCGGGCAACTCAACTGCAACAAACGGATATCCGCCAGCTTGAAGCACTTTACGATAAACTGCTTTGATGAGCGGCTCTGCCAGACTCTCTCCACGAATCAAGACCTTCTGTTCGGGTCTTACTTCAACCGAGTAATTAACCAGTAAATCAGCTAGTTTCTCAATTCGTATGTCCATTTGTTTCCTTTCAATATAAGGAGGGGATATTTTTGTTACTCTATTTCTATCGGACATGTTTGCCTTCAGGCAAAATAATTATAGCTTACATTGTTTCACCACAAATCATTTTGGAAACTCTCTGCAATCAAAAACAAAAAATTCTTGACCTTAACCCCTTACAGGGCTACAATATAGATGCCATGCAACTGGATAGCAGAATTTCAATGTTCCGCCTTTTCAGTAAGGCTTGCATGGTTATTTTTATTTCACAGCCCGATTTTCTTTAATCAAGGAGAACGATATGTCTGATTATCTTGTCCGCGGCTCTCTGTCTGAAATTGACCCAGAGGTTTACCGGCTTTCACAGCTTGAGCTGGAACGCCAGTACCGAAAACTTATCTTGATCCCCAGCGAGAGCACCGCTCCAGTGGCAGTTCGCGAATCACTTGCTTCAGCCTTCCAGAACCTGTACGCGGAAGGGTATCCTGACGAAGAAACTCGCTGGATGACTGAAGAGGAAATTCTGGATTATCCGGCGCGGCTTGCTCATTATCGGCGTTATTCTGATCCGCGCTACTACAAAGGCGTGGAATATGCCGACATCGTTGAGGCACTGGCACGCCGCCGTTGCGCAGAGGCATTTTCCACCCCGGCAGTATCACCCGATCAACTCTACGTGAATGTTCAACCCCTCTCAGGCGCACCAGCTAACAACGCTGTGTATCAGTTGATTAACCCTGGCGATACCGTTCTCGGTATGAATCTACTGCATGGCGGGCATCTCACCCACGGCTCCTCCGTCAACCGTTCCGGTAAGCTTTACAAAGTTGTACATTACAACGTTGACCCGGCTACCGAACAAATTAACTATGACACAGTAGAAGCACTGGCAAAAGAGCACCAACCTAAGATGATCATCGCTGGTTATTCCTCATACCCTTGGGTACCTGATTGGGAACGCTTTCGCGCCATTGCAGACTCAGTTGGCGCTATTTTACTGGCGGATGTATCGCACATCGCTGGTCTGATCGCTGGTGGCGCCATTCCCTCTCCCGTTGGCTATGCTCATGTAATCACCTTTACCACTCACAAGACATTATGTGGTCCGCGCGGTGCTTGTATCATCACCACCGACGCAAATCTGGCGAAAAAGATAGACCGAGCTGTCTTCCCGGGCGAGCAAGGCGGTCCTCATGTTCACGTGTTTGCTGCACTGGCAACTACTTTTAAGCTGGCAAAAACCGAAACTTTCAGACAATTACAACGTCAGATTATCAAAAATTGTCAGGCGCTCACCGATCAATTGCAAAAAAGAGGGTTAAGAATCCCCTATGGCGGTACAAATACACATTTGGGCAATGTAGATTGTAAGACCATCGTTGGACCAGATGGTACCAAACTCTCTGGCGATCTCGCTGCGCGTATTTTAGATATTGCTGGAATTGTCCTTAATCGCAACACCATTCCCGGCGACAAGACGGCGCTCTTTGCCTCTGGCATTCGCTATGGCACGCCTTGGATGACCCAACGCGGCCTGAGAGAAGATGATATGGTGAAAGTAGCCGACATCATCGCCGATGTTCTGTACGCCACCAAACCCTATTCGATCATCTCTCGCCAGGGTGAAGTCGTGCGTGCCAAGATTGATTTTGATGTACTGGAAAGCGCCAAACTGCGCGTACGAGAAATCGCCGAGAAAGCCGGCTTTGACTTTGAAGTAAAGCTTAGTGGTTATCCCCATTTCTTTTACATAGATGACCCAATCGGACAAAAGAATGAAACAGTCACTTTTGAGCTGAAAGGAAAAGGAACCCGTCACTTTGTCAATTATGTTTTCAGCAGTGATGCTGGCGCACTAAAAGCCGGAGAAAGCCAAGCTACACGCCTCCATACACCCAAAGGTGTAATTAACGCGACCCTGACCTGTATCAAGGACCACATATATCAGGTCACTGTGCCAGGCAAACAGGCTGCCCTGACGCTAGTATGGCTTTCTGATCTTTCCGATGGATATGTTGCCTTCGACAAAGACATCACCCGTCGACTTCCTGGTCCAATCACTGTTATTGAGTGTGAACCCAAAGTGGGTAAAATGACTTCGACCGAACCTGTTGACGTAACCAAACCTTTCTTTATCGGCATCGAAGAAGGACAAGGAGAGGCTTTGCCCAAATTCACTTGGGAAGAAAAGGAAGGTGAGCTGAAACGTACACCGCTCTATGAGGTGCACAAGCAACTGGGCGCCAAGATTATTCCATTTGCTGGCTGGGAGATGCCTGTCTGGTACAGCTCGGTCATAGAAGAACATCTGGCAACACGCCAGGCTGCTGGCTTGTTTGACGTTTCCCATATGGGCGTTTATCAGGTTGAAGGAGCGGATGCAGCGGTCTTTCTGGATAGTGTATGCGGCAACGACATCGCCGCGTTGGAGGTTGGTGAATCCTGTTATACCCACTTCTTGGATCCAGACGCGAATGTGATTGATGACACAATGGTCTACCGGCGCAGTGAAGATAAGTATCTGGTGGTTGTCAATGCTGCCAATGACGACAAAGATTGGGCATGGTTAAATGCCGTTTTGCAGGGGAAAGTGCTGGTGGACAACAACCGTCCTTGGGTTCGAGTGTATGGCTCGCGAGCAACCCTGCGCAACTTGCGCGATCCAAAAGAGGGAGCAGATATGCGGGTAGATATTGCCCTGCAAGGCCCAAAATCCCGTGATATTCTGCTCGCACTTGGTGTGGATGCAGCCAATCGCAAGAAAATTATGAAGCTTAAACGAACCGAGCTTTGTGAGGCAACCGTTGGCGGTTTTGACCTAGTGGTAGCGCGTACAGGTTACACTGGCGAGAAAATGGCTTTCGAGCTATTTGTCCACCCGAACAAAGCAACGGAGTTGTGGAAGGCATTAATGACTACCGGCGAACCGATGGGATTGAAACCTTGCGGTCTCGGTGCCCGCGACTCCCTGCGCACGGAAGCCGGTTTGCCCCTCTATGGTCACGAGATGGGTGGTCAACTCAACCTGGGTGTAGCCGAAGCTGGTTTTGGTTCATACGTTAAAACCTACAAACCATGGTTTATCGGACGCGATGCATACCTGAAACGCGAGGCATCCCGTCAGGGAATTCTGGTACGCTTCCGCTTCGCAGAAAAAGGCGTCCGCATGGCACATCTCGGTGACCCTGTTTTGGATCGCAAGGGTCGCGTCATTGGAGTAGTCACCAGTTGCGCAGTTGACGCTGAAGGCTACCTGACTGGACAGGCATTTGTTGAAATCAAGTCATCAGAGGAGGGTACACCCATTGCCATCTATCAAGGCGCGCCAAAAGCCACAGGAAAAATGCCGGTTGAACTTCAAATTGGAGACCGTGTCACACTTCCTACTCCGGCGATAATTATCAGCCGTTTTCCTAAAGCAGGTTAATCCAGCAACTGTGGGTGTAGATGCACCCACAGTTGCATCTTAACCAGAGGGAAGGAAGATGTCAGACAAAAATCATACGCTATGTACAGGAGCAAAAATGCAAACACCTTGGGAACACCGCTACGCCCAACGTACGCTACGCATGAAAAGCTCAACCATACGCGAATTATTGAAGCTGACACAACAGCCAGATGTGATTTCCTTTGCCGGGGGAATGCCTGCACCGGAGGTTTTTCCAATTGAGGAATTCCGGGCAGCCTGCAACCGCGTCCTGCAAGAGCGTGGAGCCGAAGCACTGCAATACGGCGCAACAGAAGGTTATCTGCCATTGCGAGAAATGATCGCACGTCATAATGCCGCTTACGGCATGCACGTAAGTGCCGACAATATTCTGATTACATCAGGTTCTCAACAGGCGTTAGACCTTCTTGGCAAGATTTTTATCAATCGGGGTGACCGTATTCTGGTTGAATCCCCCACTTATCTGGGTGCATTGCAAGCCTGGAACGCGTACGGTGCGGAATATGTTGCAGTCCCCTCTGATGATCATGGTATGATCACCTCAGCATTGGAAGAATCACTCCGTTTGGGTCCCAAGTTTATTTACGTACTGCCAAACTTCCAAAATCCCACCGGAACCACATTGACACTTGAACGCCGCAAACAACTGGTAAAATTGGCGGACCGCTTTGGTGTTCCCATCATTGAAGATGATCCATATGGACAGCTCCGTTTTGAAGGGAAACATATTCCATCCGTTGTTGTGCTGGACAGTCAGTACCGCAAAGATCCGGGTGCCTACTCTGGGAACGTAATCTACTTAAGCACCTTCTCCAAAATTTTGGCACCTGGCGTTCGGCTTGCATGGGTAGTTGCTCCTACACAGGTGATTTCCAAACTTGTCCAGGCTAAACAAGGAGTTGACCTGCATACGGCTACATTCAACCAAATTGTCGCCTATGAAGTTGGTAAGGGGGGATTCCTCGACCGTCACGTGAAAGTCATCCGCGAATGCTATCGCCAGCGCAGGGATGTTATGATTGAAACATTGGAAGAGCACATGCCACAAGATGTTCACTGGACACACCCCCAAGGCGGATTGTTCCTCTGGGTTACTTTGCCCGAGGGCCTAAATACCACCGAAATTCTCAAAGAGGCGGTAAAGCAAAAAGTTGCCTTTGTCCCAGGAGAATCATTCTTCCCCTGTGGCGGCGGCGAAAACACAATGCGCCTGAACTTTTCCAACGCAACCCCAGAAAAGGTAAATGAAGGAATTGCGCGCCTCAGTCAGGTCATTAAGCAGTATATGTAATTTCTAACAAAAGCCCCGCTGGATTTCAGGACAGCGGGGCTTTGTCTATATCTACTTCCAAATTTTGAAATCTGCCAGGATGGAACCACCAATAAACTCGCGCAGGATTGAGTTATTCGGAATAAAATCAACATCCTCAAGAGGCAAAAACCACTCCAGAAAAGTCAGCAGCCTCTTGGCTTCGATATACTCTGGAGAACCATACGGCACCTGTCTTAGCAAAGGCTCAGCGAGCGGTCTCAAAGCTGACAGCTCATACGCCAGCGCTGAGTTGAACATTTCATCAGCATTATCCTGATAGGGGAAAATATGCCGCCTCTCGCCCCGCCTCACCGATTCCCAGCGGGAAATTGTTTGCTGGGCGGTATATCCGCGTTCGCGCATATCGCGAACGATACGCCGTATCAGGCGCGTATCGGTTGTCGAGATACGATTATGCCGGTCGAGATTCAATTGCGTCAATGCGGAAATGTAAACCCGAAAAGTCATTTCTCTTGGAATATCAGGCAATAAGTTGGGGTTCAAGCCGTGTATTCCCTCCGCAATAATGATCTGTCCTTTTTCAAGCTTAACGATATCACCTTTTTCCCGTTTACCAGTTTTGAAATTGTAATACGGTAATTGCACCTCTTCACCTGCAATCAAACGTCGGACATGTTCGGTCAATAGAGCAGTATCCAATGCCTCTAAGGCTTCAAAGTCTGGCTTTCCGTCTTCATCAAGCGGCGTCTTATCCCGCTCTACAAAATAGTTATCCATCTCCAGGGCAAATGGTGACACGCCTAACGCCAACAATTGCATCGTCAGTCTTCTGGAAAATGTAGTTTTTCCAGAAGAGGAGGGTCCGGCAATCAGAACAACCCGAGCTTCGTTTGTGCGCGCAGCAATGGAACGGGCAATCTCGGCAATTTTTTGTTCGTGCAAAGCCTCAGAAACCAGAATAATCTGGCGAATACGACTCTGGTGAATGGCTTCATTCAAAGCACCTACATTATCAATCCCCAGTTTCTCCAACCAGTCGCCATATTGTCGAAATGTCCTGAACAATGTTTTCGATTCTGGCAGGGGCAACAATTGATCAGCAAACTGACGGCGTGGAAAACGCATAATAAATCCATCGTCGGCAAGCTGTAGATCAAACCAGCGCAAATAACCCGTAGATGGGACCATGTACCCATGATGGTAATCTCGGTGTTCACCCAGTTTATAGAGAACCAATGTTGGTTTTTGGCGATATTTGAGCAATAACACCTTGTCTTGATAACCCCGTTCCTCAAAATATCGCTTAGCTTCTTCCAGCGGAACGACATCCTTCTGGAAAGGCAAATCCTGTGCCACCAGATTACGCATTGTCTCTTCCAGCAGCTTAAGCTCCTCACGGTTCAGTGGCAGGCGTCCGCGCACTTTACAAAAATATCCCCCCGAAGAGACTGAATGATCCACAGATAAAATGACATCAGGAAACAATGCTTCAAAAGCCGCTTCCAAAAGAAACGTGAGTGAACGGCGATAAATTCTCGCTCCATCCGAATCTTTCATCGTCACAGGCTGAACACGCGCATCCAACTCAATCGGGTAAGTCAGCTCTCTCAATTGCGTATTGACAATCCCACCAACAATCAGAGGATTGCGAGCTTCAGGTAACTTCATTAGAAAGTGCTCAAGGGAAGTGCCGCGCGGACCGGAAAGTACACGTCCATCGGGAAGATGGACCTCTACCGTTTCTCGGGGTTTTACAAAACGAATGACAGGTTTTTTCATTGTTCCAGACATACCAACCTCACCCGAACACTTAAGGGCAGCTTATTTTACCACCCCCTGCATAGGTGCGTGGTCTGGTCGGTCAGGGCTGCACAAAGACCACCTCGTTATATCCGAGGGTTCTAAACAAGCGCGCCAGATAATTCTCAGCATTAACGCGTGCCTGTTCTAAGATGCCATCATCCAACGCCGCCTTGTAAATTTCGCTCTCAGCCACTTTGCGGGCTTCTGTTTCCAGGTTCACGTTGCCTTTTGTCAGCAAACCAGTTTCACGGTCATAAACATAAGACTTTTCATTATCCAATGTGGCTACAAAAACCTCTGGCTGCGGTAAACGGACATAAAGCACCGTACCTTTTAGCGTCAGGTCAGCCGAGGTCAATTTCCCAAGATCAACCCCGGCGATCACATACCCATGTGCGATAAACAATAGCCGATCCCCAAACAGAAAGGCAAATTGATTCTGCCCGCTCTCTGCCGTGATGACCTTTTCTACAGAGTATTGAATAGTCTCCAGCCGCGCCAGCGAGCGTACTTCATGAATGATGGTGACTGGATCAGGGATAATTGTTGGGGTTGGATTTAATATCTGGGCAACCTGAGTTCGCAATTGCTGGTCAGCCTGTTCAAACGGTGCAATAGCGCGAGCAGTTGCAGAATCGATAATTCGCATCAAAATGTACGGCAATACGACCAGCATAATGAGTAAAATGGCAACAATTCCGCTAATTGCCAAGGTCCATTGAGTCCTCTTGCTCATTCTTCCTCCTCTACTGCCTTTGTTATAATTCATAATAACACAAGTAAACCAAGGGAGTGCTACCAAATTTGAAAACCGCGTCCTTAAAACGCCATTTCAGTTTTACCATTTTGTTGCTTACCTTTATCCTGATACTCGCGAATTGCCAGCTTCGGCGGCAAAATGTCACACCCCAGCCGACAACCTTTACAACGCCAACTGTAACCTTGTCCCCTACCTTACCCCCGTTGGCAAGTCCGCTCGGTAGTGATGAAAATCCTTTGGTTCTTGGGAATATTACGGAGAATTCGGAGACCGCCAATTCATTAGCACTACAGGAATTGATAGAAAAGCTATCAATATCAACAGGGTACACAATCGCCAGCAAGGAGTTCACCAGCCCTGGAGAGTTGCTGAATGAAATGGAAGCTGGTTTTGTACATGCAGCCTGGTTAATGCCTCTCCCATATATTTGGGCAAACCAAAACGGCTTTGCACAGGCGATGCTTTTGATTAACCATTTCGGTGTGTATGAATATGGCACTCAATTTCTGGCAAGCACAGACAGCGGTTTCATTTCCTATTACGATCCGTTAGCCAACCAAAACCTGGCTGACGCGTCCACAGCCCTGTCACAGTTTGCCGGGCAGCGCCCTTGCTGGGTGTCGCCAGACTCTCCTTCCGGTTATGTCGTACCATCCGGCTTGCTTGCCGAAAACGGCATTACCGTCCAGCCGGGTGCATTTATCCGCGATCATGCCGCGGTTGTCAGAGCATTGTACGTGCGCGGTATTTGTGATTTTGGCACCACCTTTGCCATCTCTGGTGATCCACGTACTTCGCCCGCATTGCAAGACTTACCAGATGTTATGAATCGGATCGTTGTCATCTGGCAAAGCGATGCCATTATTCCCAACATGAATTTTTCAACCCTTCCGGAACTACCTGAAGAAATGCAACAGAAGTTGGGTACTGCGCTGGCTGATCTGGCTTCTAATTCAGAAGGACAACAATTACTGACCGAAGCACTCAATTATGATGTTCAAGAAGTCAAAAGAATTGATGATGGAACCTATGAGCCGCTGAAAAGACTGATTGAGGCTGCTCAAATCAATTTGGAGACACTCTTCCAGTAATGACCACAGGTCTCAACGACAACAAACCACCCACAGGGTGAGCATGGTAAAATCGGCTCATGCTAAGAAAAGCTGTCCGTATGCTTATTCGTATTGTGATGTCCCTCGCCTTGCTTACTGGGGTTGTATTGGCGTTGTCCCGCGTGTTCGTATTGCTATACGCAAAGCCGCGCACATATACTCTTGAATCTATATCTCCTGCCCCAGTTGCTATTGTCTTTGGAGCAGGCTTAAACCGCGATGGTTCTCCGACGGCGGTTTTGCGCGACCGGATTGCAACTGCAGTGGAATTATACAAGGCTGGCAAAGTCAAGAAACTGCTTATGAGTGGCGACAACCGATTCGTTAACTACAATGAGCCAGCCTCGATGAAACAATATGCTCTTGATCTTGGTGTTCCAGAACAGGACGTTGTGTTGGACTATGCCGGACGTCGTACATATGATACCTGCTATCGGGCAAAAACAATTTTTGGAGTAAAACAAGCTATTTTGATTACTCAGAATTTTCATCTGCCGCGCGCGCTCTTTACCTGCAATGCACTGGGTGTACAAGCATCTGGTATTACCGCTGATCGGCGTGCTTATCAGCGCCGGGCATATACGATCTGGATCATACGTGAACTTCCAGCCACCTTTGTCGCCCTCTGGGATGTCTGGTTCAGAAAACCGCAGCCGGTACTTGGGCAACCCGAACCAATTTTTCAAGAAAACGAACTCTCAACAAATTGGCAGAAAAGATGAGCCCTGACATGGCTCAAAACTTGCACATATTGCATGTATAATGACATATAGCTACTAAGTTACCACAATATTTAAGTACCAGGAGAGCTAAATGAATCGCGCCGAAGCTCTTGCAATTGTTCAGGAATTTGTTAAGAGTCAAAACTTAATTAACCACATGTTAAGCGTTGAAGCAGCCATGGTGTTCTATGCCGAAAAATTCGGTGAGGATATACACACCTGGTCACTAACCGGGCTGCTACATGATTTCGATTGGGAAATTCACACCACTCTCGAATCCCATCCTCAGGATGGAGCACCCATCTTAAGAGAACGCGGTGTACCAGAAGAAATTATTCGTGCAATATTAAGCCACGCCGATCATACAGGCGTGCCCCGTCTAAGCCGAATGGAAAAGGCACTCTACGCTTGCGATGAAATTACTGGACTAATCACTGCGGTCGCGCTGGTGCGGCCATCTCGTTCGCTGTATGATTTAACTGCTTCTTCGGTCAAGAAAAAATGGAAAGACCGAGCCTTTGCCGCAGGTGCGAATCGTCAGGAGATTGAAAAAGCCACAGCAGAATTTGGTATAGACTTATGGGAACATGTGGATAATGTCATCCTTGCCATGCGCCGCATTGCTCCTCAATTAGGGTTGGAAGGAAACATCCAGCCAAATAGCCAATTCAGTTAAACGCAACCTTACCCCACCGTGTGCATTCAGACAGGAGGTTAAAAAAATGGGACTGCAAGGAAAGGGTTTTATGATCTGGCAAATTGCCCGCTGTGAAGGAGGCAATGCCCAAGCCATTGTCAATGCGGCACAGGCGGCTGGTTTGACCCATGTGTCGATCAAAATAGCAGATGGGACAGTAGCTTATAACATTGACAAGACCACTGGGAAAGACCTGGTGCCTCCTGTTGTTCAGGCACTAAGAGCCAAAAATATTCAGGTATGGGGCTGGCATTACGTATATGGATATAACCCAGCCGGGGAAGCACAGATTGCCATCAAAAGGGTTAAAGAGCTTGGCATGGAAGGTTACATTATCGATGCCGAAGCAGAATACAAACAACCCGGCAGAGATGTCGCTGCACGCCGTTTCATGGCTGACTTGCGCGCCGGTTTGCCCAATACACCCATCGCGCTGTGCTCCTATCGTTTCCCTACCTATCACCCGCAACTACCCTGGAAAGAATTTCTGGAAAAATGTGATTTAAACATGCCGCAAGTATACTGGCAGGCTGCTCACAATGCCGGTGCCCAGCTCCGCCGATGTGTGAGCGAGTTTCAAGCCATGACCCCCGTCCGTCCAATTATACCGGTTGGTCCCGTTTACAAAGCCGGCGATTGGACTGCCACCCCTGCTGATATTATTGAATTTCTCGACACGGCACGAGCCTTAAATCTAGCTGCAGCGAGCTTTTTCGAGTGGTATTATGGTCGCACCATATTGCAGTCGCTATGGAACACCATCGCCAGCTATGCCTGGTCACCCACCCAGCCGCCCGCTCAGGACATGCCTCAAAAATATATCGCCGCTCTCAACACGCGCAACGCAGCAAACGTGGCTGCTCTTTATGACGCGAACGGGGTTCATATCACCGCCGCCCAGACCGTACAGGGTACCGACGCCATCCGAAACTGGTACACGACTTTCTTAACCCAAACTCTGCCCAATGCAACCTTTACCCTAACCGGCGTCTCCGGCAGTGGAAATTCTCGCCACTTTACTTGGCAAGCCAGTTCATCTGCTGGTAAAGTCCTCAACGGTAATGATACGATTGGCTTGATCGGCGGAAAAATTGGCTACCATTACAAATTCTTTACCATCTCAACCTGATTGTACGCTTGATTCAGGCTTACGCCTTCTCTTCGCCGGCGTTTCAGGTAACATGCTGAGCTGAGTTTCGTTTTTTGCTTGCCTGGATATCTTCTCTGAAACGGGTGTTTCCTTTGCCCCAGATGAGCCACTGTGTCCGGCTGAAGATGGGGATTTTTTCGCTGACTTTGTGGGTTTAGTCACAGGTGCTTTCTCTTTCCTACCACGCGTTCGTGAAACAGCGGCACCTTTCTTTACGTCGTCTGTTTGCTTACCTTTTGCCTTGCGGACAACTTTTCGAGACCTCTCGGTAACAGGATGGATGCTGTCCAATACCGGTGTCAGTGCAGTAATTGAATCGGCAGCTTTTACCTCAATTACAGGCTGTCCGCTGCGTTGCCGCTTGGATAACGCAACTTCTTCCATTTTCAGCAGACGCGCGGCGGCTTTTGCAAAATGAACTATCCCCATCTGTGCGCGATTACTTCCTAAAGTACCAATCAATCTGGCGCCACGCCCCAGCTTGCATGTTATCACCCCTTGCCCATACCGCCCCTGCAGAGGAATTTCAGAAAGTTCAAACCGCCAGGCACGTCCATCCGAAGCCAGCAATAAAATTTGTCCTTCATGATGAAATGCTTCCGCACCAGCAATCCAGTCATTTTCTCTAAGCTTAATGCCATTCACGCCTGCTGCAATAAGACCCATTGGTCTCACTTCACCTTCAGAAAAATGGATCGTCATCCCAAATGCTGTTGCTAAAACCACCTCATCCTCCCCGCTGGTTAACCAAACACTCTGTAATGCATCCCCGGTGTTGAGCTTTGTCAGCGTAAACGAGTGAGCCGAAGCCCCCGGCAATTCAGAGACAGCGGATTTTTTAACCATTCCAGCCCGACTTACGGTCATCACATACTGTGCAACGTTCTCTTCATCGCGCAAAGACAGTGCAAAAACACCGGCTAGTCGTTCATTTTCACCCAATGGTGCGATCTTATGAAGGCTAACGCCTTCTGAAAACTTTTCAACCTCCGGAAGAGTCTCAACCGATACAGCGGCTGCTTTCCCGCTTTCACAAACCAGATAAAGCGTATGGTGTGTGGTTGTCTTCAACATCCAACGGGCAGCCTGCTGACCAGCGGGGCGCTGTGGTTTATCTCCGGCTACACGAGCAATCGAGCCATCCTCTGTTACACCAATCCAAACTTCCCGGGCAGCGGTTAGAGCTGCGGCGGTAAGCAGTGTTTTAGCTGACTCGCCAGCTTTCAGAATGCGAATCTCAGTACGGCGCGCATCTGCATATCTTTGTCTTACCTCCAACAATTCATTCTCCACCTGAGCACGTAATTTTCTGGGTGAGCGCAGCAAAGCCTCCAGTTCCTTAATTCTGGCAAGCAACTCCTTATACTCCTGCTCAACCTTCTTTCGTTCTAGTGCAGCCAATCGTTTGAGCGGCATATCCAGAATTGCCTGCGCTTGTTCCTCACTCAACTTGAAACGCTTCCGCAATCTTTCACGGGCTGTATCAGCATCTGGTGCAGCACGAATCAAAGCAATAACTTCATCCAGATGGCTGATCGCAACACGTAAACCTTCAAGAATATGCACACGTTTTCTAGCGCGTGCCAGCTCAAACTCACTGCGCCGCCGTACAACTTCCAGACGATGCTCCAGATAAACCCGCAACGCCTGTTTGAGCGTCAACAGCCTGGGTTCGCCATCCACTAGTGCCAGCATAATAACGCCAAAAGTGGTCTGTAAGGGTGTGTGCTGGTAGAGAGACCGCAACACCTGGTCAATCTCTGCACCCTGTTTGAGTTCAATCACCACCCGTAACCCTTGGCGGTCTGATTCATCTCTCAAATCGGCAACTTCCTCCAGTTGACCCTCACGCGCCATTTCTGCAATCTTTTCAATCAGACTGGATTTATTGGTCAAATAGGGAAGTTGTGTAATAATAACGCGGCTGCGCCCACGAGCCATCTCCTCCAAAACCACACGTCCGCGCACTGTAATGCGACCGCGCCCGGTCGCGTAGGCAGCCAGCAATTCATTCTGTTCGTCCTCTTGCAGGATAATACCACCCGTCGGAAAATCAGGTCCTTTGATATGTTTCATAAGGTCCTGAACTGACAGATCATCCAGATGCTCCCATTGCCGCAACATGAAAGTCAGGGCGTCTATTACCTCACCCAAATTGTGGGGGGGGATGTTGGTCGCCATGCCTACAGCAATACCACTTGAACCATTCACCAGTAAATTCGGCACCGTTGCAGGCAAGACCAGCGGTTCTACCAGCGTTGCATCAAAATTTGGCAGAAAAGCAACCGTATCCTGATCAATCTGATTCAACAACTCCAATGCAAAGCTGGTCAGACGCGCCTCGGTATAGCGCATGGCGGCTGGCGGATCGCCATCCACACTGCCAAAGTTCCCTTGCCCTTCTACCAGAGGATAGCGGATGGTGAAATCTTGTGCCAGGCGCGCCATAGCTTCATAAACTGCCATGTCTCCGTGCGGATGATACTTGCCCAGCACTTCACCCACAATTCTGGCGGATTTTTTATAAGATGAATCTGGACGCAAACCCATGTCATACATGGCATACAGGATTCGCCGCTGAACGGGTTTCAAACCGTCGCGGGCATCTGGCAACGCGCGCGCCACGATAACGCTCATGGCATAATCCAAGTAGGATTGCTGCATCTCATGATCAATATCAACTTTGTGTACCAGGCCCAGTTGCATACAGGTTCTCCTCTCTCAATGCTTCAAGACCTATCTTACGTGCAATCAGTCATTCCGTCAATTCAGCCGTAGCAGATACTTCATCACTTGGTACATTTTCAGCACAACGGCAGGAGAGAATTACCATAAAACTTTTATTATAATTTAACGCATGTCCAAGACAAAGCCATCTTTCCTTCACTCCGAGCGTCCAGATTTACTACAATTCCTGCTACTGCCATTGGGATGCCTGATTCGCTCCCCGCTTATTGTTCTGGTTGTTGTGTTACTAGGGTATTTACTCTGGTCAATTGTTGACGGTGGATTGAATCATTTGAACCCTGCAAAGCCAGACTTCGAACACTGGCAAGTCAACCAATCTTTCACTTCTGTTAAGGTACCAGAAGGCGAGACATGGAAAATCAACTATGAATCCAAGCCAATTTCTACATTCCAAGGACTGGTAAGACATGCAACCGAAATCCGAGAAGCTGATTATCCGCTGTTGAGCCATGATATTCTAGTCACTAGCGGCGATTTCGCGGATAGCAACAAAGTTGTTGCAACGGTCTCGAATCACCGGTTCTTCTGGTATAGCCAGCAAACAAACAAGCCACAGGGAACCATTAATCTGCTTCACACTGTACCCGTTAACGCCGAAATTTATCGGTCGCTCAGCCAGATCAAAGCTGGTCAAACCGTGCGCATTCAGGGAAAAGAAATTTTATCTATTGAGCACTTTGACAGCAATGGAACATGGCTGGGAAGCTGGCATGATTCAGGCTGTAATACCCTGCTGGTTGTTTTAGTCGAGGCATTTCCTTGATGAAATTCTTTACAGGCTTTTAGCAGGCAGCAAATCATTATCAAGTTTGCAATTGACACCTTTGCCCATCCTCCGTATAATCAAGCCAACAATTGAATTAAGGAAAAGCAAAAGCCAAGAGGAGTAAAACAGCAGCTCGACTGACAGAGAAGGAGGTCAACAGGCTGAAAACCTCCGCAGTATAGAACTGTTTGAAGTCGCTTGGTCATAATTGCCGAAGAAATCCAAGAAGGAGAGTAGAACGGCACGGAGAAGCCCGTTATTGCTTGCCCCGGATGATTGTTCGGGAAAGAGTGCGCCGAAACCCCGGCGAAATGAGGTGGTACCGCGGAAAAGCTCTTTCGTCCTCAAGAAGAAAGAGCTTTTTATTTCGCTTTTTCACAAGCCAATCCAAATTACTGGAGGCATAATGTCCGAATTTAAATTACCAAAAACCTACGATTTCAAATCCACTGAACAACGTCTTTACGAATGGTGGGAAAAGAGCGGCTTTTTCCGTCCATCCAATGATCCCAACAAGCCTAACTTCGACCCCAGCAAAAAACCTTTTGTCATATCCATCCCCCCTCCCAACGTCACCGGTGAGTTACATCTTGGTCATGCCATGTTTGTTGCAATGGAAGACCTGATGATCCGTTACCACCGCATGAAGGGTATGCCAACTCTCTGGGTGCCCGGGTCCGATCATGCCGGAATCGCCACACAGCTCCAGGTGGAGCGTGCCCTGGCAAAGGAGGGTCTTACTCGTGAACAAATTGGACGCGAGGAATTTCTCAAGCGCGCCTGGCAGTGGAAAGAAAAATACGGTGGCATTATTTTTCAGCAGATTCGCCGACTGGGTGCATCTTGCGATTGGGAACGTACCCGATTCACGCTTGACGAGGGCCTTTCAAAAGCAGTGCGGGAAGCCTTCGTGCGTCTATACGAAAAGGGATTGATCTATCGCGGGCCGCGCATGATCAACTGGTCGCCGGGTCTGCGGACCGCTGTTTCTGACCTGGAAGTGGAATACAGTCAGGAACCAGGCATATTGTACTACTTCAAATATATGCTGGCAGACGGCTCCGGTGACTACATCCCCGTGGCAACTGTCCGCCCAGAAACCATCCTAGGCGACACGGCTGTCGCCATTCACCCCGAAGATGAGCGTTATCGCAAATATCTGGGACGCAAAGTAATCGTTCCCATCCTTGGACGCCAGATTCCGGTTATCGCAGATGAATACGTTGACCGAGAGTTTGGCACCGGCGCGCTCAAAATCACTCCCGGACATGATCCCAATGATTACCGAATTGGGCAGGCACATGGGCTGGAGATTATCAGCGTCCTCGACGAGTATGCTCGGATCAACCAGAATGGTGGGCCCTACGCTGGTCTTGACCGTTTTGAGTGCCGCAAGAAAATCTGGGAGGATATGCGTGTTGCAGGTCTGGTCATCAAGGAAGAACCCTATATGCTCAACGTACCGCGTTCTCAAAGAGGCGGCGAAATTGTCGAGCCAATGCTCTCCACCCAATGGTTCGTGCGCATTAAGCCGCTGGCAGAAGCCGCTCTGGCTGCTGTTCGAGATGGACGTATTCGCATCATCCCGGACCGTTTCACGAAGGTATACTACAACTGGCTGGAAAATATCCAGGACTGGTGCATCAGCCGCCAGTTATGGTGGGGACACCGCATCCCAGTCTGGTACTGTGATGATTGTGGTGAGATGACCGTTATGCGCACCGATCCAACCCGCTGCCAGCACTGTGGCAGTCAGGCTATTCATCAGGACGAAGACGTTTTGGATACCTGGTTTTCTTCTGGTCTCTGGCCCTTCTCCACTTTGGGCTGGCCTGATGAAACCCCAGACCTGAAATACTTTTACCCAACCTCCGTGCTGGAAACCGGTTATGACATTTTATTCTTCTGGGTGGCGCGTATGATTATGTCCGGGCTGGAATTTACCGGACAGGTGCCATTTCACACAGTTTATTTGCACGGCTTGATTCGCGATGAGCATGGTCAGAAAATGAGCAAAACCAAAGGCAACGTGATTGATCCTTTGGAAGTGATGAACGAACTGGGTACCGATGCACTGCGTTTTACATTGCTGGTTGGTTCAACGCCGGGCAATGACATGAACCTGAGTATCAAGAAAGTTGAAGCCAACCGCAATTTTGCCAACAAAGTTTGGAACGCCGGACGATTCGTCATTAGCGCCATCGAGCAGTCACCGCAAGAACCCCAAAGTAAACCACAGTGGACACTGGCAGATTCCTGGATTTGGGCAAAATTGCAGTCATTGATTCGTGATGTCGAACGATTGTTTGGTAATTATCAGTATGGCGAAGCCGGGCGACAGATTTACGAATTCTTTTGGGGCGAATTTGCTGACTGGTACGTGGAGATTGCGAAGCTACAGCTCGCTGAAGGCGGTGACCGTGCTCACTATACCGCCTATACCCTTGTGCGCGTGCTGGATGCCTGTTTGCGCCTGTTGCATCCTTATACACCCTATGTTACAGAAGAATTGTGGGGACACCTCAAGCGGGCGGCACAATCACGTTCGCATCGCTTCGCTCCCAAACATGGCTGGGAAGAAGCTCTAATCCTTGCCCGCTGGCCAGAAGCGAACCCGCCTGAGGGCTGGGAAGAACAAAAAATAGCCGATTTCACGCTTGTTCAGGACATCGTGCGTGCCATTCGGAATCTGCGTGCCGAGAAAAAGGTCGCACCCGGCAAGAAAATCCCCGCATGGATTGCCGCCGGCAACAAAGTGGATATCCTCAAGGCGCAACAAAAGACTATTCAGACATTGGCACATCTGGATGCTAACGCCTTTCAACTCGAGAAAGTACTTTCTGAAAAACCACAAGAGGCGGCTACACTGGTTGTTGCCGGGGTTGAAATCTACCTGCCCCTAGCAGGCATGGTGGATACCACGGCTGAACGCATCCGTTTGGAAAAAGAGCTTGAAGAAGTGCAACAGCAAATTTCCCGTCTAGAGCAATTGCTCAGCTCTCCCTTTGCGCAAAAAGCTCCCCCGGCAGTTGTGGAAAAAGAGCGCGACAAACTGATGATTTATCGTCAGAGTGCTGAAAGATTGGAAAGTCAAATTAAAAATTTGTAAATATTGCTGAACAGCCACATCGAAGGTCAGGGACTACGCGGCAAGAACCATACAGTCCCTGACCATCTTGATTATGCTTGGTTAAAATCCCTTCAATCGTTGACGTTCCTTCTCAATGATTCTCCTCAGTATTGCTATCGAACATGCATAGGTTGAGTCCATTCCAAAATAGGATAACGTCCCTGCGCCGAGGTTCTTGCCCTTGCTGAGCGGTTTGTCAGAAGCATAGTGCAAAATTCCAATATCGAAGGGTACCCCATAAAGATTGACAATTTCATTAACGGGATGCCGTTTGGGGCGATACATCTCATAAACCGCTGAAAGATAAGGTCCCGCTTCCATCTCAATATCGGTATATCCCTCGCGGTACATCACATCCATAATCTCAGCATTCTGCAAAAACGTTCCAAGAACGCTAAGCGTTTTCTGGTTATCCAGCACCGTCCCATATACCAGATAGGGGGACACATCAGCACCAGAGAAAGCATTTTGAAAAATATAGGTGTTCATTGAATGTTCGTCTTGGACAACATTCGGGACCATTACATCCCCAATACGCCCGTTCATCGTGGCTGCTTTTCCCATAATATAAACTCCAAGAATCGGTCCAAAATGTTCCGCGACCTTCGCCAGGATGTTATAAGCAGCCAAACCAAGGGGATAGTCAATATTAAAGATTAGTGCATCGCTCTCACGCAGAAACTCAAAGTCATCCTGCGACAAACGAGGGTCAATCGTTTGCGGGTTCAAACAACAAAGATCAATCACTTGCGCCTCAATGTCGAGAGTATGAACACTCGCTATGCGCCTGATACCATGCGCCTGCTCATAGTCCCGTTGAGCAGCAATCAGATTCTGTCCTTCCGATGTCTGCTGGTATTTTTTAAGCACATAATACAAAAAATTGCTTGCGCTGGATGGTACCTGATTTCGCTCAATATCTTTCCATTCTTGAAGCAATTCACGGTCCTCACTATACTCCAGAAACCGAATCAATTTTTCTTTGTTTTGCAGTGCAAACCCTGTCAACAGATTAACCACACTATGGGTATTGCTGGAGATAAAGTATACCGGTCGTTCGGTCAGCTTCGGGTATTCACGTTCAATGTTATCCAGCCAAGCGCGCGTCGCACGCCAGTATTCGGTCAGCGATCCCTCAAGCAGCCGAATGCGTAAATCCATTTTCTTACTGGCAATCAACATCAACCACTCTTGAAAATCTCTGCCCCAAACCGTTTGCAACCGTACAAGGTCTTCTACGGGCATTTCCAGATGCTCCGCAAGCGTCAAAAACTCTGCCGAACCCGCCTGATGATTTTCTTGTAACAATTGCGGCGGACATCGCTTCAGTAACCAGTGCAACTTATTCCACTCGATTTGATAAGCGGTCAGTGAAGGTACCAGGTCATCAATGTCCGAGCGGCTGGCAATAAAACAAGCCAGCGTACCCCGTCCATCGAACAGAAAGCGCCGTCTTCGAGCACGCGCTGGTGTTTCACGCCAACTTTCAACATCTGTAAAACCGTGCCGGGCAAAAACCTGCGTGCTTTGTCCCATAATGACCGACCGCACCTCATGCACAATATCCGGCAAACGCAGCCACGTATATATCAGTGCAGAAATATCTGGTCGCTCGCTACGCGCTCCAGGATGCAACAAAGAGTTGGTGGCTGTATGCACCTCTTCCAGGGTGCGAATCTGTACATCCACCGTTGACCGCAATAAGGAATAGATGGTTCGCAAATACAGCTCAATTTCTTCCGAAGCAGTGGTTGGAACTTTTCTTTCCATTTACAAACCTCAACATTTTTTATGATTGTAACACGAGCAAGATGAAACAATTTATTTAGAAAAATCAGCGGTAGATAAACTTTTTGAAGCAGTCCTTGAATTGCAAGAGTGTTAAAAAACAAAAACTGCCTCGCATATCCAGGGGTAAAATGGCACATTTTTCATAATAGATGTGCGCCAAATATGACTTTTTCAACACCCTCGAATTGAATGATTTTCTGGATATCTTGCAGTGTATAATAGTTTTGTGCTGCGCTTATCGTTTTGACGATTTGGGAGCAGAATATGGCAAACTTAACAGGCAAAGACTTAGGGCGCTATCACGTCATTGAACAACTTGGCGAAGGTGGAATGGCTGCTGTCTATAAGGCTTTTGACACTCGCCTTGAGCGTTTTGTTGCCATCAAGGTCATCACCTTTGGCCAATATGACAAAGAAATGTTTCTCTTGCGCTTTGAACGGGAAGCAAAAGCCCTGGCGCGTCTTTCACATCCAAATATTGTTAAGGTGCATGATTATGGCGAGGAGAATGGTCTGCCTTACCTGGTGATGGAATTTCTGCCGGGTGGAACGCTGAAATCGAAACTCGGCAAACCCATGCCCTGGACCGAAGCCATTAAGCTCATTTTACCGATTCGCAGGCGCTGGATTACGCTCATAACCTGAATATCGTCCATCGAGATGTGAAGCCAGCCAATATCTTGCTCAACGAATCCGGACAACCTATGCTCACCGATTTTGGTATTGCCAAAATCCTTGAGGCAGATAGTCAATTGCAATTGACAGGCGCCGGTGTTGGAATTGGCACACCGGAATACATGGCACCGGAACAGGGACAAGGGTTGCCGGTAGACCGCCGTGCAGACATCTACGCACTGGGGGTAGTATTTTACGAACTGGTCACCGGACGCCGTCCTTTTCAGGCAGATACACCAATGGCAGTGGTCATCAAGCATATCACCGAGCCTCTGCCGCGTCCGACGACATTCGTTCCTGAACTGCCCACTGAAATAGAGAACATCATCTTTAAGGCGCTATCAAAGAAACCTGAGGATCGTTATCAGGACATGGCAACTTTTGCCAAAGCTCTGGAAAAAATGCTCTACCAGGCAAGGGTAGACACCGAGCAAATGACCATCAAGAAGGATAAGGTGAGCGAGGCATCTGTCACTCAAACCACACCCCAGCCAGTTTTTACGCCACCCCTTGTCCAACCACTATCGTCGTCACCTTCCCCTGCACCTGTACCTTCGGAGATCCCGCCTCCACCCGTGAAGACACCATCTTCTCCACACATTATTCCAGAACATTACCCCGTTTCTCCTCCCCCTCCGCCAGCCTTCGTTCCTACACCTTCACAACCAGCCATGAAAGTCTCCCCTGAACCTCAGGAAGCAAAGGGAAAAAACCTCACAGTCTGGCTGGTGATTGGCGGTATCGTGGGAGGTATTGCGCTGATCGCCGCATTATGTATTGGCGCTGGTGCTTTGCTCCCTTTACTTTCGCCATCAACCACTGCGACAGCCCCAATTGGTGCAATAACCGCTCCTGCTAAAACCCAACCCGTCATCGCAACGCCAACTCGTCAGACATCTCCAACTCAGTTGAGCGAAGGACCTGTAGTTGCAAGTTATAATGAAACAAACAATGCCCTTAACGAGGATGTACCTGATCTTCGCTTTCTGGCAGAAGAGAGCTACTCTTATGAAGAACGCAATCAGGTTGGAACCAAGCTGACCTACACGGTAACACTCAAGGAAGACGAGCGGGCGCTTGTCAGTTACGGCTGGTGCGCAACTACTAGGGAAATTCTAGATAACAACCTGTCTGATATGCAGATCACCTTTGCAATAGATGACAGAGAGGTGGATCCATCTATAGTGTTTGGACAATACAGCACGCAGGAATCAATGCAATGCCATACCCGCTATCTTCTGCTCAAAGACTGGCCAATAGGACAATATACCATCATCCAAAAGACCACCTTCGTTAAAGCAGTGAACGATGGCGAAACGGAGTTCCCTGCTGGGGTTATTACCACTGTGTATCGTGTCACTGTAAAGACTGCTCAGCAAATAGCAGATGAGTTAAAAGCCTGCAGAAATCAGATTATTTCCCCCAGTCTTGCAAAGCTAAACATGAAAACATACTACTGCGATACCTTTGAACGCGAACGGGCGGTGCCACTCGGCAAGGGAGAAGATGAATGGAATTACTATAAAAAGCGCATCGAAGACGGTAAGTTGATCTGGGATATGAAGGCTAAAAAAGGGTTCATCAACTATGATTTTATAAATACCGATGCGCCATCCTTGGATCAATTTGGTTTCACCGCAAAATTCCGCCGCGCCAGTGGAACACAAAACGCACAATACGGCTTTGTCTTTCGGTATAACGCTGATAAAGATGAATTTTATTTGTTTCAGGTAGATGATGTTCCCCAAACATATTCCGTTTATGTCCGGATAGATAACGACTGGATAACGCTAAAAAATAGTACAAAATCGTCCGCCATTCAGCCTGATCAATGGAATACCCTCAGCATGACCGCCAGACAGAAACGGTATACCTTCGAAATTAACGGTGTAACCGTTTATTCACTAGATGACAGCCGATTAAAGGGTGGTATTACTGCGTTGTTTGCCGGGATCAGCAACCCGGGTGAATCGGCTGTATTCGAGTTTGACGATGTTCTGCTTGTGGCGCCTTAAGAATACATTCAAATTCTTCTTTATATTCTTGCAAGGAGGACTTTTCAATGAAACGTGTAGGATATATTGGGCTGGGATTAATGGGAAAACCGATGGCGAGAAACATTCTGAAAGCGGGTTTTCCTGTCGTGGTTCATAACCGCAGCCGAGCAGCGGTCGATGAATTGACAGCTTTAGGAGCAAAGCCGGCTTCCACACCTGCCGAGGTAGCCGCTCAGGTGGATGTTATATTTACAAACTTGCCTGATTCTCCAGATGTGGAAAAGGTGGCGCTTGGCGAAAACGGGATTATTGACGGCAGTCATGAGGGTTTGATTTTTGTAGACAATTCTACCATTAAGCCAGCCACTGCCCGTCATATCGCTGCTTGTCTGGCAAAACGAGGGGTTCGCTTTCTGGATGCGCCGGTCAGCGGCGGCAAGATTGGTGCAGAACAAGGCACTTTGACGATCATGGTCGGTGGGTCTGCTGACGTTCTGGAAGAAGTGCGTCCAATATTGGAAGCCATTGGAAAAACCATTACCCACGTGGGTGATACTGGAGCTGGACAAATTGCCAAGGCAGCCAATCAGATCATGGTCGCTGCGCAAATGGTCGCCATGGGCGAGTTGCTCATATTTGCTCAAAAAGCTGGAGCGGACCCCCGCAAAGTTGTGGAAGCCATCCGTGGTGGTGCCGCTCAATGCTGGACGCTGGATGTCAAACCTCAGCGACTATTTGCTGGAAATCGAACAGCTCAATTTAAAGCCTTTATGCAGTCAAAAGACATGAGCATCATTATGGAAACGGCTCAAGAATACGGGATACCACTGCCATCTGCCTCGCTCCACGCCCAATTATTCAAAGCAATGGTACAAACAGGTATGGGAGAGCTGGACAACTCCGCCATTATTGGGATTATCGAGATGTTAGCTGGAGAACAATTGAAACTTTAAAAGTTCTCATCCTGCAGACATGAGTATTGGTTCTGGATGAATGCTTACCTCTGCATCTGGTACCAGGTTCAGGATCACTTTCTCGATATCCTCAGTAATTGCATGAGCGTCATTTAGGTTTTGCTCGCCATCCAGCAAGACATGTGCGCTGACATACAATTTTGATCCATGATAGTGCACCTGTACATCGTGACAATCTTTGACATTTGATAGCGCTCGTACAGCGCCAGTAATTTGTTGAGCGAGATGATAGGACACTTCGGTTTCCAATGCCGGCTCAGGGTGCACGGTTACGTCCGAAGCCGGTAATGCTTCACAGATAGCTTTTTCAATTGCCTCTGTCAAGGCATGGGCTTCCTCCAAAGATTGTCTTCCTTCCAGCAATACATGCGTATCCACAAATAAATAAGGTCCAGAATAACGCAAACGGACGTTGTGGCAATCTACAACGCCGGGAAGCGCCTCTACAACCTGCTTGACTTTTTCTGCCATTCCTTCCGGTGCTGTATCCAGTAATCCGTGGACTGTCCGCAGCCCAAGTCTTACACTGACATAAATCACGATTATCGCCACTCCAAGAGCTGCCACTGCATCTGCCTTGGTTAGATATTCCAAACCGGGAACTTTTCCAGCGATCAATACACCAATCAGTCCAAGAATAACTACGGAAGAACTCCAAATGTCGGTTGAAAAATGAAGCGCATCTGCTTCTAAAGCCTGGCTGTTGTGTTTTCTCGCTGCACGGTAAAGCACACGCGAACGTGAGAAGTCAATAATAATGGACACCCCCATAACAATAAAAGCCCAGATAGAAGCCTCAACCACTACTTCCTTGAAAAACAATCGGTTGATAGCCTCATAAATGATCCAGATACAGGTCACCAGTAACAGCAGGGTCTCAAATAGGGCAGAAAGGTTTTCGATTTTGCCATGACCATAACGATGCTCCTCATCCGCTGGTTTACCTGAAAGACGCACCGCCAGAAACGTTACCAACGCTGCTACCAGGTCCAACCCCGAATGGGCAGCTTCAGCCAGAATACCCAAACTACCGGTCGCGATGCCAACAATGATCTTGAAACTTGTTAAACCCACCGCAGCAATCACAGAAGTCAAGGCTGCCCAGGTCTTTTCTCTTTCTGCAGACAACCCAGTAGAGGAAGTGTCCATACTCAGCTCACAAAATATCATTTATTTGGTTCGTAATTTTATCCTAATCTATAAATATCACTAGGAAGATTATAACTCCGATGAGGGTGTCATCCTTCCTCAATTAGAGCCGATTCGCATAGCAATTGCGCATTGTGTGGGAAGAAGTCATTATTCGTTTATCCAACCCAACAGTTCCCTGACAATTGTTTCAACAGCTTTTTTAACTGGTACAGAAAGGGGCGTATCAAAAGCTGTTTGCGAGACCTGAATAGCCAGCAAAATTACACAGCAGCCAAGCTCGTGGATGAGAAACTTTGCCAATACATTTGGCGGAAGAGTATGGGTTGATCCACTCCAACCCTCCCCTTCCCACCACGACAGGCAAGCGATAGAGCCAGGTATTTCCCCCATATCAACAGCATCCACCATGATGACCAACTCAGGATGAAAACGGCGCAGGGTGGCAGTAAAATTTTCTGGAGCAAGCCCTGCATCAATGATGAGAACCCGCGAGGATGCTGAAACGCGTTCCTGCAGTGCACGCGCTACACACACCCCTGCCGCATCATCGCCATTGAATTCGTTGCCGAGCCCG
Organism: Anaerolineaceae bacterium; assembly: GCA_034434695.1. Taxonomy (GTDB): domain Bacteria; phylum Chloroflexota; class Anaerolineae; order Anaerolineales; family Anaerolineaceae; genus DYEC01. The sequence continues at coordinate 64,324 of DAOTYY010000112.1, forward strand.
AGAATCGCCAGAAACGAGGATGATTGTGTGTCAGTTAGAGCCCGTCGTCTGTTCCGGGCATTCTTCAATGCCTTCCTTAGCAGCCTTTTCCAGGAGGAATTGGACATCCTCATCTCTGCCATAATGAACAACAAAAGGCTCCTTGCTCAAAGCCGCATGTTCCCACTGCTCGTTAGTCATATCCAGACACTTGAAACGACAGCTTTGCACGCATTGGGCACAATATACACAGCGGTCCCTGTGATAACGCATGACAAAACGCTTGTTCACTTTATCCAGAACCAACAGCTCAATCGCCCCGGTAGGACAATCCTTAATACAAAGCTGACAACCAGAGCACTTTGCTGCATTCCAGGTTAATTCTGCACGGAGTTCCAGCGGAACCGGTTTTCGCACAAACGGATATAGTTCTGTTACCGGCTTTTTGAAAAAAGATCTCAACACATCTCGCAACATTACACCTATTGTCATGTTTCACCTCACTTCAATACAAGACGCCAGAAGATCACAAATAAAAATTGAGCCAGACCCAGCAATGCGCCAAGCCTCCACCAAAGACCAACTGTCTGATCAATACGCAGGCGGGCAAAGAGGGATTGTAACCCCGCAACAACTACCAACAAGCCAAGAGTTTTCAGCACAAACTCAAGTGGATTAGCAATCCCCCCCAGGTAAAAAGCCGCCACCAGCGTCAGTCCAATGACCAGCTCCACATCCTTGCCAAGACGAAACAATGCCAAACCGCGTCCGCTGTATTCAGTCAACGGACCTGAGACAATTTCAGTTTCAGCTTCCGGAGCATCAAACGGTGGCAGCTCAAGTTTGCCCATCAACCCAACCAATGCCACGAGAAAGCCAATCGGCTGGGTCAGGACAAACCACAGGTTATTATGGGTATAAATATTAATTTCGCTGATTTGCCAGCTCCTTGCCATAATTGCAGGTGACAGTAAAGCCAGAAGGAAAGGCGCCTCATAAGAGAAAAGCTGGGTTAGCACACGAGTGGCACCCACCATTGAGAAACGGTCAATCGTGTTTGCTCCCGCAAGCCCCATGCAAATCGTCAACAAACTCAGAAGATAAATGGTGACGATGAGATCCCCACTAAATGAGTAAGAAGGCACCTGACCAGCCATCGGCACATACAACGCCGCAGTCAGGGCAGCAGCCAACGCCACCACTGGCAGGAAGATGAACAAACCCCATTGCACACCATGCGGAACGATTTCTTCCTTGGCAAGCAATTTGACCACATCTGCCAGCGGTTGAAACCAGCGCGGTCCTACCCGGTTCTGAAAACGCGCCACCAGCTTACGATCTATATATTCATAAGCCAGCCCATAACCCAACAGGAACAAACCACCAGGAAATACAAGAAGTGCAAGAATAGAAAGAAGTGTCATATTCATCGGTAGTATTTAATCCCATATTGGCGTAAGTCTTCCCAAGACCAGAGCTGAGAGCTTTGGTCACGATTGACGCGCACCATGCGATCATTGCACGAAAAACACGGATCAATCCCTGCCAGCAGCATAGGCATATCAGCCAATTTATGCCCAACTGCCACGCTAACAACTGTTCCCCAGTTACACAAAGACGGGGTACGTACTTTAATCCGTTCTGGCTTTTCGCCACCATTACTTTTGATGTAATAAAACAACTCGCCGCGCGGCGCTTCAACTCGACTTATTGTCTCGCCTGCAGGTATGCGGCGCGGCACCCGCGTGGTCAGTTCCCCTTCTGGTATTTGATCCAGAATTGCCCGAATCACTCGATAACACTCAAAAAGCTCCTTCAAGCGTACAACAAAACGCGCCAGCAAATCCCCACCACTATCGGTAATTAATTGGACCGGAAAATCAGGGTAAGCAGCATAGGGCGCATCTATGCGAATATCCCGCTGAACGCCAGAGGCACGTGCTGTGGGCCCCACCGCCCCAAGCGTTTCTGCCTGCTCACGCGTCATTAACCCAACCCCGCGTGTGCGCGCCAGAAAGGTTTCATCAGTGGTAACAACCTTCATATAGTGATGCGTTCGCTCTTCTAGAAAATCCAGCCCGCGTCGAATTGCATCCATCTTGTCCACATCCAGATCAAACTTAACCCCGCCCAGAACATTGGCAGAGTAATGCACGCGGTTACCGCTGATCAGCTCCAGCAAATCCATCACCGTTTCCCGATCACGCCAGGAATACATGAATAAGGTATCAAACCCACCTTCATGTGCAGCAACACCCAGCCAGAGCAAATGACTGTGGATACGCTCGAGTTCAGCGGTCACTGTTCGGATTGCTTGAGCACGCGGCGGTGCGGACACACCCGCCAGCTTCTCGACTCCCAATACGTAAGCTGTAGCATGGACGTGTGAGCAAATTCCACAGATGCGCTCTAACAGGTAAATATTCTGTGTCCATGTGCGGTCTTCAGTGCCTTTTTCAATGCCGCGGTGCACATAGCCCAGACGCACAGAAGCCCCGGTTACAATCTCGCCATCCACTGTGAACTCGAAATGGCCGGGCTCTTTCAGCGCTGGGTGTTGCGGTCCAATTGGAACTACAAATTTTTCGCCAGATTTTTGGGCTTCCATCCTTACACCTCATCTTTTGAACTTGAATGAGCAGTACCAATCATTGTTGTTTTTCTCAAGGGATAAACACCTTCCGGCCACTCATCCGGCAGAAGCAAGCGATCCTTCACCGGCGTCCCGCGAATCTCGACGCCAAACATTTCCATTAACTCCCGTTCATACAAAGTTGCAGAGGGAATCACGTCACACACTGTTGGCAACTCGGCACGAGTATAAGGCACTTTCACTCGCAGGGTCAGCACTGCCGCACCCTGACAAAACACATATAATACCTCTACCTGGCCTTTCTTCTCTTGATCTATGCCGCCAGAAGCAACAGCATCTTCACATGGTGCCGGATGATCCACGCCAGCAATTGCAGAAAGGTACCCCCATCGGGCATCATGCAGCGCTTTAACAGCTTCATGAAGTTGATCGGGACTCAACAGGACATCCAGACGAAGATCATCTTGTCTGATCATCTCCATTCCATAAGGTTCAAGCAGTTTTTCAGCAGTTTGCAAAGCAGTCTGGCTATCCATTTTTCAAGCCTCCTGTTTTCCCGCCAGCGCGGTAACAGCTTCCACCTTTGGGACGCCCGATTTCAAGCTATTAAGCAATTGCACCACGCCATAGATGATTGCCTCAGGTCGGGGTGGACAGCCTGGAACATATACATTGACTGGCAGTACCTCATCAATACTGCCAACCACATTATAGCAGCCATGAAATACGCCACCCGAAAGCCCGCACGAGCCGACTGCAATCACAAACTTTGGCTCTGGCATTTGCTCATAAATGCGGATCAAGCGGTCGCGCGCCTGCAAAGTCACCGGACCAGTGCAAATTAACACATCTGCATGTCTTGGGCTACCCTGCAACTTGATGCCAAAGCGTTCCACATCATAGCGAGGTGTCAGGGTAGCAAGAATTTCAATGTCGCACCCATTACATGAGCCACTATTGAAATGGATCGCCCAAGGCGAATTCACCCGTGCCCAAGTGCGAATCTTTTCCAGTATTCTTTGCCAGTTGGAATCCAGCTTTAGATTTGCCATTTCAAAAACCTCTCCTAACCCAAAATTAAAGCCACCAACGCAACCATTAACCCAATCAGAAAAACGGCACTCAGTACGGTCAATTCAGCCGTGCCAAGAACCAGTACCCCCAAATGCAGAATAGCAAAGAAGAATGCAATCAAGAAAAACGGCCGATAGCCGGGCGCAGCAGCCCCGGTTGGTGGGGCTTCGCCGCTGCCATAAACGCTCAATTTGGCGTCTGTTGGCTTTTCCGGACCTGCCAGTAACTTTCCAAAACCAAGAAACACCAAGACCAACGGAATATACAGCAAAAATGCTACAGGAGGAGTCAGAATTACTTCCATGATTAGTTTTTTCTCCTCTCTAACCTCTTATGAATAAGAACAAAATACCAGCAGCTGGCTCAGTTAACCAGTTCAGCAACGAAGGATAGAAGCCCAGTACAACGATTAGCAAGGTCAACACAACCAGCGGAACAGCCATCGTTTTCGGCACCGCAACCCCATTTTCCACAGCCAGTGAAGGCTGCAGACGATACATACGGTTGACTAATGGAGCATAGTATCCCAGTGACAGAACACTGTTAAGCGCTGCAAAGACAACCAGCAACATTGCCACCGTGTCTTGTGTCTGAAAACCGGCGACAAAAATTTGCCATTTCGACATGAAACCCGCCAGAGGAGGCAAGCCACCTAATGCAAGCAATGCCATGCTTAAGGTAAACGTGGTTAATGGATAGCGTTTTGAGGCTCCATTTAAGTCATCCAATGTCAATATGCCGTGATCACCTTTGGCAATATACAGCACATATAAAAGCACCCCAGCAGCGAGAAAAGCCAATCCCTTCATCATTGCATGATTAAAGAGGTGAAAGAATGCCCCACCCGCTCCATTAAGAACGCCAAAACGATAAATCACCCCCAAGCCAAACATCATGTATCCCATATGACCAATACTGGAATATGCTAGCAGGCGCTTTACTTGCGTTTGGCGTAGTGCCATTAAGTTACCCAATAGCATATTGAGCGCCCCTACCCCAAGCATCAAATTCCCCCAAAGTTCGCTGGCAGCTCCCATCATAGAGGTTACCCGCAACAAGGCAACCAGTCCAGCCTCAATGACAATCCCCGAAAGCATAGCACTGATACCACTGGGCGCCTGTGAGTGTGCGTCGGGCAGCCAGGTATGCAATGGCACAAGTGCGGCTTTGACACCAAACCCAATCAGGAAACATCCACCTGCCATCAGCAGAATGGGTGGCAAGGGCGGCTGGAGAAAATAACGAATGCGCATCATATCCAGTGTGCCATTCCAGGCAAAGACAATCAATATACCGATGAGCACAAATACTGAACCGGTAGCACTTTGAACAAGGTACTTAAAACCGGCTTCCAAAGAAGCAGGCTGATCCCGATAAAAAGCAACCAGCATGTACGAAGTGATTGCCATTACCTCAAACCAAACCCACAAGGTGAACAGGTCTGCCGAACAGCCCAGCCCCAAAATACCGCCAATCATTGCCATCAGCAGGGCATAATACTTTTCTGCACCTAATTCATCACCCATGTAATGCGCTGAGAAAATAACCACCAGTAACCCAAGCAACAAAACAACCACTGCCAACAAAATGCTGATACCGTCCAGGTAGAAAATGACTCCGCCCATCTTGAACAAGACCACTTTATTTGACAACACAATTTGGTCTTCCAGATAAAGTGGATATGCGGAAATCAGCAATCCCAAAGCCGCCAGCCAAGCTGAAACTTGATTGGCTAATTTAGCACCAGACCGTCGTGCCAGGATACGCCCAGCTAGATACACTACCAAAGCGGTCACGAAAGGCACCGCGATCAACCAGATCACACCAGTAGTTGCTTCCATGCCATTACCCTCCAATGACCAGGATGATCAAAACAAGCAGGAAACCAGCAGCGATGCCCAAAATATTCCAGTTGAGCAGCCCTGTTTGTGTGTGGCGTAGTTTTTCCGCCAACCAATTCGTGCCAATGACTATGCCGCGGTTAACCACCTCAAAACCAAAACTGTCTGCAGCAGCTCGTCCAACTTCCGCTAAGGCGCTGGATAAGCCAGCCAGTTTTTCGCGCCACCACCAAGCAGCCAATCCCAATGCAACCACAGCCAACACGACCAGCGTCAACGGTGTAGTAACCACTTCTCCTAAAACCAATAGGGTCGTCTCAGCTTCAATCTCGATCGATGGCACTGTACTTTTCATCAGGTGTGCAAATGGTCCAGCCAGTAATTCAGTCAGGAAAGCCCCAACCGCCAGTGGAATGAGCGCCACTTTCATTGCTGTGCCAGCATCATGTCCGTTCAAACTGCTACGCGGCTTGCCTGCAAATACAAGCCAGAAACAGCGGAAAGTATATAAAGCGGTTAACCCGGCGCAAACAACCATCACAATCCAAGCCCAAAGCGGGCCATGGGTATAGCCGGCTTCCAGGATCAATTCTTTACTCCAAAAGCCATTTAAGATGGGAATGCCCGCCAAGGCAAGTGCCCCAATCGCAAATACAGTGCGCACAAGCGGCATCTGCACACCCAACCCACCCATTTGGCGCATATCACGTGTACCCACACTGTGGATCACCGCACCCGCTGCCAAAAAGAGCAAAGCTTTGAACACAGAATGACTCATGAGGTGGAATTGGCTGGCAAAAACACCACCTGCGCCGATGGCATACACCATATAGCCTAACTGACTAACAGTAGAATATGCCAGCACACGCTTTAAATCATTGCTAACCAAAGCCATCAGCGCCGCCATCAGGGCAGTCACTACCCCAACAACAACCACAGCTTCACGCCAGCCAGGAACATTTTCAAAAGCAGGGTAAAAACGCGCCAGCAGATAAACACCTGCATTGACCATTGTCGCCGCATGAATCAAGGCGCTAATAGGGGTAGGTGCTTCCATTGCGTCTGGCAACCAGGTCTGGAAAGGAAACTGAGCTGACTTGGCTGCTGCCGCTACCAGAAACCCAAATGCTGCAACCGCCAGCACACTGGGCGGAAGAATTTGTGGATTGGCAATAAAAGCCTGAAGATCATAATTGTCAGAATAGCTGTAAATCAGCAATGCTCCTGCGAGCAACCCGATTCCACCAAATTGTGTCACAATCAGGGCTTTGATACCGCCATAAACCGCTTTAGGATCATCACTGTGAAATGAAATAAGAGCATATGAACATAAAGCCGTGATCTCCCAGAACACAAACATCAATAGTAAGTTGCTGGTTAGCACTAATCCTGCCATACCGCCAATGAAGAAAAGAACCAGTGCATAATAACGCCCAAGTTGAGCCTCTCCTCGCATATAATCCACGGAAAAGATCACCGCCAGACTACCGATAATCGTGGCAATGACTGCCAGATAAACCCCAAGCCCATCTGCAACAAATGTGAAATCACCAAATGCACCGCCAAGAGGGATATTTAAGGCAACCGACTCACTCGCAAATGGAATCAACATCAGACTTGCCGCGCCAGCAAGCACTGAAAAAAGAACAGCCAACACAGTCTGGGCTTTGGAACGCTTGTCACTCACCCACCAGACCAACAGCGCACCCAACCATGGCAAACCAAGAATAAGGAGAATCAAAAAATTCGCCATGGTTCACCTCCTCAACCGAGTGAGCGCATTGACATCCAGCGTGCCCATATGGTGACGGATTTGAACAGCCAGCGAGAGCCCGATCACCGCAACAATCGTATCCACAATGATGATGGTCAATGCCAGACTTTCCCCAAGACCGATCTGACCATTGATCCTTCCAGCCAGGATAAACCCTAAGATAGCGCCCTTTGCCAGAATTTGCAAAGCAACCACCACCTTGATCAAATGACGGACCACCAGCAATGCATATAAACCGATTGCCAGTAACCCAATAACTGCAATAAAAACGAGGCTTACTAACGAAAGCGTCATGCATCCCGCTCCTTTGGAACCGTTGATTGTTCATCTGAAAGAAGTCCAAGCACTCCCAGCACACCAGCGAAAATCAGGATAACCTGCAAGATGACATCCGCTCCACGCAATTCCCACAAAACGGTGGATAACCGGGTTGGTACTAGTTGTGGCATATTAAAGCCCAAATCAGGCAAACATAACCAGCCTGTTAATCCTATAGAAACCAAAACAACAATCCCTGCCAGCCATTTGGGTAGCAGGGATTGTTGCATGTTGCTTTCTTCGACGGCAATGCTGATTGCAAATACAAAAAGCACTGTTACCAGGCCTGCGCCAACACTTAACTCAATCACAGCCAGTTCTGGTGCCCCCAACAAATAGATCAGCAAAGCGAGTAACGCACTGGCGATTGCCAGCCAGATAGCCGAGACCAACAATCGTCTTGCCACCACTGCCATAGCAGCGCAAATCAACATGCCCGCCATGATCAGGATAAACCATACCATGAACTGCCTCCTCCATCAAAGGTTGGAAACAAATACACCGCATTAGCTTATACAACAAAGTCTCCTCTTTGTCACGTGAAATTTATCACATAATATCAGGTTATCCTTCCTGAAATCAAAAAGGGGTAGGGTAGCTTTCCCTCGTTTGAGGAAAACTCATTCCAGAATTTTGTCACCGATTCTTAAGAAAATGACAAAATTTAACTTCACTTTTCTTAAGATTTGTGTATAATAAAAAACACTGCTACAGTGCAGCAGGACAGATGATTAACTTCAAAACTTTTCACCCAACGGGATAACTCTAAGCGGGCACAAGAAATGGGGTTTTCCCAACATCAAAGGCAGGATACGTATGCCCTGCCTGAGTCAAGTCTGTATTACAGACAATGGGGTACTTTTGCGTCAATCCTGGTTGAGAAAGCGAGTCAAAGGTACATGCCAGTTAGGGCAATGATATTACTTATAGAAGGGAAACGGTCAAACCATCCTTCTTTTTCCCTGGGACTGACCAAAAAGGGGTTTGAGGTGCACAGCGTTTCAAGTGGTAACGCCGCTTTAGCCTTTCTTGAACAGCACTCACCGCACATCATCTTGATTGATGCAGCATCCATGCGTACCAGCGGAAAGCGAATTTGCCAATCGATTCGCGAACATAAGCCAAATTTACCTATCATGGCAATTGTTAACAAAGAACAAAGCGAAGGAAAACTTGATGCGGACGTCGTCTTGGTGCAACCCTTCACCTTGCAGAAACTGCTCAATCGTCTTCGGCCGCTGCTTCCAGCCGAGAACAAAAATGTTCTTGTGGCTGGCCCCCTCAACCTGGATACTGAACAGCGCTGGGTACGTTATCACAATCGTCAGATCAGTCTAACACCTCGCATGGTCACCTTGCTGAAAGTACTTATGCAACATCCTGGCGAAGTCATTGACCGCGAAGAGTTGTTCAAACTTGTTTGGGACACTGCCTATACAGGTGATACCCGAACTCTGGATGTCCATATCAGCTGGCTACGTCAGGCGCTTGAAGAAGACCCTCGTCACCCGCGCTTTGTCAAGACCGTGCGCGGGGTTGGTTACCGTCTAGACATTGAACCTGAGCCAATGCCTTCCAGACATTAGAGAACTCGAAGACATTCACTCAAACAAAGGAATCCTTGACACTGCTTCACAGCGTCGTATAATCTCAGTAAATTAAAAATTCAACTCAGGGTCAAGTCATCAGGATGTTTTTCGGAGAGCCCGCGTCTGGTGCGAGCTGGCAACTAAACGATGAATTCCCCCTGACCGCCTATTGAAGGCGGATTATCCTCTCAGAAATGGTTCAATGACCATTGCAAGAGAATCGGCGAAACCGTTACCTTTCTCACAAAGCTACCGACCGGCTCTCTTTCAAACCGGTGGCGAAGGCAGGTAGCGCTACAAATTGCCCCTTCGTCCTGCTATGACGAAGGGGTTACTGATTGAAACCAGGAGGCTTCATGTTCGACATCAATCTCATCCGTCAGGAACCTGATCTGGTCCGTCAAGCGCTGCGCAACCGTCAAATGGACACGTCCATCGTTGATACAACCTTAAAGCTTGACCAGCGCCGGCGTAGTTTGCTTATGGAGGTTGAAGCGCTTAAAGCCGAGCGAAACACCGTTTCGCGCGAGATCGGCAAGATGAAAAACCCTGTTGAACGTCAGGAAAAGATTGAAGCCATGCGGGCTCTGGGTGACCGTATCGCTGCGCTTGACGAACAGGTACGACAGGTGGAGGCAGAATTGCAGACCACCTTATCAGGTATCCCGAACCTGCCCGACCCTTCTGTTCCTGTAGGTGAGAGTGAGCATGATAATGTGGTCATCAAGCAGGTGGGAGATATTCCGGAATTCAATTTTAATCCCCAACCGCATTGGGACCTTGGAGTCAAACTAGGGATCATAGACTTTGATCGCGGGGTAAAGCTTACCGGATCACGTTTCTATGTGCTCAGCGGCGCCGGTGCACGCTTGCAACGCGCCCTGATCGCCTGGATGCTAGACCTTCACATCCGTCAGGGTTATTTGGAGAAGTACCCACCCTTTATGGTGCGCAGTGAAACCCTCTTTGCTTCGGGTCAGCTACCCAAGTTTGCCGATAACCTTTACAAGGACCATGAGGAAGACTTATGGATGGTGCCCACCGCCGAAGTGCCGCTTACCGGTTTACACATGGACGAAATCCTAGAGGAGAAAGACCTGCCATTGCGCTATACTGCCTATACCCCATGTTTTCGGCGCGAAAAAATGAGCGCTGGTCGAGATGTGCGTGGCATAAAGCGCGGCCATCAATTCGACAAAGTGGAAATGTATATCTTTTGCAAACCAGAGGAATCGTCCACCGAACTGGCAAAAATGCTGGCAGATGCCGAGCAAACCTGCGCCGAATTAGGATTGACTTATCGTGTGGTTCAAATTTGTACAGGAGACCTGAGCTTTAATGCGCGTATTGCCTATGATATAGAAGTCTGGGCACCTGGGGTTGGCGAATGGCTGGAAGTGTCTTCAGTCTCTAATGTGGGTGATTTTCAAGCGCGCCGCGCTGCTATCCGTTACCGACCTATTGAAGGAAAAGGTACCCGTCTGGTACATACATTGAACGGTTCCGGGTTAGGTTTGCCGCGCACATTGATTGCCGTGCTTGAAAACTATCAACAACCTGATGGCTCGATTATTGTACCAGAAGTACTACGTCCCTGGATGAATGGTATCGAAAAAATACAGGCAACATAGCATGATAGAGAATTGGACACAGACAGCGTTCCTGGCTGTCATCATCTTTGTGATGTTGTTGGGACTAGCGGGTTTGATTATTCCTGTGCTTCCGGGGCTGGTAATGATATGGCTGGCAGCGCTTGTTTACTGGATCGCCACCGGCTTTACCTGGATAACCTGGGTTGCCCTTGCCGTCCTGACTGTCTTAATGATCGGCGGCAGCGTGATTGATAATATCCTAATGGGCGCTAGCGCTCGCATGAGCGGGGCAAGCTGGCTGGGAATCGGTATTGCTTTACTTGCAGGCATACTGGGAAGCATCTTTCTCACCCCAATTGGCGGCTTACTGTTAGCGTTGCTGGGAATTTTCATCGTTGAAATCATTCGTCTGCGCGACTGGCGCAAAGCCCTGAACTCTACAACCAGCATGGCAATCGGCTGCGGCTCTTCAGCGTTTGTTCGGTTTGCCATTGGCTGTCTGATGATATTGATTTGGGCTATAGTCTCGTTTTATTTTCCAGCCATGTAGCAGACAACATAAAATGACAGGTCTCAACATTCGTCAATCTGAGTATGCACGGGTGGAGAAGGTGACTGCCTGTCGTTGGCGACTATGGATAGGCGCGGGCCCAGCCGGGCAGTACCGCTGGGCGCAATTAGATGATTATATAAACTTGCCTCGCGAGCATTTTTACTGGCAGGCACCATTTTGTCTAAAAATAAGAGCACGTATATCTACCCAAGATGTGGAGGGTACCTGGGGATTTGGTTTCTGGAATGATCCTTTTTCAACAAATATGAGACTGAAAGGCACAATACGCCACCTCCCCACTTTGCCACAGGCAGCTTGGTTTTTTTATGCCTCACCACCCAATTATCTTGCCCTGCGGGATGTCCATCCGGCTCGAGGAATGCTGATGGCTTCATTTTCCTCCTGGAGATTGCCAACACCCCTACTGTTTCCGGGGTTACTGGCATTACCGTTGTTCTTGATTCGTCCCATTGCTCGCCTGTTGCGCCGCCTGGCTCGGCTCATCATCGCTGATGATGCAGGCAAGACGGACATTGACCTTACCGACTGGCACTCTTACCGGCTCGATTGCAAAAAAACAACAGTGCGTTTTTACATTGATGACCAGCCCTGTTTTGAAACACCGATTGTTCCGCGAGGGAAGCTAGGGCTGGTCATCTGGATTGACAATCAATATCTCGCTTTTGAACCAAATGGAGCGCTTCGGGCGGGAACACTGGCAACCCCCGAGGACGCTTGGTTGGAAGTTGAGGATATTGCTGTCAACAAGAATTGCTAAAAGAAAACCACACTAGCAATGAGCCCCAATAACAGCGCCAGCCCATACGCCCGATTCTGATAAAAAGCAGCCGCAACATACCACAAAGGCCAGACATCCCGACTGTAATTCGGGGGACAATTAGCAGGTTTAGGTTTGAGAAAAACCGGCAACACACGCGGCATGGTGTATAACCCCAGTAATACCAACAACATCACCCAGGGAAAATACCCAATTCCTATCAGATAAAATACCAGTAAATACTGTAATGCCATCATTGTCAGCGCCACATAACGCGCTGTTGTCTCGCCCAATAGCACGGGCAGAGTTCGGATCCCTTTTGCTTTGTCTTGATCCAGCTTATCAATGTGTTTGCCAAAAATAACGGCTGTCGGACCTAACGCATACGGCAGACTAGCAATGACCACATTCCAATCCCATTGACCGGTGATGACATAATATCCCCCACCTATCATCAGGGGTCCCCAGACAACGATTACCGCAATCTCACCCAGCCCAATGTACTTCAGCGGATATGTATAAAAAAAGACAAAGAAAGCGCCAGCCAGTAATAACCCGAGTGCCATCCAACCGCCAAAGATGACCAGTGGAATACCCGCAGCCAGAGCCACTAGCCCAGTAACAGCAGCATACATTAAGACCTGACGCTTACTCATCAGCCCCTGTTCAAGCGGCTGTGGGCCGTATTGAGTACGAAAGTAATTATCTTTGTCCACTCCTTTCTCATAGTCGGTAATATCATTCATTAAGTTATTCATCGCGTGTGCAAAAACTAGACCAATTGTTAGCAATATCCAGCGTTCCCAACTGAACATGCCAGCACGCGTTGCAAGTAAACCTGCAATAGCCGACGAAATGAAAGTCATAATTAACACCGCCGCGCGGGTGGAAATCAACCACTTTGAGATTACATCCAAACGCTCCCATTCTTCTTTTTCCACACGAGGTATGACACGTAGAGCCTTAACCCACATTGATACATTCATTTTTTTTGATCCTCCAGCTTTTTTATGAAATTTAAAACAAAATATAGTTTACCTTCAGAGAATGATCTTGGCAATCCTATTTTCGTTTTGTAAAAGGCTTTCTCTCAGCGTAGTGATCTGACATCCCCCTTATTAGATATATTTCGCCCTCCTCTGGAGTGCCAAGTTTAATCAGTTGGTCTGGATGATGCCTTGCCAACCAAGCTACCTCCGCTGCCAGTAACGCATCCAGCTCTGCTGAAGAGAGAATTCCTTGTAAAGGCAAAACGCCGCTGAGAAGTTTATGTCGAGTCACTTCTTCAAAAAAGCGGAGCGGGTCCGTTACGGGCAGGTCACGCTCAAATAATACTAACTGCCGTTGCAATCGCCCTTCTAGAGAACGCGCTTCAAAGGGTTTTAAGCCTAGCAGATGCCAGAAACCCGCCTCAGCGTTCGTTTCCAGCCATTGCCGCTCAGCTCCTTCAGCAGGATATGGCTCATAACCGAGTGTTTGTAATTGTGCAAAGAAAGTGAATCCCCTTTGCATCCAGCGTGGACAATCCACAACGGAAGAGGGCGTTGCAACTATATGAACACCTTGCTGCCGCAGTTCATATTCCGCCAGACGCATATCCGTCCATTTTTCTTCAACCACATTTGAAAAAAGCTGTTGTTGGGTCGCAAGTTGCCGGAATACCCCCTGATTTGGGCGCGCCGGTAGATTAACCGCCGCCACACAAGCACTCTGACCGGCTGCAAACGCCAGCACATCTTGCGGCTTCCCCGTTGTCAATGCCAGCAGTTTATGCTCATCATCCAGCGCCGCAAAGGTGAAACCATCCCGCCCGCCAGAGTGTACAACGCCCAAAAATGTTGCTGACGCTGCATCCATTTGTTATGAGTTTAGCGCAGAACAGATAAAAAAACAACCGCCGCACAGAGTTTTGCGGCGGTTTTCCTAAACTATTTCAATATTCTAGAAGATTCTTAATTCTTCAGCAGCTCAACAGCTCTCTCAAGCTGAACATCCCTTTGGGCTTGAATATCCTCCTCAGTGAATTCTACAACAATATCTGGTTCAAGACCAACTTTGTTGATCTGCCGTCCTTTAGGGGTCAGCCAGCGGGCAATGGTGACACGGACCGCGCCCTGATCGTTTGCCAAAGGAACCCAATTCTGAACCGAACCCTTTCCATACGTATTGGTTCCAACCAGTTTCCCCCGTCCATAGTCCTGAATCGCCCCAGCCGTGATCTCGGATGCTGAAGCTGTCCCTTCATTGACCAGTACCACTAGCGGTATATCTCTGGCAATTCCATATTTCTCTGTTTCATAAGTTTGTCGAGTGCCATCACCATACTCCTCTATCAAAACCACCTTATCAGCAGGGATAAACTCTGAAACCACTTTGACCGCCGTTTTGAGATACCCACCACCATTATTACGCAGATCCAGAATCAGCCCTTTTGGATTCTTTGAAAGAAGTTCTTTCAAAGTCTTATCCAGCTCTTCAGCCGTGTCATCTCCAAAGGTGAGTAGTTGAACATAAGCAACTTCATCTTCCAACATTTCACCTTTAACGCTGGGAATGGTGATTTTTGCGCGCTTAATCGTTACATCAAAAGGCTCTGCAACTGAGGCGCGTCGGATAGTCAAAGTAACCTCTGTTCCAGCAGGACCAAGGATGCGGCGCAAGACCAGGTTCCCATCCACTCCTGTCATATCTTCACCATCTACGGCGATAACCAGATCATCCGGCTGCAAACCAGCCGCTTCAGCAGGCGACCCCGGCATTGGTGCAATAATTTTGAGATATTCGCCTGTAATGTCAACCCACGCTCCAATCCCTTCATATTCCCCCTGCAAAGGAGCATTCTGCTGGCGGTATTGATCCGGATCCATATAGGAGGTATGCTCATCACCCAATGAAGCCAACATCCCGCGGATTGCGCCGCGCATCATCTCAACTTCATCAACGGGCTGTTGAACATACTGGGTCTTAACAATATCCCATGCTTCCCAAAAAGGTGTAAAAAGCCTGTCACGCTCTTGAGCGGGGGTTGTCTGTGTAGCAATTTGCCAAGAAAAAACATTGACTGGCAAAACAAAGCCTGGATTGCCGGGCATCGCCCAACCAACCAGCACGCCCGCTGAGAACGCGGCTAGCAGGACAACTAGGCTCCAGACAACCAGTAAAATAGTTTTAGGATTTTTCATAAGCCTCCTGGAATATAATTGCCTGCCATTACATACAAGCAATAATACAGATGCACAATTTGCAGAACACTATCCTAAAGAGTTCTTTCCATCGCTAGATGAGGGCTTTTCTTTCAAGTTCTCCACGCGACGGGCGAGTTCAGAAAATTGCCCTTCTTCATCATGCCACGGGTAACGTAAGGTGCGGCTTATCTTATATAGCGTGGTTGTATCCGCGAAAAATTGTCCCCCCTTAAGAGCACGCCACAATCCCAGATTCATCACCACAACAAGGATCACCAGACCAATCAGGACAAGCCAGCCAGTAGTTGACATCATTGCTCCTGTTGATATGTTGAAGTCACAGAAAGACTTTTTTCATTCAGAAGATTGTCCAAGACAGCCGATAAGTCACTCAGCCTTGCAATCGCTGTATGATATTGCAAAGCGGGTGTCACATCTCCAACACGAATAGTATAAAAACCCAACCAACGAGCCGTAGCGAGATTTACAGGCATGTCATCAATCAACACACAATTGGCAGGGTCAGGATTACCCACTTTTTGCAACGCAATGCTAAAAGCCTCCGGCATGGGTTTACAGTGGGGAGACATATCCAGAATATCAATGATGAGATCAAAACAATCTTCCAAGTCAAGTACGCGCAAGACTCGTCTCGCATGATTTCGATCCGCGTTTGTAAAAATCACTTTTGGTAGGGGGTAACGCTTCAGC
This sequence comes from Anaerolineaceae bacterium, assembly GCA_034434695.1. Taxonomy (GTDB): domain Bacteria; phylum Chloroflexota; class Anaerolineae; order Anaerolineales; family Anaerolineaceae; genus DYEC01. Next base: position 80,311 of record DAOTYY010000112.1, read on the forward strand.
ATGGTACGAATCGCCGGGTCAGGCTGAATGAAATGCTGAAGCGGCAGATCATGCACAAAAGCCAGATAGTCCAGTTCATCTATACCATACTCGCTCACCAATCCCCGCATCGTCGTGCCATACTGTTGAAACAAACGCTTTCGCAAAGGCAGAATCTGTTCCCAAGGCAATCCAACCCGCTCATGCATATATAAGCTGATCCGCTCATAAATCGCAGGCCACAAGCCACAATCGCGCGGATAGAGCGTATCATCCAAGTCAAAGAAAAGTATGGTATAAGGCATAAGCCAAGTATACCAAAAGGCAGAAGTTATAAAAGCTGTTTTATAAGCTTTCGCTCATGGTCAAGACATAAACTTTCCTTCGTTTCTATCAGAATTCAACCCCCGCCTGGCCGGGAATACCCTGCAAATAAGGATGTTTGATCTGTTTCATCTCTGTTACCAGGTCGGCTTGAGCAATCAGCACTTCGGGTGCGGATCGCCCCGTAATTACAAGGTGCAAATCTTTCGGGCGGTGATAAGCGAGCCATTCTATAACTTCATTCGCATCCAGCCACTGGTAAATTAACGGATAAGTAAACTCATCTAGAATAATCAAATCATAATTCCTGCTGGTTATCTTTTCCTTTGCAAGCTCCCACCCCCGACGAGCAAAATCTGCTGTTTTGTTCAAATCTTTAGAAAGCCAGGTAAAACCGTCGCCACTGGTATACCACTCAATCCCAAGCTTTTTTGCCGCTTTGATTTCCCCCCATTGTCCTGTGCTGGCTTTGATAAACTGAATGACACACACTCGCATCCCTCGCCCCCAGGCACGCAACAGCATCCCAAAAGCGGCTGTAGATTTTCCTTTTCCATCACCGGTATGGACGATCAGCAACCCTTTTTTCATCTAAAAACCCCTCTGAGTTGTTCCTTCAACCAAACTGCTGTTGCCATCATGGAGGGCCCATCATGAATGATATTTTCACCGCGCTGGACAGTGGACTTAATCACTGGAAGCTTTAACCAACCACGTTCTTTCAACAAATCCTCCGCAATTAAGGGGTACTCCGGCTCAGTAAACAAGACCATCACATCCGGCTTGTGACGGCTCACTTTGTCAAGATCCAAGGGAAGGTATCCCTGACACTCTGCACTGAAGATGTTTTCACCACCCGCAGCAGTGATGAGATCATGAATAAATGTCAAACTGCCGGGTGTACGAGGGTGTTTACCGAACCAGCATTCAGCATAAACGCGAGGTCTCGGCTTTGTAGTTTCCGCTTGCAAGTCCACAAAAACACGTTGCCAGCGATATGCTAGCTCACGTGCAGCTTCCACCTCTCTCACCAAACCGCCCAAAGTGACCACATTTTCCAGAATCCCATGCAGACTATTGGGCAAAGGAAAGCTGAAAACCGGAAAGCCTTGATCCGCCAGCTTGCGCCCCAGATTTCTCTGAACGCCAGTGGTGGTCAAAATCAGATCAGGGTTGATTTCCCGCAGTTTATCTTCTTCTACGTGAAGATAATCGCCAACAATTGGAGCAGTCAGATTGTTGATATACCGCCCGCAATAACAGGAAACCCCTGCAACACGTTCCCCAGCACCAATTTCAAAAAGTGTTTCGGTCAGTGAAGAAACTAAACTGACAATCCGCTGAGGATATTCCGGGACGCTAACATAACGCCCAAGGGGATCACAATAGAGGCGAATTTTTTTATCCATCTTACTAAACCCGAGGTGCATCCAGAGCAGTCACGAAAGGACGCCCATGCAATGGATGGGATACAATATGCACTGGTAAGCCATAGGTGGGTCCAATGATGTCCGCGACAAGCACTTCTCCGGCTAATCCAATAGCATTGATCTGCCCATCTGCCAGCAGTGCCAGGCGATCCGAATATTCTGCTGCTAAATTGAGATCATGCAAGATGAGCAAAATAGCCAAACCGTCATCATGCGCCAGCTTACGAATCATGTGCAAAATACTTACTTGATATTTCAAGTCCAGATGAGCGGTAGGTTCATCCATCAATAGAATAGGAGTGGATTGTGCCAATGCGCGCGCCAACAAGACGCGCTGCGCCTCGCCACCCGAAAGCTCACCCACACACCGCTGTGACAGATGTAACACATCAACACGCTTCAGGGCTTGAGTAACAATTTGTTCATCCCGTTGTGAAAGCTGCCCAAGAAAGTTAAGATAAGGGGTTCGTCCCATTAAGACCGTCTGCCAGACAGTAAAAGCGGGGGGAAGTGAAATTGCTTGAGGCACAACCGCAATTTTCCTGGCACGCTGCATCGGTGACTGATGAGTGACATCCTGCTCATCAGCCCAGATATTGCCGCGCGCAACAGGAATGACCCCGCTAACTGCCCGTACCAGCGTGGATTTTCCCGAACCATTCGGACCGATTAATGCCAGAACCTCGCCACGCCTCAGATCCAGCGAAACATCCCGCAAGACTAAACGATTCCCATATTGAACAAAAAGATTACGAATTCTTAACATTGCGTCTCCAATCAAACCATTCCCTGATTTTTGACCCGACGTAAAATCCAAAGGAAAAAAGGCGCCCCAGCCAGCGCCGTTACAATTCCCACCGGGATCTCCTGTGGTGATAAAACAACCCTCGCCAACACATCGGACACCAACAGGGCACTCGCACCGCCTAAAATCGAAAGCACAACCAACCGACAATAGTCCTCACCGAACCACAGCCGCATGATATGCGGAACAACCAAGCCAATAAAACCAATAATGCCCGAAAATGACACCGCAGCAGCAGTAGTTAATGACGCAGCAGCCAGCAAAACTTTTCTCACCGAAACCACATTCAAGCCAAGCTGCTGCGCCTGCTCATCCCCAAATTGAAGCAGGTTGAGCGCATGACCGCTCAAGGCAAGAATCGTAAGTCCGATGATAAGGTAAGGCAAAATAGCAAGGACGGGTACCCAACCTAATTGAATAGAGCCTCCCATTAACCAGGACATGGCACGGTGCAACTCACCTTCAGAACGCAACATTAGAAAAGAGGTCAGTGAAGTTGCAAAAGAGGAAATGGCTACACCTGCCAGGATCAATGTTGTGGGCGGCGCAGTTTTTCCAACCCGTGCCAACATATACACCACAGTTACCGTTAACAGCGCGCCCCCAAATGCCGCAACTGGAACAGCCATCATCCCCCAGAAGGAATAAGGCCAATGCAAGCTCATCGCGACCACTGCGCCAAGTCCTGCGCCCGATGCTACCCCAATCAGATAAGGATCAGCCAACGGGTTGCGAAACAGCCCCTGATAAGTTGCCCCACTACCGCCCAGAGCCATGCCAGTCAGGGCAATCAATACTGTGCGCGGCAGGCGCACCTTCCACAAGATGGAACTCGCCAGTTCGCTCCCACGTCCCACCAAGGCTCCGATCAATTCGTCAAGCGGCAAAGATACCGAACCGATCGCCAGACTGAGCACCAGCGCTATGAGCAGAGCCATCAGGGCAATTACAGTGGAATATCGAGACATTTCAGTCCCTGTCAGGAAAAACAACAAATATTCAGTGCATGGAAGCCGTACTTCCACCAGCTAACACCATACAGACTTCCACGCACTGTAAACAAAGCCCGCCCACCTGAAAACCGCTTATTGAACAGTTGCAAACTGAACATGCAAAATGTCAAACAAAGCTTCCAGACCATCTACCAAACGGGGACCCGGACGACTAGCAAGATCATCGTCGAAGGCAAAAATCGCACCAGTTTTTACTGCGGTGAGTCCATCCCAACCAGGGCGTTGAGCCACAGATTCAGGGGTAACTCCCCACTTTGCGTCACCCAGAATGATGATTTGAGGGTCTTGCCTGATGAGCTCCTCCAGACTGATTTGCGCCCAAGGTTCCTTCAAAACGGCACCAACGTTTACCCCACCCGCCATACCAATCATAGTATCCATGAAAGTGCCGGGACCGGTTGTCCACGGCTTGGCAGGGTCTTGCATGGCATCAATTTCATAAAATACAGAGGGTTTTTCGGTCAAGACAGCCACCTTTTGCTCAACAGCCTCTACACGCTTTTGAAGCGAGGCTACCAGCGCAGCCGCCTCTTGCTCGTGACCGGTTAACCTGCCCATTATTTGCAAATCTTCATACATAGCGGAGAAATCGGCGGGATTGTCAAAGTAGTACACTGTTAAGCCCACATCCTCAAGAGCTTTAATCTGCTCGGGGGTATTAATACCGGTGGCGACAATTAAGTCGGGCTTGAGGGCAAGAATGGCTTCGATATTCAAAGTCTGGTAGGTCGAACCAATGCTGGCAACCGATTTAGCCTCAGGGGGGTAATCAGAAAAGTCATCCCGACCAATCACCTGACCCCCAGCACCAACTGCAAACAATATTTCTGTCAATGACGGTGCCAGCGAAACGACCCGTTGGGCGGCTGCCGCAAGCCTGACTTCACGCCCCAGTCCATCGGACAGGACAATATCAGAGACGGGTGTGGCAGATGAAACAGGGGGAATCGGAGTATCTGATTCAGACGACCGGTTAACCGCTGATGTACAAGCTCCAAGAAGCAACCCGAGAATAAACAACCCGATCAATAATTTACGAGACATGGTTCTCTCCATCATGGTTTTCTAAAAAGCATTTGATCTTTCTTACTTAATGGAAACTACTTCTCACGAAAAAACCCCTGCCCATCCTGGACAGGGGTGATAACGAGAGTTGTTTTTTATCGAAAAACGCTCTCACCTCCTTTCCACGAGGCTTTGAGAACACCTTCTGGGTGGGCGACCTGGCTCGACCTGTTTGAAAATCACTCTTTCGGTCATACAGTTGCGGGACAGCGCCGGACTTGCACCGGCTTCGCCTTTAAGCCCTCCCATCCGGGGGATCGGGCGCCCAGTCGGTTACTTGTTCAGTTGTGAGTTAGATTGTATAGCCAGAAATATACTATGTCAAGTATGAGCGAGCTTCAGAAAAAATTTCACTTAAGAACTCACCTTACGCAGATTTGAGTAAACTTGGTGTATGAAAAACGGCAAACTCCTGGACTTGTACAGCGACTATCTGATAAGCGCCTTTGGGCAAACCACCGCGACCGGGCTGTCCTCCCTGTTGGATGGTGAAGT